>JABDFQ010000012.1 GCA_013286495.1 Gammaproteobacteria bacterium | reverse complement strand
CCGCAACAGGATGATAGCTCTCCGCACAGCATGACAGTTGATCCTGCAGAGAAAGCGGAGTTACGTTGTATACAAACCCTTGACACATCCTCATCCCATCATGTAATGTTACGCCATTACATAATTACGGATCAGCGACATGAACACATCTTCATTCAAATCAGTTTTTGGTGCAACGCTTTTAATCACCGGCTGCTGCATTGGCGCGGGCATGATTGGCTTACCCGTCAGAACCGCGATGGCTGGTTTTGTTTCATCCACTGTTGCGACAATATTTTGTTATATATTCACCACCATCACTGGTTTACTCATTCTGGAAGCGACATTATGGTTTGAGGAAAAAGTTAATTTTTCCACCATCGTCGAATCCATCCTGGGAAAAAAAGGCAAATTCATCACCTTATTTTTATTTCTCGCATTATTCTACAGTTTATTCGTAGCCTATCTTGATGGATGTGGCATCATTTTTTCTGATATCGTGAGCTCCCTCACGGGCTATGCCGTCCCCAAATACATCGGCATTATTCTCTGCGTCAGTCTTGTCGCTGCGATTACTTATGCTGGCACACACATGGCAAATCGCTTTAATCAATTATTATTATTGGGTTTGATTATTACTTATTTCGCCTTGATCGTAATTGGTCTGCAACACGTCAACATATTAAAAACATCACAAGTTGATTTCATGTCGATCTTAAATGTTGTACCGATCATGCTGATTTGTTTTGGTTACCAGAATCTCGTACCCAGCATTACTTATTATCTGAATAAAAATGTTAATCATATTCGCTTTGCCATTATCATTGGCAATTTCATTCCCTTGCTGGTTTATATGTTATGGAATTATGTCATTCTGGGAATTTTACCTGCTGATGCCAGCATTAAAAATGCCGAACTGGTTACGCAATTATTAGGCGGTTCCATGTCTGTTATTTCCATTATTTTTCTGGTGAAATCATTTTCCCTGTTTGCCTTGCTGACTTCATTTATTCCTACAGCAATTAGTCTGGTGGATTTTATCAAGGATAGTGCAAAGAATTCCCTGCATAAAAAGATCAGCAATGATATGTTTTATATCGCGATCATCTTCATTCCATCTTTTATATTCACGCTCATTTATCCAAATTTATTTTTAAACATGCTGGATTTTGCCGGTGGTTTTGTTGATGTTCTATTATTTGGATTAATGCCAGCTACGGTTGTTTTACTGGGAAGAAAAACAATTGCATCAGCACCATACAAGGTAATAGGCGGCAAAGTCACACCGATATTAATTTTATTATTTTCCTTCATGATTCTGTTAATCAAAACAGGAGTGGTGCATGCGTAATTAAATCATCATTGATATATAAATCATATTTTGTAATGATATGGCAGTATTATCATAACAAGGTATATTTCTCATGAATCAGGCTGCTTGGCGTAGTTTTATCAAGTTATGTCTCGCGACTAAAAACGACAAGATGCTTTCATCCCTATTTGATTTATTGCTGACACCAGAAGAGCGTGAAAGCATTGCCATGCGCTGTCTGATTATAGTTGATTTACTCAAGCAGGAAAAAACCCAACGTGACATGGCAGATAATTTACATGTCAGCATTGCCAAAATTACCCGCGGCTCGAATGAACTCAAACGCATGTCTCCAAAGCTCATTGAGTTCTTAAAGGAAAATCTTAAAACAACTCCAGGAATGTGAAGAGCCATGTTTGATATCAAAAATGAAGTATTAACCGCTGAAAAAAGCATTAGACAATATATCCGCGAAACACCGCTCGATTACTCCATTGCACTCAGCCGGGAAAGTGGTATTAATTTATTTCTGAAATGTGAAAACCTTCAATATACTGGCTCATTCAAAGTTCGCGGTGCATTCAATAAATTATTGAGCCTGAATGCAGCACAGCGAGCACAAGGAGTGGTGACAGCCTCTTCTGGCAATCATGGTGCGGCTGTTGCATTTGCCATGAAAGAACTGGATATGCAAGGTGTCGTCTTCGTACCTGAAAATGCTGCATCCACCAAGATAGAGAATATTCGCAATTATACAAACAATCTGCAATTTTATGGCACTGATTGCATGCATGCTGAAATGCGTGCGCTGGAATATGCGAAACAACATAATATGGTTTATGTTTCACCGTACAATGATCCTGCTGTCATTGCAGGACAAGGAACGATTGGTCTTGAATTATTTTATCAACTGGAAACCTGCGATGCAGTTTTCGTTCCGATTGGTGGTGGTGGCTTAATCGCAGGCATTGCGGGTTATTTAAAAGCGATGAATCCAGAAGTAAAAATCATTGGTTGCTTGCCAGAAAATTCACCGGTGATGGCAGAGTCGATAACAGCAGGACATATTATTGAAATGGAAACATTGCCAACGTTATCTGATGCAACAGCGGGCGGTATTGAGCCAGGTGCTATTACTTTTGATATCTGCCAACAATTAGTTGATGAGTATATTCTCGTTTCAGAAAATGAAATTAAAAACGCCATCATCAGAATGATTAAAACACAACATCTTTTAATCGAAGGTGCATCAGGAGTTGCTTTGGCAGCCGTTCTAAAATCAGCAAATAAATTTCAGGGAAAAAATGTTGTTGCGGTAATGAGCGGTGGGAATATAAGCCTTGATACATTAAAATCAATCATCTAAATGAGCCATACATGAAGTTTTCATTTAATTTACTCTTCCTGACACTTTTAATTTCAAATTTTGCGCTTGCCAGACCCACACCAGCAATAGTGACTTTTAATCAAATTGATTCATCCTGTCATATCACATTTCACAATCAACATTATCGTTGTGCGCTTGGGCGAACTGGTGTAACAGAAAATAAAAAAGAAGGAGATGGCGCAACACCGATTGGCAAATTCAAAATCAGAAAAATCTATTACCGTCCTGATCGCATTGATCCTCATGAAGTAACAACAAATATCCCCCTGGTTGCATTAACAAAAAATGACGGCTGGTGTGATGATGTTAATTCAGCAGAATATAACAAAGCTGTTAAATTACCCTTTGCAGCAAGCCATGAAAATCTTTGGCGCGAAGATCATGTTTATGACATTATTGCTGTCATTGGTTATAATGATGATCCAGTTGTAAAAGGAAAGGGCTCGGCAATATTCCTGCATATTGCACGTGAAAATTACACACCAACTGCTGGCTGTATAGCACTGAATAAAGATGATTTATTGAAATTTATAAACCAATTTAACCATGCAAATAAAATTATTATTGAACGAGGTGTTAAATGAATATGGCTAATATTTTAATCACAAAAGAAACGCGTGCGGGTGAATCAAGGGTTGCTCTCATACCAGCTGATGTAAAAAAATTAGCGAACAAAGGTTATAAAATTTACATAGAACAAAATGCAGGCACAGCAGCAGGTTATCCAGATCAAGAATACGAAAATGCGGGTGCTGAAATTCGATATATCAATCAGTATTCTGTCGAAAATTTTAAAAAATTATTTGCAAATATAAATATCATTGTTCGCGTCAAACGTCCTGATACCCAGCGTGAAAAATTGGAAAACCAGGCTTTATCACAAGGCATGATCATGATTGGCGCTCTCGATCCGCTGGAAAAACATTCCTCACATATCAACGAATATCATCAGGCTGGAATTCATGCCTATAGCATTGATCAAATGCAACTTGCGCATGATGATCCAATGAATATTTTAGCTTCCATGAGTAAAATTGCTGGCAGACTTGCATTACTGGATGCGCTTGATAAATTTCATTCAACCATCAAAAAAGTGGTTATTATCGGTTTTGGAATAGTGGGGTATTCTGCATTCATGGAAGCACGCAGCAAAAATCTACCTACCACAGTGATTATCAATAACTCAAATCAGGCAAATGAAATTACCCAACATGGTGGTAATATTTTACTGCTGGATACTAATGCAGATTTACAGCAACAACAAACAGTGATTAAACAAGCATTATCTGATGCTGATATTGTTATCACGAGTGCACGCAGAGCCAATCAACCTGCACCATTACTTATTCCAAGGGATACATTACTGCATATGCATAAAGGCTCCGTGGTTGTTGACATGGCTCTCTCTGAAGGTGGAAATGTTGAAGGTAGCGAACATGATGCGACACGCATACTGGGAAATGAAATCACTGTTACGAATACGAGTGGTTATCCAAAAGCAGTGCCGCATGAAGCGAGCCAGTTATGGAGCACTGCGAGTCGGCTTTTTATACTCAGCCTGGCGGAGAATAAAAATGTGCTGAGATCCTGTTGAGCATTTGAGTTATCGGAGTACCGTTTATCTCCATGCTTATAAACTACTACGAAAACTTTCAATAGTTTCATTTGGCTTGTTTACTTTCATCGCTAACAAGCCATTTGTTGATTGCTGATATTGCAGCCATTTTCCAGTGTTTTTCTCAAACATGATGCCCATTTTCGCAAATTCACTGATAATCGTATCGTATTTTATATTGAAATAGTGATCGAGATAGTTTATTACATCTGCACGCTTTCCATTAAAAAAAGTACATTCCCCACTTCTATCTGCCCATAAAACTCTACCTATTGAGGTAAGTGGGTTTAACACATGCAAATAATTTTCACGAGTCAAACATGAAATAAAATCTAATTCATCTCTATAATTTTTCAGCACATCTACAATTGTCTGAGATATGTTTTTTACAGTTAACAACCATTTAACTAAAGCAATTTCAATGAATGGATGATAGGGTAGGTCAAGATTATTTGAAAACCTCATGACATCATAGATAGTAGTATTTTCTATCCCCTTGACTCCACGACGCCTTGTGAAAGGAAGAGCGCCAGCTTCAATTAACATTGCTGCAGCTTCAGGCTTGAAGTCGAGAATTAAACCAAGTGGTGTAACACAATATTCTTTAACTATCCCGTTCACCCAGTGTGATTTACGATTTGGATCAGCACCCAAGTTGATCAGCTCAACTATGCTATCAATATAGAATGAATGATCAGGATTTTTCTCACACTCTTCAAAATAATCTTTAATATTTTTCAGATGCGCATTATATTCTCTAAAGGATTCTAATTTATTTTTATCATATTCGAAGAAAGCCTTCGTCACTAGAATATTTAACAAAAGATTTCTTTCCATGCTGATATTCGCTCCCTGTCTCGCCAACTCCATCGCACGCTTGAAATCTTCGATTTCCTTTGGAGGTTCGATATCCAGCACTGCTTTCAATTGTTTATCCAGTTTTTTCTGCTCAAGTGGTGCAAGGTTCTTGATTGCGCGTACTGGCGTAGTATTGAAGAATTGAAAAGTATCTTTTTTAGTTTCTATTTTAGTTTCTTTATTATTTGGGCTTGCTTTCATCATAGGCAGCAAAAAGTATTCAAATTCCTTTTTGCCAATTAGCTTAAAAATTCCTTTCAGTGTTTTTGATTTATCGAGAATAGACGATTTGTTCGTCAGTTCTTTTGCTTCTTTTTTTATATCTTCAAATGTGCAATTACTCTTTTCAATACGTTCCAGGAATTTTTTTGCCTCAGGAATGTGTTTATGATTGGCTGTGAGAGAAGTATCATCGATATAAACTTGCAATAAAGCCCTGGTGAGTTCAATCATATCGCGTGGAGAATAAAGTTTCTGGGCTTGATTAAGATACGGCTGAAGTTCAATGACAAGGTTAATCGAATCATTTTTGAAGTGAGAAGGGTAATAAAACGGCGCTGCACCATAGGTAATCAGTTTCAAAAACATGTCTTCCCTGATTTTACTGGGCAATTCAGATAGTTTCGGGAATACCTCACCCGCTCTTAGAGCCTTAAACGAATTATTTATTTTATTTATACTTTTCTCGTCAGGAATAGCTCCATGTTCAAGCAACATGCTTAGCATTTCTGTATCGCCTTGCGTGACAGCATCATGAATATATCCAGTCGCATCCAATATTTTAGTGAACACACCGGTGACTCTATCGATAATAATGCCGCATTTTTCAAGATGATCGATAATGGTTGTACGCGAGATTCCATATTGTTTTTGCAGATGTTCGACAATCATCAACCGTGTTTTACCAAACAAGGAACATTCATTTTCGCCTCTCTTTGCCCAGACAACTTTGCCCACTGGTGTCAGCGGATTGAGAACCATTAAAAAGTTTTCTTTGGTCGTAAATGATTCGAAATCCAGATGATTTTTATAATTTTTCAATACGTTCACAATTTTTGAAGTAATGGATTTAACGTTAAAAAGCCATTTGGTCAGTGAATAATTAATGAATGGATGCGACGGATAATTACCAATGATATCGATAAAACTGGTGTTTTTATCCAGAAGTTGTCCTGGAGATGCGCCCGCAAGCATTAACTTTGCCGCAGCTTCTGGCTTGTAATCAAGAATTAAACCAAGCGATGTGATGCAATGTTGTTGAAGTGTGTTTCCATTTAACACATAAGCTTTTTGATTCGGATTGCTGCCTAACTCAATGAGCTTGATAATGCTATCAATAATGAATGAATGTTCTGGATTTTTTCGGCATTCAATTTTATACATCTCAATATTTTTTTCATATAAAGCTAAATCATTTTTTGAGTCTGAATATATATCATTACGCTTATATTGCCTGTGTGCTGCAGCGAGGAATTTCAATAATAATTTTTCCTCTTTCATGCGTGAATTTGCACCTTGTTTCACTAGCTGCATCGCGTGCACCAGGTCTTTGATTTCAGGTTCATCTTTTATGATGATGAATTCAAGCTCATCATCCAGATGTTTATTTCCATTCAGTGGCAGAGGATTTTCCATTTTCGCATTCTTTAAGATTGGCTTATTCTTCAAATATCCCCGGGAGTCTAGAATAATTCCTGCTTTTGCAAGTTGAGCGACGATTATTGGTTTTGATATATTCAACTCTCCCAGATGTTTTACGAGAGATTTACACGTTCCCGCACTTAACGAACATTCTTCAGCTCCTGTACGCGCCCAAACAATCTGACCAACAGGAGTCGCTGGATTGAGAACATAAACAAAATTTTCCACAGTAGTGAGTGAAGTGAAATTGATATATTTTTTATAATATTTGAGTATATCAACTAATTCAGAAGATATGGTTTCAAGATTGAAAAGCCAGGCAGTAAGCGCTCTGGAAAGTAAAGCTTGATAGGAAAACTGATGTATCGTAGGAGCAATATAGGGTTTGGCATTAGCTTTCAGTAAAATTTCAGTCGCTTCAGGTTTGTAATCGAGCACGAGTACAAGTGGTGACAAAGAATAAAATTTGCCATTTACATTTCTTATGTCTATCGTTTTGTCTGGATCTGCACCTGACTGCACGAGATTGATAATACTGTTAATGATAAATGAATGTGCAGGATCCTGTTTGCAGGTATCGTGGTAACGCTGAATATTATCTGGATAATATTTAAAACCATTACTTCCACATATTTCATCTCGCTGATATTCAGCATCAGCCAGTTTCATCAATTTTTCCAGCAAGGCATCTTTATCCATACTCAAATCAGCGCCTTTCTCAACCAGATCCATCGCGAACATGACATCCTTTTTCGTGGGCTGTTTTAGCTGCAGGAATTTTTTTAATTGATCATCCAGTTGTTTTTGCTGGTGAGTATCAAGATTTTTAATTTTTCTTACTGGAGTGTGTGAAAACATTAGGCTTAACCTCGTTTGTTTATTCATTAGAACGTGGAATGTAGTTTGAAAATATATTGAAGACAGGACAAATTTACAATACATAATTATCAGGGATTGAACCTAAGATATCCTTAATATTCAATTGATATGCTCACTTACTTAAATAACCAGATTACCTTTTTGCTCAAAATGTAGGCATTAACGAGGAAAATATGAATAGCAGCAAATCAATTATTGTTGAAAAAGTTGCAGCATTCGGTAATCAATCATTCCCTAAAAATATTAATTCAAGAAATGTTCAACTTAATTGTCCACCAAACATATTGGAATCATTTCAGAAATTACTCACCGATACCGACATATTAGGTGCGTCATTTAAAAATCCATACACCAGAAGAACTGAAGTTATTCCGAGTGATCCCCGTTTATTGACTGCGAGGCATTTGCAGATTCTAGCCCGTAATGAAAACTATAATACCAATGGCACAATGAATACTGCCTTATATAATAAAACATTAACAGCTGATCAAATTGCACAACTCAGATGTCTGGTAAAGGCAACAAATGTTGCTGGAATAACGTATGCTCATCATACCGGTGGTTTTAAAAGCCAAAAAAATGCAATCACTCCAGCACAAAAAGTAATTGTAGTTGATCAAGCAGGCTTACAATGGCAAGGTGATTTTCGTAACACAGGTGGTATGTTTTTTTATCCGGAACAATATGATCATTCTTCACTACCTGAAAATTATCTTGATTGGCAAAATCAAATTTATACCGCGATGTATGGAATACAAAGACCCGCAAATCCAGAGAATATTATCGATGTCAAATGGAAAGGAGTGAAAGGTAAACTGGATCTTGATGGTGTCTCATTTGCAATCTGCAGGGAATTCATTGAGTCACTTGATGCAATCGTTTCACAAGGAAATTATCTTGCAGACAATGAGATAATCAATTTTAAATTTTTAAAAGCAGGCATGGGATTTTTTGCAGCTGGATTAGGATTAAAAAATGAAGCGCTGCAACAATTCGAAAAAGCAAGACTTGATGGTATCGCGCTTGCTTTGCAAAATATTCAGGAACTTTCAAAGGAAGAACAATCTACAAGACTAGGAAAAGTTAAACGTCTGGAATTACCCTACAGTGATAATGTAGTTGTAAATGGTCAACGCGTTGCGCACAATCTCAATAGAATCAGAGCGCTCACGCTAAAGTTGCTGGGAAATGATGGTTGGGGTGATGCAGAAAAACGCGATGCATTTAAACCTAACGCTGGTTATATCAATGCCTGTAATAATTGTGGTGATCCTCATGCAATGATTGGTAATGAAGGCGGATATGAAAGCGTTGATTCGACACTAGCATCAAATTCATTTCTCGATCATCTCAATGCAGGCTTTAATAAATTCATGCAATTGCGCGAGATGTTTGCACCATTTAACGCAAATGCAAATAGCAACATTATCAAAAACAATGAGCGCATATCACTGGAAACCATCTGCAGTGAAATCGGTGACACGATTGATGGCTATAAAATGGAGCGAGGTAATTACCTTGGCAAAACTTCAAGAATGTTTGATTACACAAGAGGTGATAATAGGGCGAATGTTTATTTACATTTGCTGGAAAACGAATGCCCGACACCATTAACAAAATTATCTGTAATATATAGTCTGCTTGCCAGTGAAACTGGAGCGACCTTGCAGAAATATGTTTACGCTAATTCAGATAAAGCGATTAACCCTCAGGAAGCGCAGAAATTAATGATGGGATTTGCGCAGATTGACAGGAAACCGGATCATGGGCAGAGGCAGTCAATCTAAGATTATCTTAATAATAGCTGTTTATCATACCGGCACTGAATTTCTATAATACAACGAGGGTTTTCATGAGAAATTATTCAAAAATTTTACTATGCTCAAGTGCAATTTTATTAACAGCTTGTGTAGGTGATAATTCCACCAGCACTCATCCTGAGAGTAAAGAAAACGCTAATTTACCTGTTGCTGTTGAATCCAAAACCATCGTAAATAATTACAAAAAAATTGATGTGCATAAACAAGTTAAACCAAAAAATCCCAAGCCTGTAATTATTAGTAATGAGTATCCTGCAGACTATTCATATGAAGAAGGTTACAACAATGGCTCAATGGATCAGGCAAGAATGGATGCGGAAATTCGTGACCAAATGAGAGCTGAAAAAGCCAGACGCGCGTATGAGGCGAGACTCCAGGCAGAAAAATATGCAAAACGTGCGCAGAAGGAAGCTCGAGCCCAGGCAGAAGCACGTGCCAGAGCCGAAGCACATGCAAGAGCAATAGAAAGCGCGCGACAGGCTCAGCGAGAAGCGCAAGCTCGTGCAGAACGTGCACAACGAGAAGCACAGGCACGCGCGGAAGAACAGCGACGCGCTCAAGTTCAGGCAGCAGCAAGAGCTCAGGCCGAAGTTGCAGAACGTGCACAGCGAGAAGCAGAAGCTCGTCAAGCAGAACAACGACGCGCTGTTGAAGCAGCAGCAAGAGCTCAGGCTGAAGCTGCAGAACGTGCGCAACGAGAAGCACAAGCTCGTGAAGAGGAACAACGACGTGCTGTTGAAGCAGCAGCAAGAGCTCAGGCTGAAGCAGCAGAACGCGCGCAACGAGAAGCACAAGCTCGTGAAGAGGAACAACGACGCGCTGTTGAAGCAGCAGTGAAAGCGCAAGCTGAAGTTGCAGAACGCGCACAACAAGAACAACCTCGGGCAGTGTAAGAAAATGTTAAAGCAGGAGTTGAGGCTACTTAAAATTGATATAAATGAACGATGAAATCAAATTTATTAGTATAAATGTTAATTAAGAGATGCAAAATGCGAAAAATTATAGCTGGAATAGAGATAGTAGGTGGGATATTAGTCCTCATTATGTTTATTCTTCAAATTGGCATGATGCTTGGTTTAGAAAGTTCTCATGGTTCTACCATTACATTTACGCCATGGTCATTGAGCTTTATTTTGCAAGCATCAATCCCCTTAATATTTGGGCTCATCAATATTATTGCTGGTATAACCCTTTGGAAAAATAAAAAAGTAGGTTATAAGCTTTCAATAATCACACAATTGATCCAACTGGTTAGTATACAGACCCCAAATTTCTATGCTTATTGTTATTCCCTTTTTGGATGTATTTATGCTTTCAGTATCACTGGAGTAAAATCACTATACGCTTTCGGATTCGGCTACCGGATATCTTTTAATCCTCAACCAGTCACAACAACATTTATTGGCATTAATATCGTCGCTTTGGTTTTATTGGTATTAATAATTGTTCTTTTTAGAAAGAAAAGTTAGGACAAGAATTAAAGATATTGGAAATTTATATGAAATTTTTAAAAACAATTTTTAGCTTAGACAACAGAAAAAGAGTTAACTTTATTCAAAATAAAAATGGTCATTTCTATTTTGAGGAAGAGCATTTTAGTGACGAACCTTTGGAGATGTGCTGGCTACCAATCACTCGACAATTATCTATTTGCGACTCTATTGATACGGCAATTCGTGAAGCTAAGGGTAATATTCACTGGTTAGATGAAGAATGGGATCAAATCGACCCTCAAATTTAATTTTTTGAGATTAAATACATTGAGAAATTCACGAGACTTTGTTTTTGTAATCTTCCAAGACGAGCTCTGAACATATGCGATTAATTTAAGAAAAGGAGACGCAAGAGAGCTTTTAAATTAAATCGTGATGCCAGGCTGAAACAGTTCATTTTACTTTGAAATGTTTTATAACATCCGCTATCATGACCGACGTTTTAAGCTAGATAGAAATTTAAATCTCATGTCAAATCACAGCAGGTTATTGAATTTAAATTTGTTTAAATTGTTTGTCGCATTTTGAGCTGGATCGCGCCCGCCGTGGATTTAGACCGGTAATTCACATTACCGGTATGTAAATATTGACGCGCACATTCAAATCCCAATTGCGACAAATGGGTTGGGAATAAATGCCTATAAAAATGCCTTGAGTTGTTCAAGAGAAAAATTACCGCCACTTAAAATAACCGCAACTTTTTTATCCTGTATATGAGGAATTTTCCCAGAAATAACAGCAGATAGAGCGCACGAAGAAGCTGGCTCTACATATATTTTGTCCTTTTCTAAAATGTCTTTTAACTCACGGATTGCTTCTTCATCTGTGACAGTTACTACCTTGCTAACATTATTTTTAACAATTTCAAACGTTCTTTCTGCTACTTTGGAGGCACCTAAGCTAATCGCAATAGAGGTAATTTTTGGAAGTGCGACAATTCTCCCAGCTTCCAGACTTTTAGACATAGCATCTGCGCCTATTGTTTCGGTTCCATAGACAATGATGTTAGGATTAAAAGATTTTGCATACTGAGCGATACCGGAAATGAGTCCACCACCACCAACCGGAACGACAATAACATCTATATCAGGAATTTCCTGTAATAACTCATAAGCTATGGTTGCTTGTCCTGCGATAATGTCATCATCATCAAATCCATGAACATAGATATAGTTAGGGTCTTTAGTATATTCAGCAACTTTAGCGTTTAGCTCATCCATTGTTATGCCGTGCACAATTACTTCTGCTCCCAACTCTCGTATCATATTGATACGAAATTGTGGTACAAATTCAGGTACAACAACAATCGCTTTCATGCCAAATTTTTTTGCTGCGAAGGATACTGCTAATCCATGATTTCCGGCAGAAGCAGTAATAATAATCTTGTTTTTATCGGGCATATTTGTAATTTTGTTAAATGATCCACGCACCTTGAATGCATTTGTATATTGAATATTTTCGCATTTAAAAAATAAGTTGCTCCCAGTTTTATGGCTAAAATACGACGAATTCAAAATCGGGGTTTTTTTAATATAAGGTGCGATTCTTTTATAAACTTCTGTAATATGGTCATGATACTGCATATTAATTCCGCTTTTTTTTCAATAATGCTTGATAAGCAAGATTTGCTATTTGAATATCCTGTACAGCAACGCCGGTTAAATTTGCAACAATGATTTGCTGTTCATCTTTTCTTCTTATATTCTTTATCATGGCATCACCTAATTCAACAATTGAGTCTTCTGTGATTGCTCTTGTTTGCAAGGCATGAGCAATATTGCCTAATTCACAACATTGAATCCTACTATCGGCAAGAATCAGATCAGCTTTTTTAAGAAGATCTTCATGAAGCTCACATTTATTCTTAGTGTCCGCACCCACTGAAATGATTAGAGTTCCTGATTGTACTGGATCTGCAAATATAATAGGTTTAACCGCAGATGTTGCTGTTATAATCAAATTGCATTGCGATATTATATCTGAAATATCTTTCGCGATTTCAACAATGAATCCTTGTTTTTCCATATCAAGTTTAAATTGTTCGGCTGACGCAATATTTTTTCCCCAAATCATAACCTTTTTACATGCAGTAATATGTTTCAAATAATTTAATTGAAATTTTGCTTGTATTCCTGTTCCAATAATTCCAATTTTAGTAATTTTTTCTGGTGCAAAATATTTTACAACAATAACACTGGCTGCCGCAGTGCGGACATTCGTAAGATAGGCTTCGTCTAGTAAGAGCGCTTCAAATGCACCAGTGTGTTGACTATAAATCTGCATAGATGCATTTATTGATGGCAGATTAATTTCTGTATTACCAGGAAAAAATGAACCAACTTTCATTACATAAGTATCTTTTCCTTTGATATAACCATACTTTATTTTTGCAATACCATTGTTTTCAATTTCAAGTGAAGCAAGTGGAGCAACCACAACCAGGTTTTTTGCATACAATAAGAATCCCTCTTCAATTGCCTGGATAGCTTCTTCTGGGTTTATAACTTGTTTGATTTCATCTAAGGTAAATATTTTTGTCATTTTTTTTGCTACTCATTTATTCTTTCTCTAAAGGGAATTTTTATAGTTGTCTCTAATTTCTTGATATATGGTTTTTTGAAAATACTTCATTCGGTCTTTTTCTTTCTCTTTTAGCTGGCACCGCTTTCTGAAATCGAGCTGTTTGTATCCCGTGATATTGCAACCCTTGTTATAATAACCCAACAAGATTTTAAAGCAATCCTGTCGGTTGTTAATTGTACAAGAGTTGCGGTTATCAGTTGAATTCAGAAAAATAACCAATTGATTGTATTATTATTTATTTAATCCATCCCCCAATTTATCTGCGCTATACTTAAGTTGTTAAACATAATATTAAAAACAAATACGGGGAAAATTATATGAAAGATCGCAAAGACGAAGATCTGCTTAACACAGACTGGAAAAAAGCCGCAAAAATGGAACGAATGAATCATCACCAGGATGTTGATCGCGCGATTTCCATGTTTGATAAATTGCAAAAAGATATTTCTGATCTCAAAACGCGTGTTGAATCCATGCCAGATTCAGTCAAAAAAACAAATCTGTTAAAACACCAGGAAAATTTATTGCAATCCATCAATGCACAACGCAATACTTTTTCATCTCTCGATGCTTATTCCAAAGCCGTAAAAGCACATATTGCAGAAACGGGAAGATCTCCAAAAATGGCATCTGATCTCAAGGATGCTGAACGTAATGCCAAACTGGAATGGGATACCAAAGGCGATCAGATTAAACATATGCTCAACGATACCAAAGAATTTGTAGAAAAAATCAAAGGCATCGTTGACAAGGAAGTACCCAAACAAAATGCTGCACCCGCAAAACCTGGTGCGAGATAACAAGTCTTCAAAATTTAATTCAGATTAGATATGATACAACCCTCTTTTATAAGCAGGATTAATCATGCTTTCACATAGCCCATTCTTCATTGGTTTTGCGGCATATACTAATTTAAAAATATCTGACTTTAATTTTATTGAAAATAAAAAAAATCAACCTGATTCCTCCGCAGCTGTTGAATGCAGATTGAAAATAATCGTCTGTGGTCAAGATGGTACAGGTAAAACATCACTCATATATCGCCTCAAGGATAACAAATTTGATCCGCAACTTTCATCTTGCAATCGTATACATTTAGATAAGCATGCCATGGTAGGAAATAAAAAAACATGGCTGAGAATTAGTGATATTGAAGGTACCAAAGCTACATTTTCTTCTGAAGATGAGAATGTGAAAATTAAATATGATGCATATGCAACCTTCATCCTGATTAACTGTATAAAATCTCAAAAAAACGACGACATCAAACGTTTTATCACAAACAAGATTACTGAAGTAAGAAAAAGCTTTCCTGATACTCACATTGTGCTGGTTGCATCTAAATCAGATAAAAAATATAAGACTGATAGTGAAATACTGAAAACGATTGCACAGGAACTTGATTGCGCTGGTGCTGCGATTGTCAGCGCTAAAGATGGCAGCAATATAAATAGCTTGATGGCTTGCACACTGGAATATATTCGCCCTAAACCAGTATTGATCAATAGCAACTCTGCAACCTTGCAAGTAAAATCCCCTTCCAGTTTTTTTCAAGCTACTCGTATCGAATCCAAAACAAATACAACTCCATTCGTTACTACAGGTGAACGGGATATCATTATTCAGAAAATAGACGCGAGACTTAATAAACTTAGTATGGAAGCAGCTAGTGTGTTAACAACGGACAAAGAAATAAAAATCTATAAATTACTCGCCATCAAAGAATTATCCGTACTTGTTCATCAAGTTCCTGATATTCCCATTCATCGACATATTGAATACATCAGAAACACTTATGGCGAAAAACTGGAGTATGGCGATCCATCGAAAACAAAAATTATGCTGGATGATATTTATAAAATTGCCAAGAGAAATGTACCAGACGAGCAACTTAATTCCAGAAGCAATAACACAATTACAAAAACAGGTTAACTTCCTATAGATGTCGCTTTTTTAGCAATGAGCGCATCTTTCGCCAGATATGTTTTTGTGCCAATTATATTTTCCCTTTCGCTGAAAGTAGTAAGCAATTCTTCGATTGCTGCACTGTTTCCATTTTTCTGGATGGCATCAAGTGTTTTTTGCATGGCAAAAATTGCAGCGCGTTGCAAATCGGAAGGAATAATGACCAGGTTGTAACCCAATGATTTTAGTTTATCGACTGGAACCAGCGGTGTTTTGCCACCCGAAAACATATTAATTAATTTTGGCTGAGGAATATGTTTGGCAATAGCTTCGATTTGCCCTACTGTTTCAGGCGCTTCGACAAAAATCATGTCTGCACCTGCCTTGATATATGCCTGAGCACGTTTGATTGCGCTATCGAATCCTTCCACACTGATCGCATCAGTCCGCGCAATAATTAAAAAATCCGGGTCTTTTCTGGCATCCGCAGCAGCAATTATTTTGGCGATCATATCTTCTGTTGTAACAAGAGATTTATCCTCAAGATGACCGCAACGTTTTGGAAATGTCTGGTCTTCAATATGCATACCAGCAAGACCTAAACGTTCATATTCATTTACTGTTCGACGCACATTCAGTGTATTACCAAAACCAGTATCAGCATCAGCAATGACCGGAAGTTTGCTCGCATCAACAATCTGCGCAAGCACTGCCAACACTTCAGTCATTGTTACCAGACCGATATCCGGGTACCCCATGCTGCGTGCGATCGCCCCACCACTTGCATATAACACGGAAAAACCCGCCTGTTTTGTAAGTAATGCTGACATACCATCAAAGACACCAGGCGCGATCAGTGTTTTTTCCTTGTGAATAAGATCACGTAATGCGCGGGCAAATGTCATGTGCAGATACTCCAAAAATTTTTTTGATTCTGCATTGTAATCTATTTTTTTCTTAAAACAACCGGGTTAATATGAAACGCTATGAAAAACGATAATTTCTGGGTTTATATTTTACTGTGTGAAAACAATGCCTATTACACGGGCTATACCAATAATTTGATAAAGCGCTATCAGTCTCATGTAAATGGTAAAGGAAAATGTAAATATACCCGCAGTTTTAAGCCAATTTGCGTTGTTCAGTGCTGGAAACTGGAAGGCGATAGATCATTTGCGATGAAGGTAGAAAATATAATTAAAAAATTATCTCGCTCGGAGAAGGAAAAGCTTATTGCTAATCCTTCTATTTTATTTAATTATTTTAAACTCCGTATTCCTGCATAATTGTATCACTCACATCTTCATGCGCATTATTCAGCAAAGGTTCGCCGTGAGCACTTAAGAGATGATGAAATTCCAATTTTTTTAATTGCGAAAAATCCGCTGCATCAACATTACATGCCTGTTGCCATACTTTGGAAATACTGGCCGTACCAAAAAAACCCTGCATTTCATATAGTTTTGCAGTGTCCGCACTAAAAAATTCATCGGCACTTAACCAGTTTTTAATACTGTCACAGGTAATTAAAATTCCACCTTCACGGGCGATATGCAACACTCCTTCAGGAAACTTTGAAGATGTAAAAATAAATACTGAACACCCAGGAAATGGCATTTGCCCACCTGGAGTTAATTCAATATCGGTCACGTGATTGTTATCATGCTGCATGCCTTTAAATGCCCATAATTTTGCATGATAACGATCGAGATAAAATCCATCATCGCGACCATGAAATGCACCAATGCGTATGACATTTGTTACCTTGCCCAAAGCATCGAGCTCAGCTAGCCCTTGATCATCAAGTCTGACGGTATTAATCAGTGATAGTTCGTTATTATGACGAACAATAATCATGTTTCTGCTATGTTGCAGTTCGATATTGGCGTAAGTTGTTTTATTCGTACCTGTCACAAAGAAAATATCCGGGAATATTTCTCTGATTTCACTATGTGGCCAAGTTGGGGTCATGGTTATTAGTTCCTGTTATTAATAATTAACTAAGCATGGTAATTCCATTGAATTTTTATTGAAGTTTATCTCGTATGGCTTCGTGAACTTGCATGTGCATGGTATTTTCCTTTTTTTTCGCATCGTTTCACATGTAATTCAAGAATACTATTTATTTTAGCTTGCCAACCAGGGCCGCTATTTTTGAAATGCCTGACAACCGCAGGATTAATGCGAATACTAATAGGTACTTTTTTAGGAGATTTTTGCTCTCCCCTCTCTCCTCTTTTTCTTCTGGATATTACATCAAGTAGTTCCTTTGGTAATACTTCATTAATAGGACGCATTGATTTAAAATCTTTTTTAGTCAAGCTACGCACTTCGCCTTTTTTATTCGTTAGTGGTTTTTGCTTCATAATTTCTTACCTCTCTTAAGTTGGCTTTTCTAAAACTAATTATCCTAATGCCATTCTTAATTGGAGTAAAACAAAGTATATACAACCTTTCCCCAATAAAACCTGAAGCAACATAACGAGGTTCAGGATAATCTTTTCTGATGTCTTGCCTTGAAATAGCAGTTTCCCATTCAAAATCAATTACCATGCTGAATGGTAAATTTCTTTCTCTCGCATTTTTTTCAGATTTATTTCGATCAAATTCAAGTTGCATGACTTATTTAATTGTATATACAAAATAATGAGGAGTCAATAATAGCATAATTACGAATTAAATCAAAGGGATAATGAGAATTAAGTTAAGTATTTAAATATTGAAAATTTTAATGCAAATCATTGGATGTTTTGTTAATCGTATAAAAAGCGCAGGCCTTATAATCTTACGCAAACTTGACGCTGTTGATATTCAGTGAGAGATTACGACAATATACTACTAATTAATCATAAATCCCTGGAGATTCAAAATCATGCAATGGATGCGTAATTTACTTTTAGTTACATTCCTGTCTAGCAGCATTTTTTCACCGGTTTTTGCTCATTTCAAAGCCGAAGTTAAAACAGTTAAAGTCGGTGACATCGACATGGCATATTATGTTCGCGGTGAAGGCGAACCATTATTCATGATCAATGGTTTTATTTCAACGATGAGTCTTTGGGATCCTGCATTAATTGATGAGCTGGCAAAACATCATCAATTGATTTTATTCGATAATCGCGGCGTTGGCTTATCCACTGACACAAAGAAAAATAATACAACCATTCCACAAATGGCTGATGATGCTGCCGGGCTTATAAAAAAACTGGGCTATAAAAAAGTCGATATTCTTGCATGGTCAATGGGTGCACGTATTGGTCAGCAATTATTAATTAGACATCCTGATCTGGTAAATAAAGCCGTGCTTTGCAGCGCAAGCCCAGGTGGCAGTCATGAAATAAAAACTGCAGAAAGTGTCGAAAACAAATTAAATAATCCAGACATTCCTGATATGCAAAAAATTGGTCTGGTTTTTACAAATAACGAGCAAGGAAAACAGGCAGCCAAAGCTTGCTTACAGAGAATGAAAGCAGCAGTTGTTGCAGGAACTATTCCCAATGATTTTAAAGTCAGCAAGGAAACATTAATACGCCAGAATCGTGCGCGTACAACTCTCTGGAATAACGATGATGAAAATTTTAATGCGCTTAAAAATATCCGCAACCCTGTCCTGGTAACAGATGGTCGTTATGACATTGTCGACAGACCTAAAAATTCCGTAGTTATTGCAAATCAAATCCCTTATGCCTGGTTAGCTTTCTTTCCTGGTGGACATGCTTTTTTATTTCAGGAACATCAGCAATTTGCAAATTTGGTAGATGTATTTCTGCAATAGAAATACATCTAGCTAGACAATTGCATTAATGCTCATCTGAAATGCATTGGCATAATTCCTGCCATAAGATCCCTGAAATGTACCTATTCGAGTAGAAGTACTATCAATGGGAGCACTGCCAAAATTAATATATTCATAAGAGAATCCCAAATCGACGGCAGAAAGTGCATTATAAATAACACCCAAACCAGCGCGAACCTGTCGATCGACAGGCAAATCGGCTGTACGACGCACAGCATCGGTTGGAGAGGAATCCCAGGAAACACCAGCCTGTAATAATAATTGTGATGTTGCATGATATTGCAAACCCAAACCAGCACGATAAGTATTTTTCCAATCAAGATCAGTTGTCACTGAATAACCATCGATAACAACAACACTGCTTTTCATCGATGACCAATTAGACCAACCCAACTCAGCAAGTAAATTAAATTTATTGGATATCAGTTGCGATAAACTCAAAATCACATTTTGTGGCATGATTAGTTTTGTTGTTGTACCAGGCATATCTGCGATTCTTAAAAAAGTGGTATCGCCTGATAAATGATGAATAACTCGCGAACGATATGCGATACCAATGTTGGTACATTTTGTAGGTGTAAACATGACTCCAACATTATAGCCTGGAGCATAATTATGTACTTTTATCGTTGCTTGCCCATCGATGAGTGGCTCAAGCACAAGTGGCAATGCGAGTGTTTCGGAAAGATTGGCATATTCCAGCGTTGCACCTATGCCTAAGGATAGCCAGTCATTTATTTGATATGCAGCAACTGGATTTAAATCCAGTGCATAGAATTGTGTTTGCTGCACTTGATAACGCCCTACCCAGCCATCGGTATAACTCAAATCTCCGCCATAGGGAGACGTTAAACTGATGCCGAATTTCAATCTGGGAGAAAAACTGTAAACAAAATAACTGCCGACACCTGGCGTGAGTGTTCCAGCCTGATTTCCATTATCTCCATGAATGGTGTTGGAGTTACCGATGGAAAAATGCGTATCAGGCAATAAAATAACAGTACCCAGCATAAATTCAGAGTCATGTAATTGTGTCATGCCTGCTGGATTGAAATAAGAAGTTGAGGCATCATTTGCAACAGCCGCCTGCCCCACAGCTGCAGTACCCATGATAGGCGTGCCTAATTCATAAAGCTGAAATCCACCTGCAAAAACAGCATTGCTTAGTAGTAATGAAGTGATAAAAGAGATTGAATGAGAGACTTTCCGCATATTTACAATCCTTGTTTATATTTACGGGAATGAAGTATAGCAATTTATTGTGCTCATGCAAAATTTTTGCGTGGCAAGAAAGATTGTCATGAAATATCAAAATCAATTCAACGACAAACATTCCCTAACTGCTTCGAGATTATTTTCCACCTCATGCATCTTCACCGGCTTGCTGCACATTTCCAGCATCTGCGCTGATTGTGGAATTTCCGCATGAATCAGCGGTTCCACCACCGAATCAAATTTACACGCATCGGCGGTTGCCACGACAACCCATGGTTCATCAGATAATTTCTGCCTGACAAAACACGCTGTCGCAGTATGCGGGCAGATAATTTTATTATCTTCACGATACACTTTCACAATCGTTTCACGGATCTCATCATCAGACACACTAAATGCCCGCACATTTTTTTTGAATGATTCAAATGTATTAAACAAATATTGCAGGCGTTCAAAATTACTGGGATTTCCCACATCCATCGCATTTGCCAGCGTGGCAATCGTTTGTCGCGGAATAAATTTTCCTGTTTGCAAATAATCAACCAGTGTCATATTCGCATTCGTCGCGAGCACAATTTCACGAATCGGAAATCCCATTAATTTCGCATAATATGCAGCAGTAGCATTGCCAAGATTTCCTGTTGGTACGATATAACCTGGTAACTGATGATATTGCTGATAATATTGCATGCTGCTAAACGCATAATACGTTATCTGCGGCAACAATCTTCCCACATTAATACTGTTAGCGCTGCCTAATGTGAAATGCTCTTGCCACCATTTATCCTGAAAAGCTGATTTCACCAGATGCTGGCAATCATCAAAATTTCCTCTTACTGCCAATGCAATGACATTGTCACCCCAACAGGTAATTTGCTGTTCCTGACGTTTTGAAATTTTGCCTTTCGGATAAAGAATAATGACATTAATATTTTTTTTACCATGTAATGCACTTGCAACAGCCGAACCTGTATCACCTGATGTTGCCACCATGATTGTCATCTTTTTTTCTGTGGGAATACGTTGCAAACATTCCGCGAGAAACCTTGCTCCAAAATCCTTGAAGGAAAGTGTTGGGCCATGAAACAATTCCAGCAACCATGTGTTGCCGTTTAATTGCGTTAATGGTAATGGAAAGGTAAATGCATTATTACAAATTTGCTGCAAATCTGCTTGCAAAACATCTCCAGCAAAATAATCATTTAATACCATTGATGAAAAATTAGCATATTCAGTTTTATTCACATATTCTTTCAAATCAATTTCTGGAATATATTCTGGCACAAATAAACCACCACTCGCAGTTAATCCTTGCCTGATAGCATCCGTTAAATTCGTTACCGGTTGTTGATTACGTGTGTCGATATATTTCATGATTGTTTAATCTCCGTGACATGCGCTGCCTGATCACTGATAGATGAAATCCAGTAATCGTAATTCATATTCAGTAATTTTAATTGATCGCACATTGCATTCGCTATATTGGCTGCTTCTGCTTCATTATCAGCAAATGCAAAGATACTTGGCCCCGAACCAGAAAATGAAACACCTAATGCTCCAGCTTCAAGTGCTGCTTGTTTGATAGCATAAAAACCTGGAACAAATTGCGCACGTTGCGGTTCGATCAAAATATCAGTCAGCGATGTTTTTAATATTGCTTTATCGTTGCTATACAAACAGGAAATAAAAGCCGCCAGATTTGCTGATTGTTTGATGTAATCTTTTAACGATATCGATGCTGCCAATACAGATCGCGCTTCACGTGTTGGCACATGTAAATGTGGATGAACCAGAATACAAGTTACATCAGGAGTAGGTAATTTGATTACAGCAATGGGTGAGGCAGATTGCACGAGTGTGAAACCGCCAAAAATACAGGGAACAATATTATCTGCGTGCTGATGACCGCTTGCTACTTCCTCACCCAGTAATGCATATTGCGCTAATTGATGAGCTGTTAAAGGTGATTCGAGAAAGGCATTAAACGCAACTAATGCTGCAACTGCTGAAGCAGCAGAGCCACCCATACCAGAGCTTAATGGAATTTTCTTGTGAATATGCAAGGAAAATCCATGGTTTACACGCAAATCCTCACAAACTTTCTGAATGACAACTGATGCGGTGTTACGCTCAATCTCCGAAGGAAGTTTTTCTGTGGAATCAATTTTTTCGATGACTATCTTATTGTCATTTCTTCGTGTCAGCGTAACCGAATCACCCACAGCGTGAAATGCAAAACCTAAAATATCAAAACCAACCGCAACATTCGCGCAAGTTGCTGGCGCAAAAGCTGTGACAGAATGTATGTTTTTCTTGATCATGTGAATTGCCCTCATGACAATAATGCGGATAATCGCAACAAATCTGCAAATACACCTGCTGCAGTCACTTCCGCGCCCGCGCCTGGCCCTTGTATTACCAGCGGTTGTTTATGATAACGACTGGTGTGAAAAATTAGCATGTTATCTGTTTCCTGCAATCGTGAAAACGGATGCTGATTCGCATAGGAGTTAATCGCTACTTCTATTTTTCCATTCGCATCAATGCTGCCAACATAAGCCAGTTTCTCATTGTTAATGCGAGCTTTTTCTGCAAGCGATGCAAATTGCTCATCATATGCTGGTAATTTTTGCAGAAATTCTTCTACGCTACATTGCTGCAAATCTTGCGGTACAAGATCATTTACTTTCACATCAGCAAGGTTTACGTCGTGACCTATTTCACGGGCGAGACAAACTAATTTACGCGCGACATCCTTGCCAGATAAATCTTCACGTGGATCAGGCTCAGTGTAACCAGATTGCATGGCATCACGAATAATATCGGAAAATTTTCGCTGATTTGCCAATTCATTAAAAATATAACTCAATGTTCCAGATACAATACCTTCGATCTTATTTATCTTGTCACCTGTTTTCAGAATATCCTGCAATGTATTAATAACCGGCAAACCAGCACACACGGTTGCTTCATAGAAATAATGTTTGCCGCGTTTTTTAGTCAGCGCTTTCAATTTTTTATAATAAGCAAGTTCGCCTGCATTGGCATGTTTATTGGGAGTAATCACATGAATACCTTTCGCAATAAAATCGTCATAATGCTTCGCAATTTCTGTATTTGCTGTGCAATCGATAATGACGGCATGCGGTATATCATCAGCAAGAATATGCGCAACAAATTCATCAAGATTAGCTGGCGAATCACAAGCAGCAAATTGTTCACGCCAACTGGATAAATCCAGTGTCTGTGGGGCAAGCAACATTTTTTTGCTACTCATCACACCACGCACCAATAAATTTGCATCTGCAGTCATCGGCAAGGAATCACGAATTTGATCCAGCAAACATCCACCTACTTGCCCTGGCCCAATCATGCCAATCGAAATCGTTTTTGGGGATAAATAAAATCCAGCATGTACCGCCTGCAAAGCTTTATTAATTTGCGCACTATCAATAACGACTGAAATATTCCGTTCCGACGAACCTTGTGAAATCGCGCGGATATTAATGTTCGCTCTTGCCAGTGCATTACACAATTGCCCGGAAATACCAATCGCACCAATCATGCCATCACCGACAGCAGATAAAATTCCACAGGATTTCTGAATGAGAATACGCTGGATTTGCTGGTTTTCCATTTCAAATTTTAATTGCCTGTTTAATGCCTGCAGCGCTTTTTCTGTATCACTTTCTGCAATGGCAAAACAAATAGAGTGCTCGGAACTGGCTTGCGCAATCAGAATCGCAGAAATATTTTCCTGATACAAAATATTAAAAATACGACTAGCCATACCAGAAACACCTATCATGCCTGCGCCTTCAATATTCACCAGAGCAATATGATCAATGGCAGTCAAACCTTTAATAATATAATTTCCATTTCCCGCTGCATCAGAAATACAAGTTCCTTTTGCCTGCGGATGGAAACTATTTTTTATATACATGGGAATTTTTAATTCCAGTACAGGCGCGATAGTCATGGGATGTAAAACTTTCGCACCAAAATAAGCTAATTCAAGCGCTTCCAGGTAAGAAAGGGATTCAATGACAAATGCAGAACGCACTTTATGCGGATCAGCGGTATAAATGCCATCAACATCCGTCCAGATGGTGACACTTTTCGCATTGAATAATTTCGCAAAAATAGCTGCGGAAAAATCACTGCCATTTCTACCGAGTATGGTGCGAGCTCCTTCTTTGGTCGCAGCAATAAATCCAGTAATGATGATTCGATTGTAAATGTTATTATTCAGTAATGCTGACAAGGCTTGAGCCGAGCGTTGCCAATCTACACAAACAATGCCATTCTCGATCGAAATAAATAAAAACTTGCTGGCATCAAGATATAAAATATTGTCTGAAGCAGACAAATAATGATAAAGAATTTGTGCCGACCATAATTCGCCATAACCGAGAATAATATTTTGCATTTCAGTTGAGTAATGGCCAGTCAAATGAATCGCCTGCAGGATATCATTGATATGTGAAATATCAGCGTTAATGATGTTGATCAAATCCTGTTTTCTATCGGTGATTAGTGTGTTGATTACTACTTCATGCTGTTTTTTCAAATCTTCCAGCAAGGTTTGCCAGGAGGATTTTTCACGCGCTTTATCCAGTATGGTTTGCAAGACAGTAGTGACGCCCTGCATGGCAGAGACCACAATGATTTCATTTTTTCCATTCAATAATGAAGGTAATGCTTTGATACGCTCAGCATTGGCAAGGCTGCTGCCACCGAATTTATGTACATCATAAATAGCTTGCATACGAATTTCCTTTTAATAAATACGCAACATGACGTGTGTGCGTCTGTTACAAAAAATAATAAATGTGGTGTGAAAGTGATGTTATGTGCGGCAGGTCTGTTTGTAAACAGGTGTGTCATCCCGGAAAATACGCCGCCACTGTCCTGGTTCAGTTAGCTGCTGTTGTTCGGCGTATTTATCCGGGATGACACACCTGTTTACAAACAGACCTGCCGCACACAACACCACTACGTGCACACACCTGCTGCATACAGACACCCGTTGCATGCCATGACAGTCCGCATTAAATAACAACGTATTATCTTCAATCTCACGATGCTATAATTTTCCCGCATTTCATCTGAAATTACACAGGAAAAATCATGCAGCAATATACGCCTATTCCCTTGTTTGATGTACTCGAGCATCTGGATGCTACCCGAACCCAGCAACTACCACAGGTTCAATCGCAACTTGATAGCACAATGCCAGTCAATGAAGTCATCACCGATTATCATTTCAGCTGCGAATTTCTGAAGGCGTATCGTGGCAGTGCGGAAACCTTTAAATCCTATCGCCGTGAAATAGAACGTTTATTGCAATGGTCATGGTTTGTATGTAAAAAAACCTTAAAAAATCTGCGACGCGGTGATATGGAAATATTCCTGGAAAATTGCATCTCACCTCCAAAACACTGGATTGGTATCAAACATGTTTCCCGTTTTATCGCGAAAGATGGTTTGCGGCTCGCGAATCCTGAATGGCGTCCATTTGTTGTCTCCATTAGCAAAAAAGCGTTTCGTGATGGCCAAACACCTGATATCAAATCTTTTCAGTTATCACAAAATGCCTTGCAAGCTATTTTCGCCATATTAAGCAGCTTTTTTAATTATCTGGAACAGGAAGAATATACTTTCGGCAATCCTGTTTCACAAATTCGTCAGAAAAGTAAATTCCTGCGTAAACATCATGGCAAACGTTCCATCCGTCGCTTATCGGAATTGCAATGGTCATATGTGATCGAAACCGCAGAAATACTGGCGAATGAAAATCCGCAATTGCACGAACGTACACTCTTTATCATGAATGCATTATTCGGCATGTATTTGCGAATTTCTGAACTGGCGGCCAGTCATCGCTGGATTCCACAAATGGGACATTTTCACAAGGACATGGATAATAACTGGTGGTTCAAAACCGTCGGCAAAGGAAACAAGGAACGTGATATCAGCGTCAGCAATGCCATGCTTGATGCTTTAAAACGTTATCGTATCTATCTTGGCCTATCATCTTTGCCTGCACCAGGCGAAACCACACCGCTTATTGCAAAAACGCATGGTAATAAGCCGATAGAAGGAACGAGGCACATTCGTAAAATCGTACAATTATGTTTCGATAAAACCATGGAAAGATTAAATGCTGATGGATTTAAGGAAGATGCAGAAATGCTACTTTCAGCAACTGTTCACTGGCTGCGACATACCGGCATTTCTGAAGATGTCAAAATCCGTCCACGCGAACATGTACGCGATGATGCAGGCCATAGTTCCAGTGCCATTACCGATCAATATATTGATATTGAATTACGCGCAAGACACGCTTCTGCAAGGAAAAAACAGATAAAACCAGAAGAAAAATAATTGTTTTAAAATAAGGCTTATTTGACTATCGTGTAAGTTTAAGTATTATTACGAAAAACTAAATTATTAAAAACAACGAGGAGTTTATGCAATCCGGTATCTATCTTGCAGATTTATCGCCAGATATACTTTATTACCTGCTTTCCTGGCTAAAACCCATGGAACTGGCATCAATGATGATGACCAATGTTTTTTTCAATCAACTCGGTCAGAATAATCACTTGTGGAAACCCATGGTCAAAAAACATTTTCCGTTTGCTAATCCAGAGAATGATACTCATGATCAATTCCGTCGCATTTACACAGATAAAAATGAAAATGCAGGTTTAAAACCTGGATTGCATTTGTATAAAAGTTTTTTTATCTACAACAATAAGAATTATCGAATACTCATTTATTCAATCAAGGAAAATTTGCTGGCTGACATAAAAAAAATGAACCTGCAAATGAGTGATTTTTATAAACAGGATAAATATGGTCATTCCCTGATTGATTATGCCTGGCGATATAATCAACAAGGCATTCTGGATTATTTTTTTCATATCATACTTTTGCATTATTCAAATTTAGACAAGCTACTGCAATATACAGATTCGCATAAAAATCATCTCTATCATTGGGCAGTAAAATGCAATCAATCTGAATATCTCCAGGCAAATATCAAAGATAGTAAAATCATGCAGGTTTGCAATAACAAGGAAAGAAATATCCTGCATTTTGCCTGTCTGTCTGCAAATATCGAATTGGTAAAAATGATACTGGAACATCATCCTGACTTTATAGATACCCAGGACTATATGGGTAATACACCTTTGATGTTAGCTGTTTGTTCGCTTGATTTAGTGCGATATTTACTGAGCAAGGAAGCTGATATAAATAAATTTCAATATCAAGGTAAATGTATTCTGCATCGTGCATGCAAATTAGGTGCGATGGATGTCATTGAATATATCGTTAAGAATCATCCAAAATTGCTGGAAATCACTTCGTCTGATTATGCCCATACTCCATTAATTGATGCTATTCGTTATGGTCAAACCGATGCAGGAAAATATTTAATAAGAAATAAAGCTAATCTGCAACACGCCGATGATGAAGGGAATACTGCATTACATTGGGCAGCGCGAGAAAAAAATATGGAGATAGTAAAAGAATTAATTGATTGTGCGGCATCCCCTTACATCGAAAATGATATGCATGAATTAGCTTCTGATCTGAAAACAGATATTGAAATTTATGGTCTCATCTTGCTGGAACAATTTATTCGTTCGCCTAATCAGCCAAAATCATCTTCTTTCAGCCTTGCAAATTTCTTTAAACCTGCATTTGATGAAGCATCACTGGATGCAGCGCAGGTATTGAAAGCTGTTTGCCTGGGACATATGGACAATAAAAAATTGGAAAAATATAAAGATATATTGCAGGAAAAAAATCTCAGATATATTTATTCACAATTAAAAGATTATTGCGCTTCAGGACTCGGTCGCGCGGATAAACTTGTCATGGAAATCCGGGAATGATTCTGCTACATTCACCTTCCTGTTAATTAATCCATGAAAATAATATCTATGCTTACACCTAAAATAAAACAGCAACTGAAAGCACGCGCACACAAATTAAAACCTGTTATTTTGATTGGGAATAAAGGTTTAACTGATGCGGTGCATAAGGAAGTTGATCGTGCATTGACCGATCATGAGTTGATAAAAATCCGTATTCCTGGCAACGATCGTGACTTGCGGCGCCAACTGCTGGATGAGATTTGTGCGCAAAACAAGGCTGAATTAGTGCAGGTTATTGGCAGTATTGGGGTGATTTACAGGCCAGAATAAGCCTGTTTTTAAGGATATTTTAAGCTTTGAATTACCTGAAAATGCTAATAAAACTATAATATTTACAATATCCTGCATAATTTTTGATAAAAATGTGAACAATTTTAGTAAATTTTCAGTATTCGTTAATATAAGCGTCCTATCATAGATACATTAAATTTATGACTAGCGAGGAATAAATCATGTTTCAGAAACTTCTTACTGGCACCTTGTTGACGATTGCAATGATTTTACCTATGGCTTCTTTAGCGGGTGGTGCGACAAAAGTAGTACCTGGCAATTACAACCCTGCGAAACCACATATGGTTTTTACAAATGACTGTGTAGCTGCAGATACGATTGTTGCTAATGTTAGTGGAAACAGTTCGGGAACCTATGGACAGAAAAACTCCAGCTGTCCAGCAGGGTATGCAGCCCGCACTTTCCAGGCGAATGTTGAGGGTGGCTTCGGTACCAGTTATTCAAAATGGAATCTTACTTGCTGTAAAACAATTATTTCTTACATGTAATTGCAAATGTATTCGGTTGGGCATTTCATCGCTCAACCCGTGTACTCTCAAACTGTCCTCAGCGTAAATACCGCAATCCTCTCAAGAATATGAGCCGTCGCCTTGTTTGCCGCAAACACACCGCCATAGGGTGTGCGTTGCGGCAAAGGCACAATCGCTGAAAACTGCCGTGTTGCTACCACTGATCCACTGGACGCTTTTATAATCTGCGCACGCACTGTCATGCGTACTACTGGTGCACCGCAGGAATAATCCTGCACCAATTCGAGAATATGCGTAGCCAGCAAATAATCATAGCGACCATTATAAGGTGGCGTCACAATCGCCTTGAAATGATGCGTATCCTGCATGGTTTGCACTACCAATGGCATAAACATTTCCTGTGGCACATTCGCCCACTGATTCAGGCTGTAATAGGCAATCTCAAAAGGTTTCATGGTATAAGCCATTTGCGTCGTGTTATAAATTTGCCGGATTTCGGGCGGTGCAACCATCAATATCACTGCACGTTTTCTTTTCACAGGCACGACATCTGGCATGCGATTCAGTAAATATTTATTGGGAATATCGACTTTGGCAGCACAGGCTGAAAGCATGACAAACAAGATGGAAACAATAAATAATTGCAGGGATTTTATCATCGTCTTCTCTCACCTGGCCCAAGTGGTGCTGTTGCTGCGCCACGAATTAAAATGGATGGATTTTGTTTAAGCTGAATGCTGACATCATTCAGATTGCGCGCCGCATTATTCATGTTATTCAGCATTTCATAGGTTACTGGCAACGTTTGACTATTCATTGTTTTTATCATTGGTGTTAATTGTTGCATCGCATTTGATGTATTTTCAAAAATCAGATTAAGGCGTTTGTTATTACCAGCAAGATTGGAAGTAACTTGATCAAGCGATTTCAAAGTGTCGCGTATGAAACGCAAATTATCCTTGTTCAGCAAATCATGTATGGAATGTGCAATCGATTCGAAATTATTCGTCAAGCTTCTTAATGCATGATCTAGTCGCATGAATAATGAAGGTGTGGTTGGAATAACGGGATAAGGCTGTCCCGGTTCTGCAATCAATGGTCTTGGATCCTTGCCATTGTCCTTGAGCGCAACAAATGCCACGCCTGTAATTCCCCTGCTGGTCAAGGTAGCAACCGTGCCGCGCGTGACAGGTGTGGAGGATTTGATATTCAATAAGACGGTAACGAGATGAGGATCCGTTTTATTTAATTCCACGCTTTTGACCGCACCGACATTCACGCCATTATATTCAACTGCTGCATCAACATTTAAACCGGAGACAGATTCCTGACTATTCATAATGTAAGTGGAATATGGAACAACAGAAAAACCTGCTGAAAGCCAGATAATAGTCATCACAATCGCTGCAATGAGAAAAATGACAAATGTGCCAACCAGTGTATAACTAATGTTTGTGTCCATAACCTTCCTCTGCTGCTCTGCCCCTTGGCCCGCCAAAAAATTCCTGTATCAATGGATTTTTATTCTTTACCAATTCCGGCATGCTTTCGACACTTAGCACCACGCCATCTCCCAGAAACGCAACACGATTGGTGACTTTCCACAAACTATCCAGATCATGCGTAACCATTACAATAGTTAAACCCATGGTACTCTGCAAGTTTAGTATCAGTTCATCAAAACCTGCTGCAGTTTCTGGATCAAGGCCAGCTGTTGGTTCATCGAGAAATAATAATTCAGGATCAAGCACAATGGCACGCGCGAGACCGCCGCGTTTTTGCATGCCACCGCTTAATTCTGCTGGATATTTTACGGCAGCTTCCGCTGATAATCCTGCCAGACCAATTTTTAGCAACGCAAGATCACGTCGGCTTTTTTCATTCAGGTGAGTGTGTTCCTTTAGCGGAAACATGACATTTTCCAGCAACGTCAATGAACTAAATAATGCATTCGACTGAAACAAAACACCCCAGCGTTTTTGTATCTCCAGCAAAGTTTTTGGAGAAGCTGTTGTGATTTCCTTGCCAAAGATACGAATGGAACCGGAATCGGGTTTCAGCAAGGATAAAATAGCGCGCAATAAAGTAGTTTTACCGCTACCACTACCACCAACAATACCCAATACTTCCCCTTTTTTGACATTCAGATTCAGTTTTTTATGAATGACAGCGCCACCCAATGAAGTAATCAGGTTTTTAATTTCGATAATATTTTCCTGCTGATTTTTCATAATTGCATTTTGCTAAATATGATTGAGAAAATTGCATCGGCAACGATAATAAAAAATATCGCCAGCACAACACTTTTAGTCGTGTTTTGCCCTACGCTTTCTGCACTATTTTTTACTTGCATGCCTTGAAAGCATCCTACACTGGAAATAATCAAGGCAAAAACAGGCGCTTTTCCAATACCAATCAAAAACGAACGTAATGGAATGGCTTGCGGAAAACGACGCAGAAAATCATACCAGGTAATGCCGAGCATATTATTTGACGTCACGATGCCGCCCAGTACACCAAAAATATCCGACCACATGGTCAGCAAAGGGAGAGCGATAAATAAACCCATGATGCGTGGAATCAATAATAATTCAGCCGGTGTGACACCCAATGTATCCAGTGCATCAATTTCCTGATTTAATTTCATCATGCCGATGGAGGCAGTAAAAGCAGAACCGGTTCTACCTGAAACCATGATGGCTGTGATGAGCGGTGCAAATTCTCTCAAGACAGAAAGGCCGAGCAAATCCACGATAAAAATATTGGCGCCATAATTGCGTAACTGTAATCCCATTTGATATGTCAACACCACGCCAATCAAAAATGAAAGCAAGGCAATAATGGGTAATGCCTGCCATCCTGTGCGATAAATCACCGCAGCGAGAGAATTCCAGCGCCAATTGGCTGGCATAAAAACTAGTCGCAGGAATTCAAATGTCAATTGTCCGACAAATGCGAGATAAGTTTGTAATTCGCGCAATTGCACAACTGTTTGATAACCAAATTTTGCAATGGGATTCGGTTTTTTTATGGCGGGGAGATCACCTTCTTCATTGAGTTTTGTATCAACAATTTTTAATAATTTCACCGATTCTTCAGCGAAATTTTGCAGCCTGACTTTAGCACCTTTTGCTTCCAGTTGTTTTTTTAATTCGATAATTTGCCATGCACCAGCACTATCCATGCGACCAATCGCTTCGCCATTGAAAATAATTTCACCGCTATTTGGCAATGATAATTTTGCCAGCATGGTTTGCAAACGAGGAAGATTGGCAAGTTCCCAATCACCGCTGAATTGTAATTGTCGCGAACTGGAATTGTAATGAATTGCAGGTTGTGCAGTCATTCATCGTGATACCGGAAATAAAGATAATCACAAGTATGTCTTGGTTAGGGAGAGATTGCAAAAGGTGAAAAAAGAAAGCCTTCCCCCTCCGGGGGAAGGCTACCTAATTACCTACAAATTTTTACTTACTCGTTGTTGTGGTCTTTGCAGTCGTGCCAGTCGTATACAGCTTGGCGCCATCATTGGCCTGGATCCATTGACTCTGACCTGCTGCTTGTTCGCCATTCAATCCTTGGCTGCCTAAACCGGTACCTGTGCTCGTGGCAAGGGCAATTTGCTGCCCAGCTAATTTGTCGTCGAGCGTGGCATAACCATTAGCATCGGTCATGGTTGTCAGATAACCACTATCCTTGCCGCGAACCTGCAATTGTAATCTCGTGTTTGCCAGTGGTTTTTTGGATGTTTGATCAAGTATTTGAATTTTCATGGAAACTTCTCCTGATGTTTTATGAAAATCATCAATGTTATGGGAAACATCATCAATTATAAATCAGGAGAAGTTTGTGTTTATTAAGCTGTTGTGTTCATTTATTGAGCTCTGATCCAGGTTTGCGTTCTGCCAAACATGGAAAATCCGATGAAGCCTCTCACGTTCAAACGATGTCCCTGATCAACGAGTGTGATCGTGCAATTATAAGTTTTGCCATTGAGTGGATCGAGAATATGACCACCATTCCATTCCAGTGAATTACTGGAACTGGGTCGCAAACCTTCCATCACTACCATGCCAACAATACGTTGATTATGTTTGGCACCTTTGCAGGCGGTGCATAATTCATTCTGATCATAGCCAGGACGTGGAAAAATTTTTACGACTTGTCCATACAATACATTTCCCTGGGAAAAAATATGCAGGATGGATTTGGGCTGTCCTGTGACATCATCAATGGTTTTCCAGTAACCGACCGGTGATGCGCCATTTGCAGCATGTACTAATGACATACCCAGCAATGAGAAAAACATGACAATAAACATTAATCCTTTTTTCATATTGAAATTTCCTTATGCAGTTGTGAAAGAATTTTATGACGAATGTCATTCACTGATCCTGTTCCATCAATGAATACATACTCTGGTATATGACGAGCTGCAGCATTGTTGTGATCCTGATAATACTGACGCAATGGTCGTGTTTGTGTTTGATAGACTTGCAAACGCTGACGCACTGTTTCTTCACTATCGTCTGGACGCTGAATTAACGGCTCCCCAGTGACATCATCACGATCAGCGACGCGTGGTGGCTGATATAAAATATGATACGTTCTACCTGAAGCAGGATGTGTACGTCTGCCACTTAAGCGTTTGACAATTTCTTCTTCTGGCACATCAATATCAATCACGTAATCGATTGGGGTTAATTGTTCGAGTGCTTGTGCCTGGGGAATCGTACGCGGAAAACCATCAAGCAAAAAACCATTTGCAGCATCACTCTGTCTGATTCTTTCCTCGATTAATTTGATCATCACATCATCTGGCACTAACTGACCTGCATCGAGAATATCCTTGACCTTCTTGCCAAGTGGCGTGCCTTCACGAATAGCCTGACGCAGCATATCGCCGGTAGAAATTTGAGAAATATGAAATTTTTCAGCGAGGAATTTTGCCTGTGTCCCTTTTCCAGCACCTGGACAACCGAGCAGGATGATGCGCATTTTAAGCCACTCCAATCATTCACTAGTGTCGGGTATTTTACACAATTAAAGTCGTATTGCCAGATGAGCTAGCGTGTGGGAAAGCCTTTTGTGTATTGCTTGAGAATTTGTAATGCCCTTTTACTGCCCAGTTTTTCCCATTGATCATACGCTTCCAAAGGCAGAAGTACGGGTTTTTCAGGAATGGATTGCAGTACGTCCATGAGTGCGACAAATTGCATGGATAATATCCAGAATAAATCATTGGCAGTTCTTGAAATGGTGGAATAAGCAGCTCGTCCCAGATCAACAAAATACGTGATCGTCACATGGCGTTTTTCTGCTTGTTGCGGAAATAATCCCGCAAACAACAAGCATTGATCACCCACATTTTGCAGGGAAACATTGCGGATTTTTTCCTGTTGCTGCATGGCTTCCAGATAGGATTTGGCAAAAACCTGTTGCGCCATTTCAGGCTTGTTTGAATAACGCATGAGAAGTGAGATAAGATACGCCTCAAGTTCATCATCCAGCGTAATGGCACAGCGGTTTTCAGCATTCTTTACTGCTTCATGCCAGAGATAAAGCGGCGTCTCACTGAGTAGCAAGGCCATAAATACCTCCTTTCATTCAGTATAGAGCAATAACAAAGGCCATGGTAGGATATAATTTTTCATTTAAAACAAGTGCTTATGACATTATCTAAAAGTATATTATTCGTTTCTGATCTACATCTGGACAAAAATCATCCGGAAATCACTCAAAAATTCCTGCAATTATTGAGCGATATTAAACCTCCGGTTGATGCGCTTTATATTCTTGGCGACTTGTTTGAAAGCTGGATTGGCGATGATTGCGAAATCCCCTGGCATAATGATGTCGTCACCGCACTACGCAATGTCACAGAGCGTGGCGTTCCCATTTATTATTTGCATGGTAATCGTGATTTTTTATTACGTAAGCAATTCATGCAGGCAACCGGCTCACATTTATTGCCTGATGAAACCCGACTTGATATTTACGGCGAACCGGTACTCATCATGCATGGTGATTTGCTGTGCACGCGTGATGTTGGCTATCTGAAATCACGTAAAATAATTCGTAATGAAAATTATTTACGTATGTTTTTATTATTACCAAAATTCATTCGCGAAAAAGTTGCCGTGTATTTACGCAATAAAAGTCGCAAACACACATCGCGTACGGCTTATGAAATCATGGATGTCACGCAGGACGAAGTTGCACGCGTCATGGAAAAAAATAATGTTGCCTGCCTGATACACGGTCATACACACAAACCCGGGCGGCACAAGTTTCAGTTACAGCAACAGCCAGCGGAGCGAATTGTGCTCGGCGCCTGGCATGAACGTGGCAATATGCTCATCTGCTATCCGTCGGGAGAAAAACAATGGATGGAATGGTAATGGCTGACATGCACATTCCATTCCTATATTTTTTTCTGTTTGACATTTCTATCTTCATCGTCTGAATCTTCGGATTCACGTTCACGTTTGTTATTTCCACCATATAAACTAAATATCTTGTCAGAAATAGTAGCTGAATCCTCTTGAGCCTGAGGTTTGATCAACAAAGAAATCTCTGTTTTTGTTTGATCATCAAGCAAGTTCATAAATAATGGTTTGCAGGAATCATCAAGGATATTTAATACTACCAATAACGATCTGGTATCATTTATCTTCAGCTTGAGACCTTGCATTTTATTCAATATTTTTTTCTGTAAATCTGGAGAAACATTAAATAATTCTACATCGGTAAAGTGAATATCATAATAGCGCATAGCAAACCAAAAATTTTTTGTTTGTATATATTCCAATGCATCATAAAATTTTTCTTTCGATGGATGTCTCACATAATCAAGATAAGCTTCAAATATCTTTTCATCTGTTGTAGAAAACGGATTGGGTAATGCTTGCAAAAAGCCAATCAGCGCAGGATAAATTAATGCTGCTTCAGCATCACGCGGAAAAAATTTCAAAATCATCTGCAATAGCTCGTATCGAGCTTTCTCTTCAAATGTAAATACATCATTCTTTACAAATAAATGTAATGAAGTCTTCAATTTATTAATTACAAGTATCCTGCATGGCTCTTTGACTTTACAAAGAAAGCGCTCCAGCCTGAAGTGACGAGTAAAATATTCGTTATCATTATCTATTTTCAGGATGAGCTCCTGAAGTTTTGATTCGCTAATTGCATTAATGATTGAAGTTTGCGAATCGATTGATAACAAAGCACAAGCACTGATATCACTATTTGTCTTAAGTAATTTATCAAAACATTCTGGAGAAAGATTTAAAATAACCTTTTCACGATTATCTGGTTGCAACCAATCAAGAAATGCAAAAAATTTATCTGGTCTTTCATCTATGCTTTCAATAATCTGCTCCAATGATGCACTACTCAGGCTAGCAATAAATAATTGCTGACTACGAGCAGGAAGTTTTCCAAGGATATTCATAAAGCTGTAGATATCATTAATTTTGTTTTTCAATGAATAAGGAGCTTCAGACAATATATTAATTAACTCCCCTCTCTTATCTATGCCTGTATTATCCAGCAGCATGGCTACATGCTTGATGTCTGGAGTCAGAATTTTCAAATAGCCAGTTTTGTTGAGAGCTTGTATTAATGTGTTTTGCAAGGAAAAAGATAATTTTTTATGAAATAAAAGAAAATTATCAAGATTATTCCATGGGTGGAAATAATCTTTAAAATACCTTAGTAGAATTAAAAAATCGTCACCATTCAGATGATTGTTTGAAAATAAATTAACAAAATCAATGAACCCGGATGTGCGCTGGGAAATATCAGCATGAAATGGTACAAATACATCCCTGTGAAAAGGCCGAATAATGTTTAAAAAATCTTGCATATCATATCGAATTAAGTGCTTTATGATTTCTTTATCACCCAGTAAAGATGTTAAAAATTCCATATTAAATATTGTCGGATCAAAAAGTATCCTGATCATCTTAATCGGGTCACAACACTGAATTAATTTTTTCATTTTATCTGGTGTCTGGATGAGTGTTTGCAAATCATCCCTGAACAAAAGAAGAATTGAGATAATGACCTGGGATTCATAATCATAATCATCTTCAGGAGCATTTTTCATGAACTCATTAGCAATTATAAATAGATCATCAAAACTTTTTATTATGGATCTGATTAACACAGCATGTGTATTTACATATTCAGGTTGAATATTTTTCCCAAACAAATTCAGCATATCGATAAGATGCGTAGCATTCTTTATCAGATGAGTCATAGGGATCCAAAAACTTTTAGGTGCTTCAGGTTGCGCTAATGAGTTAGTCTCATCCGAATGAAAATCATGGCAAGCCATCAGATAGGCGATCTGATCTAATAATTCCTTGTTATAAGAATCATTCATGATCGCTTCAGATTGAAAACGGTTTTCATGATTGGCAAATCGCTCGCTGACAAATTTATAGACTTTATTCAAACATTTCGCGTATAAACCTGTCCATTTTTCTGGTGGAACCAGAATGGCATGTAAAAAGATACGATTAATCTCGTGCGGATTCAGATTCACTTCTGATGATCCAAAGATTGCTTCCAGAAACCCGGTTGTGACAATGACCTTATCGCGCATTTTCTGATTGTACAAGGTCTGATAAACGTTTTGCAGCGCGACTTGTAAAACCTGTTGATTGGCAAAGAAATCTGAAGAATCGGAATTATCATAAACATAAAACTCATCATCATCAGACTCATCATTCAGGTTATTTTTTGCGATTTGATAGTTTGCAAAGAAATTCTCAATCCAGGTGATCGATGGATCCTGCCTGAATTGTTTATATGCATTCTGGAACAACCTCAGCAAATCAGCAGTTTGAATATCTATGGGAGGAATAAATTTGTTATTACAAGAATTATAAAAATAAGAAAAAAACGTTTCGAGATAATACAGTTGTTCTATATCAATATATTGTTCATTCCAGTCTTTCAAAATATCACCATATTCCGTGAATAGCACATAGAGTTTGTCAACATAAGCAAAATTCTCAACGGCACGTTTATTTTCCATGTTGACAATAAAGCTATTCATTAACCACATGCTGATATTGTGCTTTTCCTGTCCGCGCAAATCATTGGTATCTTTTGCATCCAGAAGAATATATTTCACGGCCATTGCAAAGCGATTATTGTCCAGTGGTAATGGGAACTGGAAAAGATTATCCAGAATGTTATCGATTACTGCAAAACAATTTGCTGTATTGATACCATGCTGCACTAATTTTTGTTCTATCATTTGCCTGATGGCAGGAACAGATTTTTTCAGCCATGATACAAGATACGGATGCCTGTCTTTTTCCTTTCCAAATTCATGACGCAGCATTTCAAGAAATAATAATTCATCATATGTTGCCAGATGTGCCGCAATATGATCACTTATCATCGCATTCAAACACATTTGCAAATCTTCAATCAATTCCACACCCGGATAAACACCATTCAGTGTAAATGCTATATTGTGTCTAATCCCCTGATGACAAATTGCATTCGGAGAAGTATGCATGGAGGTAATGGTATTAAACAAAGGCAACAGGCGATCCCATTGATCCTGAGCTATTTTTATTTCACGGGTGTCTTCGTCAGTTTCATCAAAATAAAGGTTATATTGTGTAAGGTCAGTCAACGCTGCATAAACAATCGCGAGTGTTTTCCTGATGGGAATGCAATATCTCGTTTCGCTACCATTTTCCCAGATCACAGTGTAATCAAGAGAATTATAAAGTGGCTCACCCATTTTGCCCTGGATATATTGCAAGGCATTTTTATCTGGATATACATCTGCAAAACGCCTGAGATATTCAGCGATTTGTTTTTCCTCATCATCACCGAGATAAATTTTCGATAGCCTGGTAAGCAAACTTGCTACACTCGCGGTGAGTGCAGTATTCATTGTATTTTCACTATTGGTGATAAAACTCTGGATAGCGCGTGATGGATTAGATTGTGATTGCATTCTCACTGCCTCATTTATGTCGTTTTTAATTTTAAAATTTGAGGCTTATTGTACTGTTATTAAGTTGAAAATGGTAGTTCAGCTAAATTTCTGATTTATAGTAAATTCATCAGGAAACGCAACGAAATCCCACGTGTTCCATGCTGGTGTCCGGTGAGGTTTTCATTCTGGCTGCTACACGATAACCAGTGCAGTAAGTTTCATTGCACAAATAAGAACCGCCACGTAACACTTTTTTCGGCATTAATGGTTCATCAGGATCATCACTTTTATTTGGACCTTGCGGATTCATGACGCCATTTTTTGCGATGGAATAATAATGATAACCATACCAATCACTCACCCATTCCCAGACATTGCCAGCCATGTCATATAAGCCATAACCATTCGCTGCAAATTTGCCAACCGGTGATGTATAAAAATATTGATCGCGTAATGTATTTTTATATGGAAAATTTCCTTGCCAGGTATTTGCTTTTACTTTTCCTTCATCAATAGGTTCATTTCCCCATGGATAAATATTATTGGCGAGTCCTCCGCGCGCTGCCCATTCCCATTCTGCTTCCGTCGGCAATCGTTTACCTTTCCATTTGCAAAATGCATTTGCATCATCCCATGACACATGCACAACAGGATGATCAGCACCTTCCATTTTGCTATTGGCTCCACGCGGATGTTGCCAATTAGCATTCGGTGTCCAGCTCCACCATTGCGCAGGATTATCGAGTGATACAGGTTTATCCGTTGGCATGAATACCAATGATGCAGCAACGAGAATATTATCAGCAGGTTTTGGTGTATCCGGTGGTAATTGTTTTTTTAATTCATTCCAGTCAGGTTTTTTTTCTGCTGTTGTGAGGTAATGTGTTGCGGAAATAAATTTCTGAAATTCAGCATTGGTGACAGGTGTTTTATCCATCCAGAATGAATTCAGTGTGACTTTATGTTTGGGTAGTTCATCGACTTTTGCCTGCGCATTATCACCGCCCATCATGAATGTTCCTGCAGGAATTTGGCTCATGCCTGCGTGTTGAAGATCAGCAAATCGATTGGGAATCGCATGACAAGAACAATCTTTTTTATTGTTTGCAAAGCTGGCGGTAATTACCGCCAGCAAAATGTTTGCAAATAAAATATATTTTTTCCCAATCAACTATTATCCCCCTACACTTACTGGATGTGGATTGGGATTTACTTTCAATGCAGGAACGGGATTATCAGGATTTTGCAAATTCGGTTTCAAATCCGTTGATGCACCGCCAGGGAAACGCTTGATATTCGGATACTTCATGAGACTACGATCGAAATCAAGAATAACTGGCCCAATCAGCGCCATTGCCCAACCATTATCCTGACCAGAATATTTTCCAGGAGATGCACTTAATACACGATAAGGTGCGGCGCCGTTGAATATCATATCGTATTTTTCGTAAGGATCCATGGTCAGATTATAAAGCGCTCCGATTGCACCTAAATCTGCAACCGCTCCAAGCCAGGAATCTTTTGCCGTGTAAATAAATTTCCATGCGATATTGACCCATGGTTCGTTTGGATCACCACTCATATCAGCGCGTACACCCATGAAATTTTCACCATCTATATAAACCCAAGTCGTGCGTGCCGAATGCTGTGCTCTTCCTAATATGTAAGCACTATTATCAATACTATCGAAATAAATGCCCTTGCCATCATTGCCTGTCCAGTCATGTGGTGGCGGTGTAATGCCGACGAGTGCTGCAAGCGTTGCCCAGCAATCGATATGCGACATCATTTCGCCATATTGCACACCAGCAGGAATATGATTCGGCCACCACATGATGGCTGGAACACGCCAGCCACCTTCAAATGCTGAACCTTTTTCACCACGGAATGGTGTGGTACCTGCATCTGGGTAGGCATCCAGCCATGCACCATTATCTGCTGTTAGAATCACAATGGTGTTAGGTGCAACAGCACGAATGGCTTCCATGATGCGTCCAATATTGGAATCCAGTTCCATTAATGAATCGGAATAATCGCCGAGATGAGATTTATTTCTGAATGCTGGTGCAGAATTAGTTGGATTATGCATCTTGAGAAAATTGATATCCATGAAGAAAGGTTTGGCATCATTGGCATGCGCCTTGATGTATTCAATCGCAGAATCTGTCTGACGAATATCAAATGTTGACATACTATCGTAACTGATCGTGCCAACCATTTTTGCTGGTTGACCTGCTATACCTTCCCATTCACCAAGATTCACAACGCTGTCATATTCCTTCATGAATTGCGGATTAAATGAAGGAAACCATGGGTGAAACCATTTCGATGTATCGTTATACGCATACACACCTGCGTAATAAGCAGCGAAATGTTTCATTTCATCAAAACCATGAACCGTTGGATAGGCATCAGGTTTATCACCCATATGCCATTTACCCGAAAAATAAGTCATATAGCCATTCTTCCTGAAAAATTCTGCAATGGTTGGCGTTTCCTTGCGGAGATAATTTTCATCGCCTGGTGCTACTACAATTGAAAGTGCGGAGCGAATCGGAATACGTCCAGTCATGAAAGATGCACGACCTGCTGTACAACTTGCCTGTCCATACCAGCTAGTGAAAATTGCACCTTCACGTGCAAGTTTATCGACATTCGGTGTCGGATGGCCGAGCGCAGCACCACCACCAGAATAAGCACCAAAATCATTCCAGCCAGTATCATCTGTCATGAGAATAACGATGTTGGGTTTTTTATTATTATTGATAGCGGAATTATTTTGATTTTGGTTTGGAATTTGATTTGGATTTGGATTTGGAATCTGATTTTGAACTGGATTTGAATTTGGACTTTGTGCGGCAGTTAAACCACCTGCAATAATGATACCAGTAACAATAATTGCAGAGACCAACAGACGATATTTCATATACCTCTCCTTTTGTATATTCATCCATTATACAAATTTCACCTGTCAAAAAGCGCTATAATTTATGATGTTGCCTGAGGAAAAATGAGGAGAAGGAGCAAATGTTTGAATCCACAGATAAATATGCAGAACTCATTGCTACATTAATCAGAATTGGTGCTGCGCTTTCTTCAGAAAAAAATCCTGATAAATTATTGAAACTTATTCTCGCCAGTGCCATGGAATTGACAAATGCTGATGGCGGCACGCTTTATCTGGTTGAAAATGAAGTTAATTTAAAATTCGCCATTATCGCCAATAATACTTTGAAGATAAAACCCATGACCGCAGCTGATGCTAAGCTGCCAATCAATTCCCTGCCTTTATATATTGATAACGAACCCAATCTGAAAAATGTTGCGACTTATTGCTATCACAAAAATGAAACCATAAATATTGAAGATGCATATAACGACAAAGCTTTCGATTTTATTGGCATGAAAAACACGGATGCAAAATTAGGTTATCAATCCAGATCATTTTTAACTATTCCATTACGTGATCATGAAAATACTCGCATTGGCGTTTTGCAATTAATTAATGCGATTGATGAAGAAACAGGCAAAGTCATTCCCTTTTCCAAAGAACGTCTACAGGTTGCAGAATCACTCGCATCGCAAGCCGCCATTACCCTAACCAAGGAAAAATTAATACTCGCACAGAAAAAATTATTCGAAGCTTTTCTGGAATTGATTGCGCGCGCGATTGATGAAAAAAGTCAGCACACCAGCAATCATTGCAAACGTATTCCTGTCATCACCAACATGATTGCCGATGCAATCAATAATGTGAATGAAGGTGCGCTCAGGGATTTGCATTTCACTGCTGATGAGCGCGAAGAATTAAATGTTGCAGCATGGTTACATGATTGTGGAAAAATCGTGACGCCTGAACATGTCATGAATAAATCCACGAAACTGGAAACTATTTTTGATCGTATCGAAGTGATCAATACACGTTTTGAAATTATCAAACGTGACCTGAAAATAAAATATCTGGAAAAATTACTCGCAGAAGGTGAAAAACAGGCAGACAAATTGCGTGCAGAATATGACTCGCAATTATCTGCAATCAATGAAGCACAAGCCTATATTAATAAAGCAAATACTGGCGGTGAATTTTTATCAGATGATGATAAAAAAAGAATTCGCGACATTGGAACAATGAATATTTTTAGTGATGGCGAGCAGGAAAAACCTTTATTATCGGATAAGGAAATTGCAAATTTAAGTATTGCCAGAGGAACATTGAATGATGAAGAACGACAGATTATTCAGAACCATGTGAAAATTACTCATTCCATGCTTTCCTCACTGCCTTATCCTGATTATCTGAAACGTGTACCGGAAATTGCTGGCAGTCATCATGAACGTCTCGATGGCAAAGGTTATCCACGTGGCATCAATAAATCCACATTGAGTATGCAGGCAAGAATTGTAGCCATCGCGGATGTATTTGAAGCACTCACTTCAGCCGATCGTCCCTATAAAACAGCTAAAACACTGAAAGAAGTTTTGGGATTAATGAATGACATGCGTAATGCTGGTCATATTGATCCTGATATTTATGATCTTTTTATTCGCGAAAAACTTTATCTGGTGTATGCGAAAAAATATTTATTGCCAGAACAAATTGATGTCGATTAATTATTTATGTTTATGATCAGTCAAGCGTTGTCGACGTTTTTTGCTGATCTGCCACAACGTCATGCACGGGCCTGACAAGCTATAAAGCATTAACACCATAAATAAAATTTCTGCGGGTTCCCATGCAATGGCAACAATCCCAAACACTGCAAGTACGATGGTAAAAAAAGGAACCTTGCCTTTAAAATCTATCGATTTGAAACTCGAGTAACGCACATTGCTCACCATCATGGCTGCAAGAAATATAGTTAATATTGCCAATAATACTGAAATTAATTTGCCATCAATTTCATAACCTGTACCCATCCAGATAACACTTGCAATTACACCTGCTGCTGCAGGACAAGGTAATCCCTGAAAATAACGTTTATCACTCACCTGTATATTGAAACGCGCAAGACGCAATGCAGTAGCTGCTGTAAACAGGAATGCAGCGAGCCAGCCTAATTTGCCGAGATGTGCAAGCGACCAGCTATAAATAATTAATGACGGTGCAATACCAAATGCTGCCATGTCAGAAAGACTGTCATATTCCGCACCGAATTTACTGGTAGCCTGTGTCAGACGTGCAACTCTGCCATCCAGTCCATCTGCAATCATGGCAATAAAAATTGCAATCGCTGCAATTTCAAAATAACCTTTCATCGCAGCCACAATAGCGTAAAATCCTGCAAATAAAGCTGCTGTTGTCAACAGGTTCGGTAATAGATAAATTCCACGCTGTGAAAATTTTTCTGCTGATGTGGTGACTTGCTCATCGGAAATAGTCATGCATACCTCGCTTCAAATATTTTGATAATCGCTTCCAGTTCCGGATCCAGTGGGGCCTCTACTGTAATACGCTCATTAGTGGAAGGCAAAGTAAAATCAATACTGCGTGCATGCAAAAACATGCGTCTTAATCCGAGCTGATGCATTTGTTTATTAAACTCAGGATCACCATAACGATCATCACACGCCAGCGGATGGCCACGATATTCAGCATGCACACGAATCTGATGTGTACGTCCTGTCAGTAATTTTGCTTCCATCAGGGCTGCTTCACGCTTAAAGGAACGTATGGTGCGAAAAATGGTAAGCGCTGATTTACCCGCAGCATCCACTTCCACTACATGCTTGCCACCATCCTGATAATCCTTGTGTAATGGTAAATCGACACGTAATTCAGAATCTTTCCATTTACCTTGCGTTAACGCCCAATAGATTTTTTGTACTTTACCTTCACGCAATAGCGTATGCAGCTCACGCAAGATACGTTTGCGCTTGGCAATGACCAGACAGCCAGAGGTTTCAGCATCCAGACGATGCGCCAATTCGAGGTTAGGCAATTTGGGATACATATGGCGTAAAGCCTCAATTACTCCCACTCGCACCGTCGAACCCACATGAACGGACATACCGGAGGGTTTATTGATGATCATCAGGTTGTCATCTTCATACAGAATACGATTGGATAATAATTGCTCGGTTTGCTTGCTGGGAGGCGCCTGAGTTGCTTTTTCCTGTAAATAAACTGGCGGCAATCTGACGTCATCTCCCTTGCATAGTCGATAAGATGCATCAATTCGCTTCTTATTGACGCGAACTTCACCTTTGCGTAATAAGCGATATACCCTGGATTTTGGCATGCCTTTCAGTCGATTGAGCAAGAAATTGTCTATTCTTTGACCGCTTTGATCCAGCGTTATTATTAAATGTTGTACATTTGTTTTTAATTTCATCCTGATTACACCTGGTTTTAATTGATATGACATCGAGTTATTGGTAATATCCCCACTTGCCGTCAACGGCTTGATTGGCTGACATTTTACAGCCATTACACAGAAAGTTTAGAACTTTTCGAATTTAATTTTTTGTGTGCTGAAGTGCATGGATGATGCTGGTTTTTATAGTAATTTACGCTATAGGCGATAAAGAGCGATTTTTTTGAGTCTGATGTGGTGACAATCAGACAACGAACATGAATGGTTACGGATTCCATAAATCCGGCTGGAGTGCAAGTGACAGAGTCAGACTATTCCAGCCATGGAAAGAGCCCTGAGTTTTTATAACCTTGAGCTCTTATATAACTGACTGCTCTATCTATAAAAACGATCACCCCTCATCCCGGTGCTTCAAGCACTTATACAGTGGATGAACCTACATGAAAAGAATGTTGATTAATGCAACACATAAAGAAGAACAGCGTATTGTTATTGCTGCAGGACAAACCCTTAGCGACCTTATCATCTCCACCCTGCGTGAAGAAAAGAAATCCAATATCTACAAAGGCATCGTCACCCGGGTTGAAGCGAGCCTCGAAGCCGCCTTTATTGATTTTGGCGAAGGTAAACATGGTTTTCTGCCATTAAAGGAAATTGCCCGCTCATCTTATAAAGCCAGCTATGTTGATACTGGCAGACGCCCGACCATCCAGGAAGTGCTCGAGGAAGGTCAGGAAATCATTGTTCAGGTAGAAAAGGAAGAACGTGGCAACAAAGGCGCTGCGCTCACCACTTTTATTACCTTGCCTGGCTGTTATCTCGTACTCATGCCGAATAACCCGCGCGCTGGTGGTGTGTCACGCCGTATTGAAAACGAAGAACGTGATGAGTTACATGGCGTGCTGAATAGCTTACAGATACCTGAAGGCATGGGATTGATTATCCGTACTGCTGGCGGCGGCCGGTCTACGGAAGAATTGCAATGGGATCTCGAAATATTACTCAGATTATGGGATGTCATTCAGCGTGCTGCAGCGGAACGTCAGGCACCATTCCTGGTGTATCAGGAAGGCAATGCGCTCATTCGTGCCCTGCGTGATTATCTGCGCAAGGACATAGATGAAATCGTCATTGACCGCGAGGATTTATTTGAATCCATCGTTTCCCATTTGAAATTGATTCGTCCAGACTTTGTCAATCGCGTCAAATTATACAAAGATGCGACCCCACTCTTTACCCGCTTCCAGATTGAAAGCCAGATTGAATCTGCCTTCCAGCGTGAAGTGCGTCTGCCTTCAGGCGGCTCCGTCATTATCGACCATACCGAAGCACTGGTTTCAATTGATATCAATTCAGCGAAATCGACCAAAGGTGGTGATATTGAAGAAACTGCTCTCATGACGAACCTCGAGGCAGCAGATGAAATTGCGAGACAATTGCGTTTGCGCGATATTGGCGGCTTGATCGTCATAGACTTTATCGATATGACACCAATTCGCAATCAGCGTGAAGTAGAAGATTGCCTGAGAAAAGCATTGAAGATGGATAGGGCAAGAGTTCAGATTGGTCGTATTTCCCGTTTTGGTCTGCTGGAAATGTCGCGTCAGCGTTTACGTTCCTCCCTCGGTGAAGCAACACGTATTACCTGTCCACGTTGTCAGGGACAAGGCACTATTCGTGGCATCGAATCATTAGGCTTGTCAATCATCCGCATCATTGAAGAAGAAGCACTGAAGGATAACACTGCGCAAGTACGTGCTATTTTACCGACAGAAATTGCCGCTTATTTACTGAATGAAAAACGTCAGTCGATTATTGATATTGAAAAACGCCAGAATGTCGCAGTCATTGTTGTCCCAAGCGCGCATCTGATTACACCGCAATATGAAGTCGAGCGTATTCGCCTGTCTGATATCAATGAAAAAGATGAAGCCATGGCCAGCTACAAACTTGCCGTCAAACCAGAAGCATCGACACAGGCAACAGGTCAGACTACACACAAACTCCATCAGCAGGAACCTGCTGTGAAAAGTATTTCCATGGATGATATGCAAGCTGCTCCAGCAACTGCAGCCAGCATTCATTCCATATCAACACCACCTGCACCTGCCAAAAAAGCTGAGCCAGGTTTGTTGAAAAAGTTTTTCAATATGCTGTTCGACAAGAAAGAAGAGCCTGTGATTGCAAGTGAGCAACGTCCAGAAGAATTCAGAAGACACGGTAAACCACGCTATCAGCAAACACGGCATCATAATAAAGGCCATCGTAATAATCGTGGACGTCGTGACAATAATCGTAATCGTTATGCAAGCGACAGTAATGGTTATCGTGGCAATCGTGATAATCGTCATTCCCGTCCGCAGCGTGATAATCGCCCACACGATAACCGTGAAGTAAATGAAACGGCGACACATCATGCGCCTTCCTCTGTTCAGGAATCATCTTATCCAGCACCGCAGCAGATGACATCGGCAGCAGTTGATCATTTGCCAAAAGCATTGGTGCAACCAGCGTTGCCCGAAGATGTAAATGTTCCAGTGCAAATGGGAACAACTTCTACTGAGCATACAGCACAAACTGCTGAGCAAGGCCAGGGTCAACAGGGTCAGAATCAGAATAGAAATCAGAACCAGCAGCGACGTCCAAGACGTTTCCATCCTCGTCATCGCCACGCAAGACCGCACGCCAATCGCGCCGAAGGTGAGTCAAAGCGACCACTTGAAGGTGAGGATATTT
>JABDFQ010000011.1 GCA_013286495.1 Gammaproteobacteria bacterium | reverse complement strand
CTTGATCATCGCTTCGCCGAAACCAGATGTGCTCACTTCCTTCGCATCTTTCATCAAACGCGCAAAATCATATGTCACCGTCTTTGCAGCTATTGCACCTTCCATGCCATTGATGATGAGATCCGCTGCTTCATTCCAGTTCATATGACGCAACATCATCTCCGCAGAAAGAATCAGTGAGCCAGGATTTACCTTGTTTTGACCCGCGTATTTCGGTGCAGTACCATGCGTTGCTTCAAACATGGCAACCGTATCACTCATGTTGGCACCCGGTGCAATTCCAATACCACCGACCTGAGCTGCAAGTGCATCTGAGATGTAATCACCATTCAAATTCAAAGTCGCAATGACGCTATACTCCGCTGGACGTAATAAAATTTGCTGCAGAAAAGCATCTGCAATCACATCCTTGATAATAATATCCTTGCCTGTCTGCGGATTTTTAAACACATGCCAGGGACCACCATCCAGCGGTTTGGCGCCAAAATCCGTACGCGCGACTTCATATCCCCAATCACGAAACGCACCTTCCGTGAATTTCATGATATTGCCTTTATGCACCAGCGTCACAGAATCACGTTGATGATCAATTGCATATTGAATCGCACGTTTGACTAAACGCGATGTTCCTTGTCTGGATACAGGTTTAATACCAATGCCACAATTTTGCGGAAAACGAATTTTTTTCACTTTCATTTCAGTTTGCAAAAACTCAATGACTTTTTTTGCTTCCGCTGTATCACCTGCCCACTCAATACCCGCATAAATATCTTCGGAATTCTCGCGGAAAATTACCATATTGGTATGCCAGGGTTCGCGCAATGGACTGGGCACTCCTTTGAAGTAACGCACCGGACGCAGGCAAACATACAAATCGAGTTCCTGACGCAATGTCACATTCAGAGAGCGAATGCCACCACCAACCGGGGTGGTCAGTGGCCCTTTGATCGAAACGACATATTCACGCACAGCATCCATGCTTTCCTGTGGCAACCAGACATCCTTGCCATATATTTTTGTCGCTTTTTCACCAGCGTAAATTTCCATCCATTCTATTTTGCGTTCATTTCCATACGCTTTTTGCACCGCAGCATCAACTACCTGTTTCATCACTGGTGTGATATCCACACCAATGCCATCACCTTCCATATATGGGACGATGGGATGATGAGGAACATTGAGAGTTAAATCCTGATTGACAGTAATTTTTTCGCCATTTGCAGGTACGCTAATATGCTGATATGTCATAGGTTCATTCCTTTATGTTTCAAAAAACATAGTCGAGAAACATGCATTGGTCAAGTTGCTTTACGCACAAGCGTCAAATGTGCAAAATCCTGCAACTTTTCTGTTTGCTTATCCAGATTTGTAATCTGTTTGCCAAAAAAGCTGATGGAGTTTTTCAGAGTAGTTTTCTCAGTAGTGTAATTACTTTTCGTTTTAAATTCATCCCAATTTTCCTTACCTAATTGCTTTAATTTTTTGACACCATGATCATGAATTTGTTGCGGTGTGAGATCTGCGATCGCTTTTAATTCAGGATCTGTAGCCACTACTATAACTCCCATGGCGTAAGCTTTTTGATAATCGAATTCAGCGATATGTTTATCGAGCGCAAGACACGATGTTTGCAACTCTTGCATTTCCTGCTTTGATTTACGGATTGTTTCAAGAATATCTTCATAGGTAAAAACAACAAACTTTTGCTGTTCAATACTCAATTTTTGATAGTGATTTTTCATGAATTCAAAACAGTTCTCAGAAAGCTGAATTAATTTGTCCAGCAACACTCCCACTGCCTCTTCTTTTTTCCTGATACGGTCACGTTCAACTTGAACAAGACCATTTTCACGCCCAGATCTGTCAGCATAAATTTGCCTATTTTTATTCAGCTTACTCGATTGTTGCGCGTGAATTTCACGCATTTCATTATCGATGCTTAACATCTCCCAGCAATAAGCTGGTGTACAAATTTCACTTGGCTGCTGCGAGCTATTCTCTGGTTTGATTGCTTTGGCTGATTGTATTTGCTTATGTGTATTTGATTTATTCTTCTGCTTTTTTACAGGACGTTTTTTTCTTGCCTGCTGACGCAAATTTTTTTGCGCACATTCTGCGTTAATCAAATCATTTGCTGCTTTTTCTGCTGCTTCGATACGTTTATTGTAATTTTCCTCAATGAGCTTAATCTTTTTCACTTCACGCTTAATATCACGCCTTACAGGCAAAACTAATTTTGTCGTGACAAACAACCTCGACCATGGAGAAATCGACTGGTAATGCCTGATTGATTCCTTTAAAGACAAAATGGCATCACGAGCATGTTTGAGACAAGGTTTGATTTTTTGCATCAGTTCAATGGAATTTTTATTGGTATTATTGTTCTGATCATCCACCACAATTTTTGCTATCATTGCAACCAGTACCGCATGATGTTTTTTCAGATAGTAGGCAAAATCCTGTAACACCAGACCAATTTCACGCATGTTTCTGGCAGGAAAGTTAAATTTTTTGAAATCAATATTCTTCAATTGAACCAGCGAAGCAATGATGCGTGTATCAATTTCATTTTCTGCAAAAACCAGGTAATTTTTAAAAGCATCCACGCTGCAATCCGCAACCAGTTTTTTGATATCCATTGCCGGATTAAAATGCTTGTACCAAATGCTGCCAGGCATCATTACTTTATTCATTTCCAGTAAATATTTTTGCACGATAGTAAATTGCACGGGATTATTACTAATCCATGTTTTTGACAAATATTCTTCGCTGGTTTCGCGAAATCTTTGCAAATCCATCAGATAACCATTATCTGTGCTCACCATTTCCAGCACATAAGGGAACATCAGTTGAATAGTGACGGCATCATATTCACTTACACCGCCAGATAAATAATCGAGTCTTTCCGCATAAGCATTGAGATTTATCTGGAATTTACTTTCCTTGATACGATCACCGGCATGATCTATCAGTAACTCAAATGCAGTATGCAAATCATTCAGTAACGCAACATCAGTATTAATATAATCGGGATCACAAGCAACTAATGTATTCAGCACTTTTTTTGCAGCATGAAATATTTGCTCTGCTCCATTTTCTTTTTCTTCATCATCAAAAAGCGCGGTATATTCATAATCAGCACGCAAGGCGCGTAGATGTAAAACTTGAGCCTTGATCAAGGTGGTGGAATCAGCCATTTTTTTATGATCATGCAAAAAATTCAGCAATTTCACGATGTATTTATTTGCCCATTCCATCGCATGTTCAATTTCATCATCATAGGCATGCTCTGATGTGAACATATAATAATGTTCAAATTTGTCGACTGCATTTTTTAAATGTGCGTACATATCACGAAAATTATTTTCAATGATTTCCTGCAATTGCGACTTATCCATATTTCTCCTCATTAAGTTTAAATTTAAAATAGTGCGCGATTCTAATATGGGAACGCAGCTTCCACCAGACTTGACCACTTCAGCATATCCGGTAAAATCCAGTCATTTTAACTATAAAGGTTTGCTGTGAACCTTCCTCTTTCCCATATCATTGTCGGCATGTCTGGTGGAGTTGATTCCTCTGTTGCCGCTTATTTGCTGAAACAAGCTGGCCATCGCGTGGAAGGTATCTTCATGAAAAATTGGGAAGGTGATGATACTGATACATTTTGTCCAGCTACTAAAGATATGGAAGATGCTGAAGCTGTCTGCAAATTAATCGGTATTCCATTTCATCACATCAATTTTGCTGATCAGTACTGGGAGCGTGTTTTTGCTTATTTTCTCGATGAATATCGAGCTGGGCGTACACCCAATCCTGATATTTTATGCAACAAGGAAATTAAATTTCGCGCCTTTCTGGATTATGCAAAACAACGTGGTGCGGATTATATTGCGACTGGCCATTATGTACGCAAAATACAAACAGGTAATATCACTCAACTAGCAAAAGGCAGCGACCCACTCAAGGATCAGAGTTATTTTTTATATGCGCTGGATGAAGCACAACTTGCGCAAAGTCTTTTCCCTGTTGGAGATTTATCCAAGCAAAAAGTGCGCGCGATGGCTGAGCAAATCGGACTAAAAAATCATGCGAAAAAAGATAGCACAGGTATTTGTTTTATTGGGGAGCGCAAATTCAAAACTTTTCTTAACGAATATTTGCCAGCAAAACCAGGCAGAATGGAAACACCAGAAGGTGAGCTCATCGGCAAGCATGATGGCTTGATGTTCTATACCATTGGTCAGCGGCAAGGTTTGCAAATCGGCGGTAAGCAAGGCAAGGCTGAATCCCCCTGGTATGTGGCAGGCAAGGACATTGAGCGCAATGTGCTGATCATCGTTCAGGGAGAAAATCACCCTGCCTTGTTCAAGCAAACGCTTACGACTGGCGAACTACACTGGATCAATGCAGCACCTGCTTTGCCATATCAATGCACGGCAAAAATACGCTATCGCCAGCATGACCAGGCTTGCACGATTACCTCTGATCATCACATCATGTTTGATCAGCCACAACGCGCGGTGACTCCGGGACAATCCATCGTTTTTTATCAGGGTGATATTTGTCTGGGTGGTGGTATTATTACGCAATAGAAAACTTGGGAGTGCATCATGGAAACCTCTGCCTTAATGGCTATTTCGCCACTTGATGGTCGTTATGAAGGAAAATTGGCTGGCTTAAGGAAAATCACCAGCGAATATGGTTTGATCAAATTCCGCGTGACGGTTGAAATCCGCTGGCTTGAACTGCTGGCAGAATCGAATTTGCAGGAAGTAGCTAAGCTCAATAAAACTGCGAAACAATTTCTTGATCAGATGATTGAAAATTTTTCTGTAGAAGATGCCTTACGTGTCAAGGAAATCGAATCAACCATTAATCATGATGTCAAAGCAGTGGAATATTTCATCAAGGAGAAATTTCGCGATCATCCTGAACTGCAAAATATGAGTGAATTTATTCATTTTGGCTGTACCTCTGAAGATATCAATAATCTTGCTTATGCGCTGATGCTGCAAAACGTACGCGAGGAATGTCTTTTACCTGCGCTACATAAACTCCTGCAAATGTTGCGCGCACTCGCACATCAATATGCAGATTTTGTCATGCTCGCACGCACGCATGGACAATCAGCCACACCCACAACTCTCGGCAAGGAAACCGCAAATGTAGTCGCACGTTTGCAGCGTCAGCTTGAACAATTGCAGCAAGTGAAAATACTCGGAAAAATGAATGGTGCTTCTGGTAATTACAATGCGCTTGTCATTGCTTATCCAGAAATAAACTGGCAGCAATTAAGCGAAACATTGGTGACAAATCTCGGATTAACCTTTAATCCTTACACGACACAAATTGAGCCGCATGATTATATGGCTGAATTTTTCGCGGTATTGATTCGCATTAATACTATCCTGCTCGATTTTGATCGTGATATCTGGGCGTATATTTCCATTAATTATTTCAGGCAAAAAACGCTGGCAAATGAAGTGGGTTCATCCACCATGCCACACAAGGTTAATCCCATTGATTTTGAAAATTCCGAAGGTAATCTGGGTATTGCTAATGCGTTGCTTGAACATATGATAGCTAAACTGCCCGTTTCACGCTGGCAACGTGATTTATCTGATTCCACGGTGTTGCGTAATATTGGTGTTGCAATTGGCCATACTCTGCTGGCATTACAATCGACTTGCAAGGGAGTTGAAAAACTTGAAGCAAATCGTGAAGTGATTGCTGCAGATCTCGATAATCATTGGGAAATTCTCGCAGAAGCCGTGCAAACCGTCATGCGCCGTTATCAACTGGAAGAGCCTTACGAAAAATTAAAAGCATTCACTCGTGGCAAGAAGATTGATAAAGTTTCACTACAGCAATTTATTCAGGATTTACAATTGCCGGATGATGCAAAAAAGCAATTGCTGGCATTAACACCGGCTGAATATGCAGGATACGCAAGGGAATTGGCAAAGAAAATTTAATACGGATTATTGCAAGGAAAAATGCATGATCAAATCTCTGTATCATAAAATACGTCGCAAGCTGGATGTGTGGTTGATGGATGAACCTCCAAGCACTGAAATCATGCCTTATGATTTTAATCGTCTCAAACATGAAATACGTCCAGGTGATGTGTTACTCATTGAAGGGCGCAGCCGCATCAGCAAAATTATCCGCACCATTACACAAAGTTCATGGACACATGCTGCATTATATATTGGCAGACTAGTGGATATTGAAGATGAGGAATTGAAAGAAATTATTCGCAAACATATTAATCCAGAAATTATCAAAGACACTACGCACATGATCATTGAAGATTTACTGGATAATGGCACGATTATTTCACCATTAAGTAATTACAATAATCATCACATTCGCATCTGTCGTCCGATTGGTGTCACACCTGCTGATTTGCATCTGGTTGTTGCTTATGCGGTTCATGCACTTGGTCAGCCATACAATGTGCGACATCTCGTAGATCTCGCACGTTTTCTTTTACCGTGGACGATTTTGCCAAGACGCTGGGGTTCGAGTTTGTTTCGCACCTCATCCGGTCAACCAGAAAGTGGTATTTGCTCATCGCTGATTGCAGAAGCGTACATGTCTGTGCATTTTCCTATCCTGCCATTTGTAAAGGAAGATGAAAAAGAAGGAATGGAATTATTCCAGCGTAATCCCTATTTATTTTCTCCAAAGGATTTTGATTTCTCGCCGTATTTTGAAATTATTAAATATCCTTTGTTTAATCCCGATGAACCTCTGCCATATTATCGTCGCTTGCCCTGGTCAAAGAGCGGAAAATTACACCAGGATCAGGGAATATTATCAGAACCGAAGGAGAAGAAATGAGAATGAGACAGATAGACATTGAAAAGTTTGAGAGCTGTCATCCTGAGCGCGGCTCTTGCTCTTGCGCGAAGGATCTCACGAAGGATACGAAAACTCATCGAGGGATCCTTCGCGCAAAAGCAAGAGCCGCGCTCAGGATGACAGCTCTTCGCAATACGCTCTGGATGACAGCTCTCCGCAAACCATGTATTTATATCTGCTATCTTCTCCCTTCCCTATCTTTTGCCTTCATGTGCCCAACCAATTTCAATCAAATCAATTTTGGCATGATGCCGCCTGAAGTCCTGCAAATTTGCGGCAAACCTGATTCACAAAATGAATATGTCAAACCAAATGATAATGTTCCACAGGAATGGACGTACTATATTCCACAAACGGTTTATCTCGGCGGCAGTAATCCCATGGCGCAAGGAACATTGAAAACCAGTGTCGCATTTGATGATAAAGGCAAAGCGGTGAATATTAGTGTCAATGGAATTGGTGTAGGACAAACGACAATTTGTAATGGCACAACAGTTTCACTGGGAGATGACAAGGAACGAATCAAGAGCGCTTGCGGTTCACCTGGTTTTATCAATAAACAGTCACCAACAGCTAATCCAAATGTTCCCCAGGATACAAAAATACTGGAATTTAATTACAAAAGTGTAAATCCACCAGTGAAGTTGATATTTGAAAATGGAAGATTGACGGATAAGCAATAAAATTTGGGCTTCATATGAAGCCCAAAACATTACTTAGATATTGGTTTCGGTGGCGCTACAACATTTTGTGGATTGTGTTTTTTATCGTAATAATCTTTTAACTGTGCTGGTAACACCGATTTCATCTCAGGGTTATTTTGTAATATCTTCGCTTCTTCTAGATAAAACTTCTCTATTCGCGCACCCATACGGCCATTGGTCATGGTTTGAATTTCCGTATCTGAATAGAATGAAGCAGTATCTTTAGCGTCAAGCTTGGCCAGAATACTTTTTCCTAATCTAATTTTTTCTTTGCCATAAAGATAGCGAGGTTTAAAAAAGTTGCCAAAAATACCATCGCCTTCGAGATTTCTCTGGACAACATAAGCGTTGATCAAATGAGAAAGTTTTTCTCTTCTTGAATCAGCATCATCAGTATATTTGGCTGTTAATTTATTCAAATTCTGATTGGTCAGTGCAGCAAATTCAGGTTTGATACGATCACTTCTTTTTCCTTCATCACTTTTTGTATCATAGAGCAATGATGAGTAGTTAAGAAACTCACCGCGTTCCAATCGTGTGGGAAGATTAATTCCAAGATTAAACAAAAAGAAAGTGTGCAACTCGCTAATAGCAACCACATTGCCAGAGTGTACGATTTTTCCATATTCAGGAATTAAACGTTTTGCAAATTCCAGAATTTTCGCCTGATCTTTTAGAGGTTGACGATTAGCATCAGTTAGCATGTTAATGTTCGTAACAATGGCTATCCAATGATTTTTTTCAGCTTCCGTCATTCCTATTCGCTGAAACAATGAAGGAAGCTTATCCATCAAATCATTAAAACTGTTTAATTCCCTGTATTTCTGCTGAAACTGTTGTACGACTTTTATTGCCATGTCATAAGCTACAATTCCTCTTTTATAATCTTCGACTTTTTTTGCATGCTCAGCTTCCAAAGCAGGTTTTTTTTCGTCTAGTTCTTTATTTTTACCTTCAATTTCGTTTAAAAAAGCCTGATGCTTCTCATGTGCCAATATCTGATATTCCATTTTTGACATGTGTTTTCCATCGTAATATACCCTCTCCGCATATGCAGGAAATATATCCTCCGGTTCATCCGGTGCTGAATGTCGCTTAAACTTAAATTCACCCGGATCAGCTTTTCTATGTCGTTCACTATCTCTCTGTAATAGATCAACAAATTTTTCCAGCACTGATTTCTCGAGATTATTATATTCAGAGAGTTCAATATTTTTCATATCCTGCGGAACATTCAATTTGTTATCATAAAAATCAATTATATCTTGCAAACCTACCTTACTCTTTACCAGCTCTCTAAAACTATTATCATTTAATAAAGCTTTTTCTTCGTCGCTACCTGTCTCTGCAATTGTGTTCAATGCTTCATTAAATGCTTTTTCATAATTCACTTCACTAGCTGGCTTGAGAACGATTTCACTGGAATCCTTCTCGGTTTCCTTAAAGGTAAATTCATTGTCATTGATTTCATATAACTGTGTCATAACCCACTCCTCGTTAATTAATTATTTTGTCTTTCAATAGTTACAATTATAACTCGCTTGCAATTACTTACTCGAAACAACATGTAAAACCTCTTATAAATCCTTGATTAAAAACCATTAAAAAAATAAATCAACAGCTTAAGACAAGCTGAGATGGATGTTACTGAAACTTAAGGTTTTTTTAAAAGCCTCGCTGAATGAGTATCATGAAGATTTTTTAGCCAGATAAGTTCTTAGTTGTGGCGGCAATACAGATTTATCGCCTTCTTTTAATAGTGCTGTTTCCACTTTGTAATAATCCTTGATCAGCACTCCCAGTCTTTTATTGAACAAAGTTTTCATTTCCCTGTTCTTATATATTTTATTTGCCGGCCAATCTGACTGCATCATTCCCCATGCCTCTATTCCCTTAACCAGATCGTTAGTTAATCTTATTTTTTCATTGCCCTGCAAATATTTGAATTTGAAAAAATCAGATACACGATTATTGCCTTCCTGGCTACGCAATTCAGCATACATAATTAATCGCAAATAAAATTGCTGCTGCAATGATTGCAGTGAATTATCAAATCCATTATCGAAAAAGGAAAACTTTTGATTAATCATCGCAGGAAATTCGGGTAAAAAATGCTGATCACGAATTTTTTCCTTGTCATCAAATAACAGCGAAGTAAAACTCAACAACTCACCTTTTTTAATATTACTTGGCAAATTGATAAATAATTCCTTGCGGAAAAAATTTTGTATCGTCGTCGCTAGCTCATCCTTTGATCTTATTAATGATCGATATACTGGAATCATTTTTTTAACCAGCGCATGAATTTTAATACTGCTTGCAGCTGGATGACCACTGGCATTCTGCATTCTCGCAACCGTATCAAGCATTTCATCAATCAGATTAGCTTCTTTTGAATCCGAGTGACTTAGCAATTTTCTTAAGCGCGCTTCAATATCAGCAAAATCATGTATCAGACAAATATCCTTGCTATTTTTAAGCATGGCAATCACATGCAATGCCGCCGTGAAAGCCGCTTGCTTTTGCCTGAATTGTTCGTATTCATTATTTTGTTGCAGTATATTCCATTGCGAATAAACAGCTGCAATATATTCAGGATGAGCATTCTGTAATGAAGTCGGTCTTTTTTGCAGTTTGCGCAAAGAATCGTCCGCAGGTTTATCAACTGGCTGTTGTGCTGCATGCTGTCTTTTGGCGCGTGTCATTAGCACGCATGCAATATCAAGCGCATTTTTTCTGGAAGCGAAATTATCCAGACTAAATAACTCTTTGATATGATTGTTTTGCAAATCAAACCTGGAGTGCTCCATTAATATTTTTTTGATTAATGTACGAAATTGATGATTAGCATTTAGAATTTTCATCTGATCATTCATCAATAAGCCAACCAGCTCATTATCTTCGGCTCGCGTAGATTCCTGTAATGCAGATAATATTTTATCAATCACATCATCCAGCACTAAGAGTTCAAGCTGATTTGTACGTGTATTTCTGATATACAAACGTGTCATCTGCTTCTCCTGATATTTTTTTTAATGTGGAGTTACAATAAAATCCGCCGTTTTAACACCATTATTTTTTTCCCATGCGCGTGCATAGATGATATATATGGTCGCTGGTTTTTGTTCTGCAAATAAGGCAGCGTTCGCGCGAAATGTCCACCATTCAAAACCACCGCTGCCAATTAATCGTGGTTTGCCAGCCTGGTAATGATGCGTTACCAATGTCAGCAATCTGGCATCATAATTGCGAAGTATCCATGTATAACCAGTCGTCGGATTGGATTTTAATTTGAGTATGAAAACCGGTTCATTGGCAGTCACAGAAATCGCTTGCTGGTTTTCTGTGTAAACATTTTTCTTTGTGGCTGTTGCAGAAATATTAGCAGCGTTGATCGTCGTGCTGCATACCATAAACAATATCGTTAGCACATTTGATAACATCTTCATGCGTCTTCTCCCGTATTTTATTTAATAATGCTTGTGCAAATGAATCAGGCATCACTGCTGCAACACGTAAATACCAGTAGCGATCATTAGCAAATGCCTCACACTTCACCGCATCTTTTTCCGTCATGAGTATCGTCAAGGAATCAGCATAATCCAGATCATGGGGTAGATACAAATGATGATCGGAAAACCTATGCGGAATAATGTCAAAACCGGCGGCTCTTAATACAGCAAAAAAACGCTCGGGATGACCAATGCCAGCAACTGCATGGCTTTTATTGCGAGGAAAATCTGCAAAAGAAAGTGTTTGCTCAGGATTAATGACTGAAACAAATTCCAGTGGCTTTAATTTCATGCTGCAGGTATTTTCATCATCACCATCCTGCGTCACCACAAAATCTGCTTCGTTTAAACGGGATAATTTTTCACGCAGCGGGCCTGCTGGTAGTAATTGCTGATTACCGAATTGTCGTTTGCCATCTACCATCACAATTTCAATATCGCGACCCATGCGATAATGCTGCAAGCCATCATCGCTGATAATAATATCGCACTCATGATGGCGAATTAATGTCTGTACTGCTTTCGCCCTGTCACGGCAAATAACGACAGGACAATCAGCGCGCTGCATCAGTAATAATGCTTCATCGCCCACCTGACTTGCTGCATCATTCCTGCTTACCTGCACTGGATGTCTCTGCGTTTTACCACCCACACCGCGACTGACGATGCCAGGTTTAAAGCCATTTTCCCGCAGGAAATTGACAAGCCAGATGACGAAAGGTGTTTTACCTGTACCACCAACAACAATATTACCGACGACAATCACGGGTACTTTAAATCGTTCAGTTTTGAATATTCCCATTCGATACAATAGACGACGCACACTCACGCATGCTGCAAACAACCATGAGAAAGGTAATAAGAGGATAACAAGTGGGTGCAAGGATTTGCGATACCAGAGACTAGCGACATCAACTTTCATTGGCGGCTTCCAGAAGATGAGGAATGTCACCAAATTGCATATGGTGTAATTTCGCATAGTGTCCTTCACGAGCGAGCAATTCCTCATGGTTTCCAGATTCGATGATCTTTCCTTCTTCCATCACGATAATTCTGTCAGCATGTTCGACGGTTGAGAGTCGATGCGCAATGACTAATGTGGTGCGGGTTTTCATTAATGTTTCAAGCGCAGATTGAATATATCTTTCCGATTCCGTATCCAGTGAAGAAGTTGCTTCATCAAGAATTAAAATGGGCGCATTTTTTAAAATCGCACGAGCGATGGCAATGCGTTGACGTTGTCCGCCTGATAGCAATACACCATTTTCACCAATTAATGAATGAATGCCATCCGGTAATTTTTCGATAAATTCCATTGCATGTGAGGCTTTTGCTGCAGCGATCACTTCTGCTTCGGATAAGGAATCCATGCAGCCATAAGCAATATTATTGAAAACGGTATCGTGAAATAAGGTGATATGCTGCGAAACCAGTGCAAACTGGCGACGCAAATTTTTCAACGTAAAATCACGAATGGATATGCCATCAATCGTAATCTCACCGGTGTAATGATCATAAAAACGCGGTAATAAACTCACTAAAGTGGATTTACCGCTGCCTGATCGTCCCACCAATGCAACCACTTCTCCGGGATTAATGGTAAAGGAAATATCCTGCAGTATTTTGCGATTATCATCATAAGCAAAATTAATATTGGCAAATTCAATTTTGCCAATTGCACGTTTTAATATTTTTGTGCCGGAATCCACTTCTGATTTTTCATCCATCAACTCAAATACTTTTTGCGCACCAGCAAGTCCGCGATACAATTTATTCTGCACATAAGCCAAATCTTTCATGGGTTTTAACAAGGCAAGCATGGCGGCAACCATCAGCACAAAACCACCAGCAGTCAGTACCGAATCTGCGACATCGAAACTGGCGATATAAAGTGTCATGGACAATGCGCCTGCTGTAATAAATTGCACTCCAGAAACGCTTAAGGTTCGTGCTACTACCACTTTCATTTCACGCTGACGATTCGTCCGAGCAGCCTTGTTGAATTTTTCAATCTCATGTTCCTGACCTTCAAACGAACGCACGACTTTATAACCCTGAATATTTTCTTCCGTGCAATGACTGATATCTGCAATCGAATCCTGAATACGCAAATTCAATCGGCGTATACGAAAACTTGCAACACGCATGATGACCGTGACGAGTGGAATAATGATGAAATAAAGCAATGTCAGCTTCCAGCTGATGGTCACCATGGCAATCACAAGACCAATAATCAGGAAAAATGCCTGTATCGCAGTGGTAAGCACATCTGCACTGGCATTTGCGACCTGGTCAACTGCGTATAACAAAGTGGATAAAATCTGCCCTGTGGTGGAATGGTCATAGAAGCGTGCTGGCAAACGTTGCAGGTGTGCGAACAAATCTTGCCTGATGTGCATAATAACGCCACGTGATGCGGAAGCAATGAAATAGTTGGATAAAAAACTGGCTACACCGCGTAATAAAAACACACCCAGCACTAACCATGGCGCAGCTTTTAAAAAAGCTTTATCTTTTGCCACCAGGCCTTTGTCTAATAAAGGTTTTAGGGAATAAATAAACCAGGAATCCACGCCGGAATAAACCATGCTCGCTACACAAGCAATGATCAGTGCTGGCCAATATCTTCGCACGTAGGTAAATAATCGCGCATAAATCTGGAAAGCATTGGCGATATGTTTTTTTGGTTTATCCTTGCTCATGGGGAATATAACTTGTGCATTTTTGAAAACGGCTATGCTATCACAGAACAAATATTTATTGCACTCCAGCGTGGAATCAACATAATTCCTTATTGGTTTACATAAATACAGAGGAATATCATGAATTACACCAGCAAATCAGTTGCCAATTTCATCTTCATGAGCCGCTGGCTACAAGCACCACTTTACTTTGGCTTAATGATTATCATGTGTGTGTATGTTTATGAGTTTGCACTTGGTCTGACACATCTGGTGTTAGGCGCAAATAAATTAACTGAAACCGGTGTCATGCTACTGGCACTTGATTTAATAGACATGGTGATGATTGCCAATCTGCTCATCATGGTTATTCTCGGTGGTTATGAAACATTTGTATCGCGCCTGAATTTGCAAGGTCAGGTAGATCAACCAGAATGGCTGGATCATGTGAATGCTGGCACGATGAAAATCAAACTGGCACTAGCGATTGTGACCATTTCCTCCATTCATTTATTGCGTACGTTTATTGATCCTTCACAAAAAGATTTCTATGTCGTCATGTGGCAAGTCATCATTCACTTATCATTAGTAATTTCGGCCATTGCCATTGCATTTACCGATAAAATCATGACAAACACAAAACCACATCAGCCTTATTAAGGAAATATCATGCAGCATTTACAAAATATTATTGAAACTGGATTTGATGAACGAGCAAATTTATCTCCACAAAATGCACCGGCTGATATCAAACAAGCTGTCGATGAAGTGATAGCACAACTGGATGCGGGCAAAGCGCGTATTGCAGAAAAAACCAATGGAAAATGGCAAGTCAATGAATGGATGAAAAAAGCGGTTTTATTATATTTTCGTCTGAATGATAACGAAGTCATGCGCGGTAATATCACACAACATTTTGATAAAGTTCCGCTGAAATACAGTGAATATAGCCATGACGAATTTGTTTCTGGCGGTGTGCGTATTGTTCCACCTGCTGTTGCACGCAAAGGTGCTTACATTGCAGCAGGCACGATTCTCATGCCTTCTTATGTCAACATCGGCGCATACATTGATAGCGGCACGATGATTGACACCTGGGCAACGGTGGGTTCCTGTGCGCAAATTGGCAAAAACGTGCATATTTCTGGTGGTGCTGGCATTGGTGGCGTACTCGAACCATTGCAGGCAAATCCGACGATTATTGAAGATAATTGTTTTATTGGTGCACGTTCTGAAATTGTTGAAGGTGTGATTATTGAAGAAGGTGCCGTGATTTCCATGGGTGTTTTTATCGGACAAAGCACACGTATTTATAATCGTGAAACTGGTGAAATTATTTATGGACGCGTGCCTGCTGGTTCAGTCGTTGTATCTGGCAGTTTGCCGAGTGCTGATGGTAAATATAATTTGTCCTGCGCAATCATTGTTAAACAAGTTGATGCCAAAACACGTGCGAAAGTGAGTTTAAATGAATTATTAAGGGATATTAAATAATGGAAGATGTACTCACGGAAGATGTTGTCACACTGGCACAACAATTAATGGCATTACCATCCATCACACCACACGATGCTGGATGTCAGAAATTAATCCGTGAACAACTTGAGCAATCTGGTTTTCATTGTGAATCGCTGCGTTTTGATGAAGTTGATAATTTATGGGCGCGACACTGAACTGAATCTCCCTTACTGGTATTTGCAGGACACACAGATGTCGTGCCAACTGGAGAAGTAACACACTGGACGACACCACCTTTTCAACCTGACATTCGACATGGATATTTATATGGTCGCGGTGCGGCTGATATGAAAGCAGCCATTGCTGCCATGATGATTGCTGTTAAAAATTTTCTGCAGAATGATAAAAAATTTCGTGGCTCTATTGCATTTTTATTAACGAGTGATGAAGAAGGTGCAGCCGTTAATGGCACCGCAAAAGTCATTGAAGTATTGCAAAGACGTCAGGAAAAAATTGATTATTGCATTGTGGGTGAGCCCTCAAGCAATCAACAAATTGCTGATGAAATTCGTGTTGGCAGACGTGGTTCATTGCAATGTCATCTGATGATTCACGGCAAACAGGGACATATTGCTTATCCGCATCTTGCTGAAAATCCGGTGCATGCTGCCTTACTCGCATTACACGAACTCACTGAAACAAAATGGGATGAAGGCAATGAATTTTATCCACCAACGACATTTCAGATTTCCAATATTCATGCAGGCACAGGTGCGACTAATGTGATTCCTGGACAGATGGAAATTTTTTGTAATTTTCGTTTTGGTACAGCAGTGACTGCATCACAATTACAACAGCGCACTGAATCGATTTTAAATAAACATGGCATAAAATTTTTAGCCACCTGGCATGAAAGCGCGCAGTCATTTTTAAGCAGGAAAGGAAAATTAATTACTGCCACCGAAGAGGCAATAAAACAAATAACAGGCAAATCACCGTTACTTTCAACTGCAGGCGGTACATCCGATGGACGCTTCATTGCACCAACAGGTGCTGAGGTGGTCGAGATTGGGGTTGCGAACGCAACAGCACATCATGTGGATGAATGCGTGAAAATAGATGATTTGCAAATGTTAGTGAAAATATATCAGATGATTTTGATGAAAGTGTTTGTGTGATGAGTCAAACAAAACTTCGGTAAACCAGCGTTGCTATCGTCACTGAAACAATTGTGATAAATACTGGACGTATCACTTGCGCACCTTTTTTAACAGCAAGATGAGCGCCTAATTTTCCACCGATCACTTGCCCTGCTGCCATATACAATGCAAAACGATAATCAATATTGCCACCGATCATGAAGCAAACCAGCGCGATAACATTACTTTTTAAATTGAAAAATTTTGTATACGCCGTTGCTTTTATTAATCTGAAGCCAAGAAAAAATGTCAGTAAAAATATCCATAGCGAACCAGTACCTGGACCAAAAAAACCATCATAAAAACCCATGACAAAACCGAAAATAATATAAAAATAAAATTCACTCATGCGCGGATGCCGGTCATCCATGCCGATTTTTGGTGAAGCTAGTGTGTAGATGAGAACAGCGAGCAGCAGAAAGGGAATAATATATTTCAATACTTCATTGCTAATGGTCTGACTTAAATATGCACCTGATACGGTGCCGACAAAACCAGCTAATAATCCTTTGTAAAGCTCATGCAAAGAAACCAGCCCACGACGATAATAATGAAATGCTGCGACGCATGTTCCAACACTTGCTTGCAATTTATTCGTACCTAATGCAAGTGAAGGTGGCACACCAACACCTAGCAACATCGGCAGGCAAATCAATCCACCACCGCCTGCAATGGCATCCACTGCGCCTGCAACAAGACCGGTGCTGAATAACAGAAACATGAGTGATTGCTGGGATAAATCGAGTAACATTTTTTATGGCCCGTTTATAAATCTGACAATGATCATACACATATTTTTGTGCTGATACAGTGGTGTGCATGTAGCAGGTGTCTGTCATCCTGAGCGCGGCTCTTGCTTGTGCGCGAAGGATCTCCCAATGAATTACGCGTATTCTTCATGAGATCCTTCGCGCACAAGCAAGAGCCGCGCTCAGGATGACAGACACCTGCTACATGCAAATATCCTCCTGCAAGCCTGTTGCATGCACATCACCTGTAATGGTATTTTCTAACCATTAAATTAATAAAAATCCTGGCGAGGAACTTCATGTTATCGATAAATAATTTTAGTTCTAATTTCAATGCTAATAAATATAAGTATTTAATCTCTTTTTTACCAATATTCGGTGTTAAAGACTATACAATAAAAACTTCCAATGACATCATCCAGGAAGATGTTCTGGATATAAAAAATACTCTCAATAAGCATCTCGATGCCAACACTCTAACTGGCAACCGTAATTATTCTTACGTATTACTCTCTCTGTTTGCTGCATTAAATATTCACGATAATCGATTAACTGATTTACTGGAATGTTTCACAGAAGAAGCATTGGAAAAATCCAAAGATTGTTTTAACCCGATCAATACGGCTTGCATGTTTGGTAATTGCGATACATTAAATATATTACTGTCTGATAAAAAATTTCATAAAATGGATATCAGGCCGGGTATTAAGTCAGCCATTCAATACGGATATCCAGAAATAATTTCATGCTTTTTGAATAATAAAATAGATATTTATGGGCTTAAGTTCTCAGTATCAATAATTATTAAAGATTTAACATTATCCATACCAAATAATAAAAATATATTTCATATAACCTGCGATGTCGGCAACTCTGAAATATTAGCTATATTATTAAAAAACCTTCCCTGCGACGAGATGCTTTTCAAACCAATAAGCCATCTTACTAAAAATCCCCGAGATAAATTAACTCCCTATGAACTAGCTTTATCACGAAAAACTGTCGGACATGGTCAATGCGTTAAATTACTGAAAGATACACGTGCAGCTATCTGGTTCAGATTAAAGAACGCTGCCAAATCAGACGATGCCAACAACGAAATAAAAAAAATTCTGGATCAATACCTACAAAAAAATATTTTAACCATGTTTACTACTGATTATGATTACAGCATATTTGAGATAACCAATTGGCGTAATAATCCTGATCTTTGCGACATTTTAACGAATCATCTTACCGGTTTGTCGATTGCTGACCAAACCAGAATATTATTAAACCTTGATACGCAAAATAATATCCTTGCTTCGCAAACACACGATAATATGCTATCAGCATTAATAAAAAATAAACCACTCATTGAAGACCTAAACTTGAATGTGGTCGTGGCCAAAAATCCAAACATTCTGAAATGTCATGAAGAGTTAATTTCCAGCAATGCTGTTAAAAGACTATTTGTGAAAGGACCAGGGGAAATTCCTGAATGGCTTTATATTTTAAAATCATTAACACTAAACACTTCCATTATTGAAGCTGTTTACACTTCACGCGATTCATATAATTGCAATCTACTAAACCTGATTATCCAAAGAAATTCTGCAATGTCACGATTTAAAAACCAAATATTCAAAGATTCAATTTTTAATAAATATGTACCTGCAATTAATGAATGCATTACAGAGTTGAATGATAAATACGATGAAAGCCTTTCCATAGAACCTCTCGAAGAAATAGTACAAAAAAAACCTTACAAATTATTCGAACTTTGTCTTTTTTCACTCTCCACAAAACCGGGGTACATTGATCAATACTTGCATGATGATTATCAACTTAACTAAGCCAAACAATTCGCTGAACTTAGTTCAACTTCCCCAAAATAAATAGCTTCTTCAATCTATTGATCTCCACCCCATTCTGGTTTAACCTTACGCCCTCTTGATGGAGAGATGTCCGAGCGGTCGAAGGAGCACGCCTGGAAAGCGTGTATACGTTTACGCGTATCGAGGGTTCGAATCCCTCTCTCTCCGGTGATGTGAGTTCATAGATAGCGAGTATTGGTCCCTTCGCGACGATAAGCCGCGAACCCCGCCAGGTCCGGAAGGAAGCAACGGTAGTGGCTGATGCGGGCGCCGAAGTGTGGCTGGTGCTCGCTATTATGAACTCCCTCCTGTACGATAAACGCACCCAGCGAATAGCGAATCACAGGTTAATTATCATGAGCACGAACCATCAAGTCCTTGCCCGTAAATGGCGCCCACGAAATTTTCAGAATATGGTTGGTCAGGAAGCTATCTTGCGCATGCTGGCCAACGCACTCGAACAAAAACGTATTCACCATGCTTATTTATTTACCGGTACACGCGGTGTCGGCAAAACGTCTCTCGCACGCATACTCTGTAAATGTCTGAATTGTGAAACGGGTATCACAGCAACACCTTGCGACACATGCAATACTTGCCGCGCCATTGATGCTGGACAATTTCTGGATTTATTTGAAGTGGATGCTGCTTCGCGCACTAAAGTCGAAGACACGCGCGAATTACTCGACAATGTTTTATATCCACCCACTCAAGGACGTTACAAGATTTATCTCATCGATGAAGTACACATGCTTTCCAATCACAGCTTCAATGCCTTGCTAAAAACGCTGGAAGAACCACCGGAACATGTGAAATTTTTATTGGCAACGACCGATCCAAAACGCTTGCCTATTACGATTTTGTCACGCTGTCTGCAGTTTAATTTAAAACGTATTACACCAGAACAAATCGCCAGACATTTGCAGCATATTTGTCAAACTGAACAAATCGAACAGGAACCGTTAGCGCTGGAAAAACTCGCACGCGCTGCAGATGGCAGCATGCGCGATGCATTAAGCTTGCTGGACCAGGCAATCGCTTATGGTCATGGTTCAGTAAAAAAAGCCGAAGTTTATGCGATGTTAGGCAGCATGGCGGAAGATAATTTATTACCGCTGCTAGATGCGCTCGCAGCCCAGGATGGCAAACAATTATTTCATGTGTTAAGACAATTAACCGAATCCGCACCAGATTTTCAGCAATTACTCGATGAATTAATCAGTCTCCTGCATAAAATTGCTGTCGCGCAAATTGTGCCGGAAACATTGCAGGATGCAGCGATTGCAACTTATATCACCGCTATTACGCCGGAAGATATACAACTTTATTATCAAATTGCCTTGCTGGGTAAACGTGATTTGCCATTTGCTTCCACACCGCAACAAGGATTTGAAATGACACTATTGCGCATGCTGGCATTCAAGCCGACTGCTGCAACGAAAAAAACTATTACGCCTGCTGTTGCTGTGGTAAAAACTCCGGTGATTGCGAAAACAGAAGTGGTTGTTCCTGCTACTGTTCCTGTTGTTGCTGATAATCCTGTTCCCACTCCTCCTCCTGCGCAATTACAGGAATGGCGCGAATTATTGCCAAAACTGGAATTGACTGGCATGACTTACGCACTCGCTGCCAATTGCACGCTGGAATCGATGACAGAACAAAAAATTACGCTGGCACTCTCGACTTTGCATCAACCCATGCTTAATCCCAAGCTGAAGGAACGCATGACAGAAGCAGTGAGTCGTTATTTCAAACAACCCATGCATCTGGAAATCAAACTGACTTCGGAAGAAATCGTGACGCCGATGAAGCAGCAAAAAACGGAGCATGATCAAAAATTATCTAGTGCAAGAGAATCCATCCTGCAAAATCCACAGGTGAAAAAACTGCTGGAAATGTATGATGCGACAGTGGAAGTAGCGCTCATTTAACTGTTAAAATACACAACCTTTTATTTGGAGCTTTATTCATGAACAAACCTACCGACAAAATATCAACAAATGAAATTACAAAACGAGTGCAGGAAATGCAGAAAAAATTAATGGACATCCAGAAGCAAGTCGCTGAAATGGAAATCACCGGACAATCAGGCGGCGGCGTTGTAAAAATCGTCTTTACAGGTCAGCATTATGCAAAAAAAGTGACACTCGATCCGATTCTGTTACGCGAAGAAAAATCCATTATCGAAGATTTGATTGCTGCTGCAATTAACGATGGTACGGACAAAATTGAACGTAGTTTACGTGAAAAAATGGGCGGCTTTGCGGATATGAAACTGCCTGATGGCTTTGAAGGATAATTAATCGCCATGCGCTTTAGTCCTCTACTGGATCAGTTGATTGAAGCATTACGTTGCTTGCCAGGCGTTGGTCCTAAAACCGCTCAACGCATGGCATTACAACTGCTGACTCGTGGACGCGACAATGGCAAGCGTTTGGCGCAAAGTCTGACGGATGCCATGCACCATATTGGTCATTGCCAGCAATGCCGTATCTTCAGCGAAACTCCTGTGTGTGAGATTTGCTCTTCCCTGCACCGTGATTGCGCGGTGTTATGCATTGTGGAAAATCCAGTTGATGTGAGTGTGATTGAACAAACTAGCAGTTTCCGCGGTAAATATTTTGTCTTGCTGGGACACTTGTCACCACTGGATGGCATCGGCCCCGAGGAATTGGGGATGTCAAAATTAAAAACGCGTATGGAAAATGGTGAACTGCAGGAGATCATCATCGCAACGAATCCTACGGTGGAAGGCGAAGCTACTGCACATTATATTTCGGAAATGGCGAGAGGCGTTGAAGTGAAGGTAACTCGCATCGCGCGCGGGGTCGCACTGGGAAGTGAACTGGAATATATCGATGCGAATACGCTGGCACATGCGTTGGTGGGTAGAGAAGAAATTTAAAAATAATAAAGCATTTTAAAACGATAAAAATTTAAAAATATAAAGGATAAAAATATTGTGGGGTATTTGCGTGGGCTTTGTCTGTCTGGATACAGGTTTCTCAGGGACGGGCTCCTGCCCTCGGCGCTTCTTACCATCCATGGTCGCGACGCCCTGAGAAACCTGTATCCAGACAGACAAAGCCCACGCAAATACCCCACAATATTTTTAGCTTTTTTTTATTTTTTAAATTTTTTATATTCTTATTTATTTTCTTTTTTATTTTCTTTTTTATTTTCTTTTTTATTTTTTCTATTTGCTACTCCAGTTTACGCTGATCAATTAATTATTGAACCAGATATGGGTCGCAAACCTGTCCTCGATGCAATTTCCAATAGTAAATATTCACTGGATCTCGTCATCTACGGATTTACGGATAACACTTTGCTGGATGCAATCGTCCAGAAAAAAATGGAAGGCAAGACGGTCAAGATTATTATGGAAAGTTCACCCTATAAATCATCGCAGGAAAATACCAGGGCAATTGCTGCGTTCAATAAAAATAATATTGCATGGCAAGGTGAAATCAAACCTTTCAATCTGATTCACCAGAAAACTCTGTTGATAGATGATAAAAAAGCAATTGTCATGACGTTTAATTTCACTCGCGCTACTTTCAGAAATGAACGCAATTTTGCATTGGTTCTGGATGACGCTGAACGTGTGAAAGCAATCGCTGGAATTTTTTCTGCAGACTGGAATCATGTCGCAAGTCATATCGATTCTGCAGATTTAATAGTGAGCCCAGATAATAGTCGCGCAAAATTGCTTGAACTAATGCATCATGCAAAATCATCACTGCGTGTTTATGCACAAACATTGAATGATTATAAAATAATTGGCGCTCTCGCTAATGCCGCCAGACGCGATGTGATGGTGGAAATCATCCTGTCGCAACCTTTACGAAAAAAGCAGGAAAAATATTTGCAAAAAGCAGGTGTGAGATTGCATTACTCACAAGAGCTGATCATTCATGCGAAAGTGTTGATCGTGGATGATAAGGAAGCTGTGCTTGGCTCGATTAATCTTACTCACACTTCGCTGGATAAAAATCGCGAATTGTCAGTGATCACAAGAGATATGGATGTGATTGCACAGTTAAATGAGGTGTTTAAAAAAGACTGGCAAGGATGAAGAATAATGTGTTTGAGAAAAGACTGTCATGGGATGTAGCAGGAGTGTTGATGTGCGACAGGTGTGCATGTAGCAGGTGTGTTGGTGTGCAACAGGTGTGTCACCCCGGAAAATACGCCGCTGCTGTCCTGGTTCAGTTAGCGGCTGTTGTTCGGCGTATTTGTCCGGGGCCCGGGTTTTTGCAGTAATGAGAGGTTCTCTAATTAAAGTTAAAAACTCTCACTATCGCAAAAACCCGGGCCCCGGACAAATACGCCGAACAACAGCCGCTAACTGAACCAGGACAGCAGCGGCGTATTTTCCGGGGTGACACACCTGTTGCACACCAACACTCCTGCTACATGCACACACCTGTTGCACACCAACACACCTGCTACATGCACACCTGTTGCACATCAACACTCCTGCTACATCCCATGACAGTCCGCCGCTTGATAATTTAATCTTATCCATTATATAATTCCCATAAAATATTATTATGAATAAAAAATCTCCATGAATATCCGCGACTTAAAATATCTTGTTGCCATTGCTGACCACAAACATTTTGGTCAGGCTGCTGCTGCGTGCTTTGTCAGTCAGCCGGCGCTCAGTATGCAGATCAAAAAGCTGGAAAATTTTCTTGGTGTGCAATTAATTGAACGCACGAATAAATCCGCCATGCTAACTGAAACTGGAAAAATGTTAACTGAACATGCGCGCGAAATTTTACACCGCGTGGAAAATATGAAAGATGCTGCCAGGCAAGCGCTAGATCCGTTCAGCGGTGAAATCCAGTTGGGCATCATCCCTACTCTCGCACCTTATTTATTGCCGCGCATTATTCCAGAACTCACCAGACAATTACCTGATCTATCCATTTATCTTATCGAAGATAAAACACCGCATATCATGCAAAAATTAACTCACGGTAAACTGGATGCAGCACTACTCGCCTTACCTCTTGCAGATGAAAATTTTATTTCACTGCCATTATTTGAAGAAGAATTTTTACTCGCTGTTCCTGATAAAAATAGTTTATCGAAACGCAAAAATATTCGTCTTGCTGATTTGCAGAATAAACCAATCCTCTTACTCGAAGATGGACATTGTTTGCGTGATCAGGCATTGCAAGTATGTCATCTGGCACGCGCAACTGAAACCAAAGGTTTTCATGCAACCAGTCTTGAAACCTTGCGTCACATGGTGGCAGCAAATATTGGCATGACACTCATGCCCAAACTCGCACAACAATCAAAGGATGGTAATTATTATTTACCATTCAATGCTCCCAAACCATCACGCGTGATTGGTTTGACATGGCGACCAACCAGTGCCAAACGTGTTCTGCTGGAACATATGGTTACTCTTATTCGCAAATCATTACGCAAACAAAATGAAGTAAAAGTCATTAATACTCCTATTCCCTGTCGCAAATCATAAGGAAAAATGATCATGTCACAAAAGGCAAATCGACTTGCCAATGAAGCTAGTCCTTATCTCAGACAACATGCTTTTAATCCGGTTGACTGGTATCCGTGGGGTGAAGAAGCATTAACTGCAGCACGTCAACAAAATAAGCCTATTTTACTCTCCATTGGCTATTCTGCCTGTCACTGGTGTCATGTCATGGCGCATGACACATTTGAAGATAAAGATACAGCTGATGTGATGAATGCATTATTTATTAATATTAAAGTGGATCGCGAAGAACGTCCTGATCTCGATATGATTTATCAATTCACACATTATTTACTGACACGTCAAGGTGGTGGTTGGCCACTCACTGTGATTTTAACGCCAGATGATTTAATGCCATTTTTTAGTGGTACCTATTTTCCTGCAAAAGCCACAGAACATTTACCAGCATTTGCCAATCTGCTGACACAGTTGTCTGATATTTTTCATCATCGTTTAGCCGATATACAAAAACAACATGCGGAATTAGCTAAATTTATTTATCCGCCAAAAGCCATTGCAAAAGATGTGCATCTCAACCAGCAACCTATTCAACATGCACTCGCCAGTTTGCAACGTCACTATGATGCTGTAAACGGTGGCTTTGGTAATGCACCCAAATTTCCACAACCTTCACGCCTGGATTTTTTATTGCAGCAACAATCACCTTTGGTTGCGACGACGCTGCAACATATGGCAAGAGGCGGAATCGCTGATCAATTAGGCGGTGGTTTTTTTCGTTATACAGTCGATGCGCAATGGCGTATTCCACATTTTGAAAAAATGCTGTATGACAATGCGCAATTACTTGCTTTATATCTAACAGCATTTCAACAACATGATGATATGACATTTGCTAACACAGCACGTGAGATTGCACAATGGATTTTGTCGCATATGCAATCGCCCGAAGGTGGATATTACACGAGCATGGATGCAGATAGTGAAGGTGATGAAGGAAAATATTATGTGTGGGATAAAACTGAGATCGAATCATTATTGAATGAAGAAGAGTTTGCATTCATTGCACAATATTATGGATTAAATGAGCCCGCCAATTTTGAATCGCATTGGCATTTATATATTGCCGACAATAATATGGATATATCACAACCTTTGCTTCATTCAGCGAAAGCAAAATTACTGGCGGCACGGGATAAACGCATCGCACCAGCCATCGATACCAAAATACTAACTGGCTGGAATGCGTTAATGATTAAAAGCATGTTCATGGCAGGATATATCTTAAATGAACCTGTGTTTACCGATTCAGCGAAACGTGCGCTGCAATATATCAAACAGCATGCCTGGCATGCACAGCGTTTGCATACTACTAATTCTTTAATGGCATATCTGGATGATTATGTATTTCTGATGGATGCATTACTGACTGCGTATTCTTATTCGCAGGAAATAGATTATCTGGATTTTGCAAAAGAATTAGCTGCTGTGATTCTGAAACATTTTTATGACAAGGAAGAAGGTGGTTTTTATTTCACAGCAGATGATCATGAGAAATTATTATTTCGGCCAAAACAATTCATGGATGAAGCAGCACCTGCGGGTAATGCCATTGCCGCGAAATGTCTGCTGAAATTATCTGAATTATGCGGTGATGATAATTACAAAATTGCAGCAGAAAAAACTGTGCAAGCTGGCTGGCCGCTGTTATCACATTATCCTGCAGAACATGCTGAAATGTTGATGGTGCTGAATAAATTACTTTAAATTTTCCATGGTGGATTCTGAAAATACTCGATAGGCGTTGTCACTAAAATATGATCCTGATGATAACTGCGTTTTAGTTCAGCCACTAATTGCACGGTATTTTTTGGTTTTAATTTATCGGAATAATATTTTAAATGCGAGGAAATATCTGCATCCTTGTGTTTAACTTCTATTAAATCGATTATTTCGTTATTCATTTGCGTGACAAAATCAACCTCTCTTCCCTCTTTATCACGAATGTAATGCAAACTACAGCGATGACCATAGTAATCTTCGATAAAATTTAAACGTTTCAGTAAAGTTGTTGCTACCAGATTTTCCAGACGAGCTCCATCATTTTCAATAACATCTGCATTATCATAGAAATAAACTTTTGGCGGTTTTTGAATAGCTCTGGGAACCTGGCGCACAAGAGGATAGACAGGAAAAGCAAGATACATTTTTTCAATAACCATTAACCAGTTTTTTGCTGTTTTAGGTGATATCTGTAAATCAGCTGCCATATTCGACAAAGTAATTAAACCACCTACTCTTTCTCGTAATGCATCAACAAATAACGATAATAATTGCAAATTACGAATGGATTCGAGATCCCGAATATCTTCTCTTAATAATCTATCGAATCGTTCGCGACGCCAACGGCGTGCTTCACGCAAATCATTCAATAGAAATGGTTCAGGAAAGCCGCCCACTTCAAGCAAGCGTTTAAATCCTTCCTTTGCAGAAATGCCTGGTGGTAACTCATCAATTGTTAATGGATGTAAACGCCAGTAATGATAACGACCAAGCAATGAATCTCCACCTTTACGATAAACATCCATACGTGCTGAACCTGTCACAAAATATTGTTGCCACTCTGGTTTTGTATCATAAACACCTTTAATCCATTGCTTCCACCGAGGATATTTATGCAGCTCATCAAAAATAACAAGGTCACTATCCATCAACCACTGTTTGCGTAGAATGGCACGTTTATTCTCTTCATTATCCCAATTCAGATAAACCCAGTTTTGATAATGTGCTTTAGCGATAGATTGGCTTAAGGTGGTTTTACCTACTTGTCGTGGACCGCCCAAAAAAACCATCTTTTTCTTAAGGTCTTGATAAATAAAATCTTCACAGTAACGCTTCATGGCTATTTTGACCCCTACTACATTTTAGACGTGGCTAAATTGTAGTATAGGTAAAAATAGCCATGCGGACAACCTAGTGCAATATCGACTTATAAACTCTCGTAATCGCAGGCGGTGCAGATAGCACAAACTTGGGAATATCCACGACAAACAATTCCTGTTTGAGATTTTGCACTTCATAATAACCTTCCATCGTGCCAAGCGGAGTTAATAACTGACAACAACTGGTGTAACTGAACCAGTAACCTGGTTTGATCAACGGCTGCAATCCCACCACACCCGTTCCCTGTATATCTTCAATTTTTCCCGCCATGTCTGTAATAAACCATCGTCTCGCCAATAATTGAATGGTCTGCCTGCTATTGTTATGAATTTCCACCTTGTACGACCAGACAAATTTTTCACTCGATGGATCAGATTGCTCAGCAGCATACGCAGCTTGCGGTTTGATCACGATGTTCAATGATTTTCTTTTCAGCATAATTTATCCAACTATCCACACTATCGCGAGCAAAATAATAACGACCAGATAAGCAATTAAACCTAGCCAGGCACCTGCGACAGAAAAATGTAATTTATTTTTATCTTCAGCTTCTTTCATTATTAATCGCTTCCAGTAATTTCTGATGAATACCACCGAAACCGGAATTACTCATTATCACTACATGATCACCTGCTTTTAACTCAGGAACCAGGTGAGAAATAATCGCCTCAACCGTTGCATACATGCGTGTGGGTTGTGTGAACTTTTGTAATAAATCTGCAAGTCCCCAATCCGTATCTGCACTGCTGCCTTTGCAAACTACCATATCAGCTGCCTGCAATGAATCTTTTATACTTTCCTTGTGCACACCTGTACGCATCGTATAAGAACCAAATTCCAACACTGCAATCATACGCGCCTTGTCACCAATTTTTGCCCGTAATCCCGCAAGTGTCGTTGCAATCGCCGTGGGATGATGCGCGAAATCATCATAAATAACAATATTTTTTACGGTTCCCTTCACTTCCAGTCGACGTTTTACATTTTTAAAATCAGCGAGTGCGGCGACCGCTGTTTCTGCTGTAACACCTGCATGATGCGCTGCAGCAATCGCTGCTAACGCATTGTTAACATTATGCATACCTAGCAAATTCCAGTGAACGGTGCCGCATAATTTTTCTTCATGTAATACTTTAAATACGCTGCCATCCCGTTCCTGCAATTCTGCACGCCACACACTCTTTTTGCCGCCAAACTGAACAACCGGCGTCCAGCATCCCTTATTCAGCACATCTGCAATATTTTCATCATCAGCATGACTAATAATCTGGCCATTACCAGGAATGGTTCTCAGCAGATAATGAAAAGATTGTTTGATCGCAGCAAGATCAGTAAAAATATCAGCATGATCGTATTCGAGATTATTGAGAATTAATGTTCTGGGATGATAATGAATAAACTTGGAACGTTTATCGAAAAACGCACTGTCATATTCATCTGCTTCAATCACAAAATAAGGTGATCGACCAGCGCGCGCTGACACACCAAAATTTTCAGGAATTCCTCCAATTAAAAATCCAGGTTCCAATCCCGCTGCATGTAATATCCATGTCAACAAACTGGTGGTGGTTGTCTTGCCATGCGTACCTGAAACTGCTAATACCCAGCGATTTTGCAAAAGATGTTTAGCTAACCATTCAGGTGCAGAAACATAGGGAATATTGTTGGCTAACACAAATTCCATCGCAGGATTACCACGACGAATTACATTTCCTACAATCACGCAATCAATATCAGATGTGATTTGTTCTGCATCATAACCTTCGATGAGCTTAATGCCTTGTTCGATTAGTTGTGTGCTCATTGGCGGATAAACATTTAAATCTGAACCAGTCACTTCATGTCCCGATTGTTTGGCGAGAATGGCAATGCCACTCATGAATGTTCCGCATATTCCCAAGATGTGTAAACGCATGTCATCCCCTACTATCACAAAATAAAAAAACTTGTGCTATCATACCTCGCTATGGTGTTTCAGAAAATGTTTTACCGGTGATTAATGGCTAACTGTATGGAGAGCTGTCATTCTGTTGCGGAGACTGTCATCCTGAACGCGGCTCTTGCTTTTGCGTGAAGGATCTCGCAATGAGCCCACGAGCTTTCTTCACGAGATCCTTCGCGCAAAAACAAAAACTGCGCTCAGGATGACAGCCTCCATCAACCATCAAATATTTTCTGAAACATTATCTGACTGACTGAAACACCAAAATTTCGCATTTTAACGGATATCACTGGGTATGGAAACTCTGGGATTATTTGATGCAATTACGGACAGCGCCGTTTTGCTGGACAAGGCGGGACGCATCATCAACTGGAATGTCGGCGCAACTGCACTATTTGGATATTCCAAAAAGGAAGTGCTCGGACGCTCCATTAATTTTATTTATGACCGTAATTATCCTTTTCCAAAGTTAATCCAGGAAATTCATCAGCATCAAAAAAAATGGCATGAAGATACGACTTTCATTCGCCGCAATGGCATTAAAGGTCATTGCAAATCCAGTTTGTCTCCGCTACCACCCAATGAACAAAATAAAACTTTCGCCTTGCTGATCCATCACAATACTGCTGAATATCAGCTTGCTGAAGAAGCGCTGCGCAAAATGAATAGTCATTTGCTCGAGCAATTGAAACATTTACATGTCAGCATTGCTTCCTGCGGCAGCTTGCTGGTGAATGCAATTCATGGCATTGAACAAACCGAACGTAAATTGCGTGAAAGCGAAATACGCTTTCATTTACTGGCTGAAAATGCAACCGATATTATTTCGCGACACACACCGGATGGTACATATTTATATGTCTCACCTGCCTGCAAATCTTCCATGGGTTTTAATCCAGAAGATTTGATCGGAAAAAATGTTTATAAACTCATACATCATGATGATGTTGTTAAAGTAAAAAAAGTCTTTACGCGTAGACGTGAAAATGCAAATCACAAACCACTGGTTTATCGTATTAAACGCAAGGAAGGTGAATTTCGCTGGTTTGAAAGCAATATTCGTCTGATTATTGATGAGCAATCACGTTATATCAGTGAAATACAATTGGCATCACGTGATATTACTGATCGTGTGCTGGATAAAAAAGCACGTTTGCGCGGTCAACAATTGGCACATGTTTTCCGCTTGAGTACGATGGAAGAAATGGCATCTGGCATGGCGCATGAAATTAGTCAGCCTCTCGCTGCGATTGTCAATTACACACGTGGTTGTGTCAGACACCTTGAAAGTGATGGCTATGATCATGATCAAATCAAGCAAATTATGACAAAAGCCGCTTTGCAGGCAGAACGTGCAGGTGAAATCGTACAGCGATTAAAAAACTTTTTCTGTAAAGGCCAATTGGTAAAAACACCTTGCAAGGTGAATAACGTTATCAAGGAAACAATTAGCCTGGTTAAAAATGAATTAACAACATCAAAAACAAAAGTTGATTTTGATTTTGAAAAAAATACGCCATTTATTTTTATAGACAAAATACAAATCCAGCAAGTTATGCTTAACCTGATTCAGAATGCCATTGAAGCCATGCAGGCAAATCATGTGAAGGAAAAACGTATTCAGATTCACACCAAATCCACACATACAGAAACAATTGAAATCACGTTGCTTGATACAGGACCAGGTTTTTCCAAAGAACATATTAGCAAGGTTTTTACGCCATTTTTTACCACAAAAGCACATGGACGTGGTATGGGACTCGCCATTTGTCGTTCCATTATTGAGGCGCATGGCGGTCAGTTTACAATTAATGCCAATACCAATTCGAGCAGCAATAGCTGGATACGATTTTCATTACCGATTTCGATATAGGAGTGACAAGGATGTCAACACTGGAACCGATTGTTTATATCATCGATGATGATCAGGCAATGGTGGAATCATTATCCTGGATAATTGAATCCATTGGTTTGCGTTATAAAACCTTTGTACGTTCGCAGGATTTTCTCGAAGAATATGATCCGCAACAACATGGTTGTTTATTGCTGGATGTACGCATGCCTGGCATGAGTGGGCCGGAGCTACAATCTCGTCTCAATGAACATGGCTTGCCTACTCTTCCCATTATTTTTATTAGTGGTCATGGCGATGTGCCACTTGCTGTACGTGTGATGAAAGCAGGTGCAATTGATTTTCTAACCAAGCCATTTAACGATCAAGTGTTACTCGAGAGTATCAATAAAGCATTGCGTCTCGATAAAGCCAATCGTGATAAACGTCAGGAAAATGCGCAGGCAAAAGCAAAATTTGCTTTGCTTTCTCCGCGTGAGGCACAAGTGTTACAAGGTATTGTGGCTGGCAAACCGAATAAAGTGATTTCTGCTGAACTGAATATTTCACTGAAAACAGTAGAAGCACATCGCGCCTCTGTCATGAAAAAAATGGGCGTAAAATCCGTGCCAGAATTGGTGAAGCTGGTGTTGACGAATAGTATTCAGGAAGAAGTTGTAGAAGAGGAATAAGTGGGTTTGCAGCTGTTATCCTGAGCGTGTTGCGGCGAGCTGTCATCAAGGATGCTGGGGTCGCATCTCGCCTTCACCCTTTACAGGCAGCAGCGATTGATTCGGTTAGGTTTTTTAGCAATGGCTCGTCGGCCTCCGGCCTCCTGCGCTTTATTTGCTAAAAAACCTAACCGAATCAATCGCTGCTGCCTGTAAAGGGTGAAGGCGAGATGCGACCCCAGCATCCTTGATGACAGCTCGCCACCAACACACCAAACCATCACTAAGTAAAAACCCTCATCCAACCAGGGATATTCAAGTATTTTCTGTGGCTTTTCCCCAATTTTGCTTCAGCTTGTGTGATGAGATGATAAAAACTCGCACTTTAAAAAAGCCAAGTTCAGGATGAGCGGAGTAAAAAGTCATGGAAAAAAAACAGATTTTGGTCGTGACCAATGCCATCACCGAAGAAGAAGTATTTGAAATAAGAAAAGCTTTCCAGATCGATAAAACAAAGCAGATGAAGTTAAATCTGGTGCATGTCATTCCTTATTTACCAACCTGCTATTTTAATGTGCCATCCTTAAGCTTGCTGGTGGAACGTTATTATGATGAAGCACGTGATTCCCTGCATCACGTTGGCAGTCATTTGCATATTCCCAAAAAAGACCAATGGCTGATTACTGGCAAAATTCGTACGGAAGTTTTGCGTCTTGCCAATAAACTCAATTCCAGCTTTATTCTTGCAAGTGCACAACAAATCAAGGAATTACAACGCTCATTGTTTTTCAAGAATATTTATCAGTACGCACTAATTAAAAATGTGAATCAAATCGAACAACTATTATAACGACAATATGCCTCAGGTTAATCTCTTCGAGAGAGAAGGCACCGGATAAACTTGAGACAACTCGCCCGTGATGAATCCTCCCATTCATCATGGGTTTTTTTTGGCATGACAGTCCGCGACGATGAAGCATTGATACTTACCTGCAAATCGCTATACTTCTACAAAATTTAATCCCTATCTGGAGTAATCCCATGGAAAAATTTAATGCCTTATATGCTCAATCTGGTGGTGTGACAGCTGTCATTAATGCATCCGCTTGCGGTGTGATTGAAACTGCACGTCAAAATAGCGACAAAATCGGCAAGGTTTTTGCTGCACGTAATGGGATTATCGGCGCACTCACTGAAGATTTGATCGACACCAGCCTTGAGTCTGATGCAGATATTGCTGCATTACGCCATACACCTGCAGGTGCTTTTGGTTCCTGTCGACACAAGCTGGGATCAATTGAAAAACATCGCAAACAATATGAACGTCTGGTAGAAGTTTTTTCCGCACATAATATTCGTTATTTTTTTTATAACGGTGGCGGCGATTCACAGGATACCGCACACAAAGTTTCCCTAATCAGCAAGGAATTAGGTTATCCAATTACCTGCATTGGTATTCCTAAAACCGTTGATAATGATTTGCCATTCACCGATAACTCACCAGGTTTTGGTTCGGTTGCAAAATATGTTGGCGTTTCCATTCGTGAAGCTGGCATGGATGTTGCTTCAATGGCACTCACTTCCACCAAGGTATTTATCATGGAAGTCATGGGTCGACATGCCGGATGGATTGCAGCATCAGGCGGTCTTGCTGCAGAAAAAGAAGGCGATTCACCGCATATTATTCTCTTTCCAGAAATTCCACTTAACACAGATACATTTTTAAAACGCGTGCAGGAATGTGTAAAAAAATATGAACATTGTTCAATTGTGGTTTCTGAAGGTTTGAAAAATGCAGATGGTAATTTTGTTTCAGAACAAGGATTGGTGGATGCGTTTGGGCATAAACAATTAGGTGGTGTTGCGCCTGTGATTGCCAAACTAGTCAAGGATAGTCTGGGATATAAATACCACTGGGCGCTTGCTGATTATTTACAACGTTCTGCGCGTCATATTGCTTCCAGAACAGATGTTGAACAAGCATACGCGGTTGGACAAGCGGCTGTGATCATGGCACTCGCTGGCAAGAATGCCATCATGCCGATTATTGTGCGCGAGCAAGGTGAAAATTATAGCTGGACGATTGGTGAAGCCCCGCTGGAAAAAGTCGCGAATGTGGAAGTAAAAATGCCGCGCGAATATATTACTGAAGATGGTTTTGGTATTACTGATGCATGCCGTCGTTATCTCGCACCATTAATACAGGGTGAAGATTATCCTCCATATAAAAATGGTTTGCCAAATTATGTGAAGCTAAAAAATCTTCCGGTGGAAAAGAAACTGGATACGGTATTTGATGTGGCGTAATAATGCAGGTTGGGCTGAGCAATCAAAGCCCAACCGCTTTACCATATGACATGGATATGCTAGCCTCTTTGACATATAAATATATAACGAGGATATCATCATGTTACACAACGAAATTCTTATCCCACATAATCTTAATGCTGATGTTTTCTTTAGAATTCATGCTTATCTGCCGAAAAATTTGCAGCAGATTTTTATTTTTTTACAAGTCAGTAAGGGATATTTCCATGTTTTTACAAATGACATATTCTGGAAACCCGCACATCAACATCATTATCCGATAACACATGCAAAGCTTAAGAATATTCAACATAGCTGGTACCAGCAATTTTCAATTTCATTTAAAGATGAATATAAGGATATGCTACCAAGAGAGCGCAACCTGTTTTTCAGGCTAAAAGAAAGAGATCCAAAAATTCTCGCTGAAAATATTTATTTAATGAGTGTCGAAACCAAAGATAAATATGGCATGCGTTTTCTCGAATGGGTAAGCAGATTAAATTATCCCGAATTTAACCATTATTTTAAAAATGTATTTTGGCAAGCGAAATTTGCATTACATTTTCCTGGTACGAATTTACCAGCAAATTGTTCTGAATCTGTATTCAACTTTCATTATCAAAGTAATTGCGCCAACAGCGAGATATTTTTTGATCCTTTTAAGAATGAGCGACAAAGTATGAAATTCATCAATGATCATGATGCAGATGGACTACAAGCATTTCTTAAAGATAAAAATACTATTGGACTATTGGATTTCGTATACGCATATACGCCATACGGAAATCTATCAGCAATTAAACAGATTATAAAATTAAAAAACCAGAAAATGATGAATCTGTTATTTGAATATATGCAAATCGAGATTCAGACAAAAGAAAAGGCGTGCATGTCAGGATTTGGTGGACACAGCATAATTTATTGGGCGATACAAACAAACCAGATAAAATTTATCGAGGAATATCTGCAACAAGATAATCAGATAAATGAAACTTATTGCGGCACTGCAATCACACCTATTCAGCTCACTATCGAGCTGGGTCGCATTGAAATATTAAAAAAATTATTAAAATATGATCCCGCTCAATCACAATTCGATAATCTCGCTGAAAATATTCTTTTCTGCTATCAAAATACTGTGGGAAAATTAGATGCGATAAAATTACTGTTTGCACTTAATCCCCTTATAGACCCAAACAGACCAAAAGAATTAAAAAAGCTGATCGCAATTTATAAAAAACTATGTACCTATATTCCTGAGCGTGGCAAGTTAGGCAAATACGATAAACAATATCAATCAGGATTTTTTACTTTCGCGATAGGTTATTCTGACAAGGATGAAAAAGATCTTGCTGCAAATGCATTGAAAGACTTTTTGGATAACAAGAATAAATCATCATTGACTGTGATTAATAAAATCCATGGGGATGCATTGAATAATGGTGACCTCAGGGAAATATTTGATGAGATTTGCAAACTCCTGGGGCACTCACCCATTCATTCTACCTTTCAGCTTCCGAAGATTGAGTTTAAATGGGGATCGTAGTTCGTCGTTGCGGATCCACAATGACGGACTCACATTAACTCCCTTTACTCCCAACATAAATTTATTTACATTACGCCATCCCAAAACAGGAATAATTATACATGTCCTTATTCAAAACCTTTTTTTGCCCTGCTTTTTTATGCACCATGATGCTAATCTCAGGCGCATCATCTGCGAGCCACCTTCCAGCGGATATACAGGCAGTCATGAATAAACCTATGTATAAGCATGCAAAATGGTCATTGCGTGTGCTGGATGTAAATTCAAATAAAATTTTGATTGATCATAATTCAGACCAGCAGTTGTATGTTGGATCAGTCCGTAAAATATTTCCCGTTGGCGAATATCTGAACGCTGTAGGGCCTAAACATCGCTCCACTACCACCGTGCATTATGATGGCAGCATGTTACATGGCGATTTAAAAGGCACGCTGGTGCTAGTCGCTTCTGGTGATATGGGCATGGGTGGCAGAACTAAACCTAATGGCAAGATTGCATTTACTACTTTCGATCACAACAATGCAACTGCATTAGGCAATGCAGAAATCGTGGATATTGATCCATTGGCTGGTTATCGAAAATTGGCACAACGCGTAAAAGATTTTGGCATCACTAAAATTTCTGGCGATGTTGTTATTGATGATCGCTTATTTGAACCATTTAATTTCAACGATGAATTTTATGCCACACCTATTTTTGTCAACGATGATGTGATTGATGTCAAAATTAATCCTGCTCATCTTTCGGAATCAACACATGTGGATTGGCTGCCAAAATCAGCTGCTTTCAAGGTGCTGAATTATTCCATGATGACTGAGGCAAATCATCCTTATACACTCGAATTAACACCGCTTGCTCCACCCTGTTTTGGCAAACCGGATTGTTTTGGTGAAGTCAAAAAACATTTGCCTATCGATTATGTTCCGCCGTTTACAAAAAAATATCCCATCATACAAGTGTTTCGCATCACCAAACCTTCCGATTATGCGCGTACAGTCTTCATTGAAGCTTTACATGATGCAGGTGTGGATGTTAGCGCCGTAACACTCGTCAAGAAAAATCCTGTGCATTTATTGCAGGATAGTAACTCTTATAACAATCACAATAAGGTAGCTGGATTAAAATCATTGCCTTATAGCGAATATGCAAAGCTTATTTTCAAGGTGAGCTACAACTTAGGCGCTGATACAACCCTCATGCTCTATGGCTTGACGCAAGGTGTGCGTACCATGGCTGATAGCTTACGAGTGGAAAAAGAGATGCTGCAAAATCACTACGGCATTTCACCTACTAATTATCATTTCCCAAATGGTAGTGGTGGCGGCCTAACCACAGCCAATGCCAAAGTCATCACTGAATGGTTGAGCATCATGCACAAGAGCAAATCCTGGCGGGCATTTCGTGATGCCATGCCAATCCTCGCTGTGGATGGTTCATTTGCATTTGTCGACAAGTTTAAAAATGATCCTACATTAAAAGGTGCAGCCAAACATGCTTTCGCTAAATCAGGCACGCTGGTTAGCCGCAAGGGCGATCATTTTATAGTGGATGGACAAGCATTTGCAGGTTATATCGAAACAAGAAAACATCATCTGCTGATCTATCATGTGGTGGTGAATAACGTTGAAATTCCCAATATCGAAAGCTCGGTCGAAACCTTCCAGGATGAAGGATTGATTACAGCGATTTTATGGCGGGATTTTTAAAGCAGGTGTCTGTCATCCTGAGCGCGGTTCTTGCTTTTGCGTGAAGGATCTCCCAATGAATTATGCGCATTCTTCATGAGATCCTTCGCGCAAAAACAAAAGCTGCGCTCAGGATGACAGCCCATTACAGGATGACAGACACTATAAATTCTCACCATCCACTCCGCGTTTTTCCAGTATCTCACGCAATACTTTCAGTGCGCTCATCTGAATCTGGCGCACGCGTTCGCGCGTCAAACCGACGGCTTGTCCGACTTCTTCCAGCGTTTTGCGTTCATAACCACGCAAGCCAAAACGCATACACAATACTTCGCGCTGTTTTTCATTTAATTCATTCAGACATTCTTCAATACTTTCATTCAAAAATTCATTGGCGAGAAAATCCTCTGGATCTGGCGTATTTTTATCTGCAATCGCTTCGACCAGTGATTTACCCGTCGAATTTTCGCTGGCAACTTGCATATCCAGTGAAACAACATGCTCATTCAATTCCATCATGTCTTTCACATCATCAATGGATTTATCCAGTGCTTGTGCAATTTCAGAATAAGAGGGTTCATGATCCTGTGTTTTAACTAGCTCACGCGCTGTCGATAAATAAGTATTTAATTCACGTAAAACATGAATCGGCAAGCGTATGGTGCGTGTTTGATTCATGATGGCGCGTTCAATGGTTTGTCGTATCCACCAGGTGGCGTAAGTGGAAAATCGAAATCCGCGTTCAGGATCAAATTTTTCAACAGCACGTAATAATCCGAGATTGCCTTCTTCGATGAGATCAGAAAATTCCAGACCACGATTATAATAATGACGTGCAATTTTAACGACGAGACGTAAATTACTTTCAATCATTTTTTTACGTGCCAGCTGATCACCCTTCTGCACCAGACGTCCATAGTGCACTTCTTCTTCTGCAGTTAATAAAGGCGAAAAACCAATTTCCTTGAGATAAATCTGGGTCGCATCACGATAGCCTTCCTGAGGACTTTCTTCAGAATTGCTTTCTTCCTTTGGCTTCTTGACTGCCTTGTTTTTTACATCCGCTGCTTCTTCTGTAGTATTGATTTCCATAGCTCCCGCCTCCTTCGTTTGGGATGTTCGTGATGCTCGTCCCTTTCCCTTTTTATTGTGAGGCATTCTCCAACCTCATTAAAAATTAAACTAATAACCTATATTATAACTTGAATGCCTGCCTGATATGGCAAAATTCGGTATTTGTACTATACTTACTTGTTTTCGTGTAAAAACAATGAGAGAGGATTAACCGGTTTACCCGCTCGTCTTATTTCAAAATGCAGCATGGTTTGATCTGTTCCTGTCTTGCCCATTTCGGCAATTTTTTGTCCTTGCTTCACCCAATCCCCATCCTGTACCAGTAATTTACGGCAATGCGCATAAGCTGATAGATAAAGGTTATTGTGTTTAATTATGACCAGATTGCCATAGCCACGCAGGCCGTCTCCGCTATAAACCACCTTGCCTGCAGCCGTTGCATAAATTGACTCACCACTAACACCTGCAATATTAATGCCTTTATTGCTGGGTGAAAATCCACGTATCACTTTGCCACGTGCAGGCCAGCGCCATGCGGCAACGGTATAATGCGGTTCACTGGTGATGGGTTGCGTAGCAGCTCTTTGTATGCTGACAGGCGCAGGTTTTGCATATGTCTTATGCCCATTCAGGGAAATCAGTTGATTATTTTGTATGGTGTAGGGAGGTTTGATATGGTTCCATGCCGCCAGTTCGCGATAATCAAGACCATAACGAAAGGCAATGGAATACAATGTATCACTCTTGTGTACACGATAATTTCCTGCGGCTGGAACTTTTTCCACGCGGCTTAAATCAGTCACAGGTGCATAAGTCTCATGCGTGCTGCATGCCGATAAAAAAAATGCGATGAAGAAATAAAGGAATTTCACGTATTTTTAATCCTATCCAATTTGCAGGAATTGCACCCAGGTAGATAACTCATCCAGCACTTTGTAATGTGTCAAATCAACGTGCAGAGGTGTCACTGACACATAGCCGGTATTGACTGCATAAAAATCTGTTCCCGGTCCTGCATCCTGTTCCGTGCCAGGCGGGCCTACCCAATATATTTTTCTACCACGTGGATCGACTGCCTTGATGGTAGGTTCTGCGATATGTCGTGTGCCTAATCGTGTTACTTGTACACCGCGTAATTCGGAATAAGGCAAATCTGGCACATTCACATTGAGAATGGTATCTGAGGTTAATGGTGTTTGGCGTAGTCTTTCCACCAATACTTTTGCGACTTGTGCTGCGGTATCGTAATGTTCGCAACGTGGGCCGGCGAGAGAAATGGCAACGGAAGGTAATCCAAGAAAACGGCCTTCTGTTGCGGCGGCAACTGTTCCTGAATAGAGAACATCGTCGCTCAGATTGGAGCCTTCATTGATGCCAGAAACAACCATGTCTGGCATTTCTTTCAATAATCCTGTTACTGCAAGGTGGACACAATCTGTTGGTGTGCCATTCACGCTAAAAAAACCATTGGTTGCGGTGACGACGCGCAAAGGATTTTCCAGTGTCAGGGAGTTGCTGACGCCACTACGATTGCGATCGGGTGCAACCACGGTGATATCGGCGAATTTTCCCAATACGTTTGCAAGTTTCGCAAGACCAGGAGCGTGTACACCGTCGTCATTGCTAATTAAAATTTTCATTCAGATATCTCACTTTACGATTTGATAAAACTTTTCATCTTTCCTGATCATGCCCAATTCGTTTCTTGCTCGCCCTTCCGTTGCATCTTCACTATTTTTCAAACGTTCAATCTGAAACAATAATTCATCATTACGTTTCCTTAATTTATCATTTTCAGCTGTCTGATGTGCAAGCGTTTGCTTGAGCGCTACCATATCCCGAATACCGCCATGCTCAAACCACAAGCGGTATTGCAGAAATAGGAGTATGCCGAATAACAGAAAAGCAAAAAGCGTCATCCGTGATATCAAGATACCTTTGCTCCCGTCGTAAATTGTGAAAATACCATTTTCCCTGCGTATTTAGCTTGCGAACCGAGGTGCTCTTCAATCCGCAATAATTGATTATACTTTGCAACCCTGTCTGTGCGACATAAAGATCCTGTCTTGATTTGCCCAGCATTGGTGGCGATGGCAATATCTGCAATCGTGGTATCTTCCGTTTCACCTGAGCGATGGGAAATAACCGTATTGTACTTTGCCTCTTTTGCCATCTGGATGGCAGCAAGTGTTTCTGTCAATGTGCCAATCTGATTAGGCTTGATTAAAATGGCATTGGCAATGTGTTGCATGATGCCTTTTTGCAGCAAGGTGGTATTGGTAACAAACAGATCATCACCTACCAATTGTATTTTCTGGCCTAGCTGTCTGGTAAGTTTGCCCCAACCCGTCCAGTCATCTTCTGCCATGCCATCTTCAATAGTGATGACAGGATAACTTTCGACAAAATTTGCGAGATAATGAACGAATTCATCATCTGTCAGCACACGCTTTTCACCGGTCAAATGATATTTGCCATCACGATACAATTCATTGCTGGCAACATCGAGTCCGAGACTGATATCTTTTTCTGGCTGATATCCGGCAGTTATAATCGCTTCCAGAATTAATTCCACCGCTGCTTCCTGGTTTGGCAAATCCGGTGCAAAACCACCTTCATCGCCGACATTGGTATTATAATTTTTGGCTTTTAAACGCTGTCTCAAATGATGAAAAACTTCTACGCCCGCGCGTAATGCTTCCGAAAATGTGGGAGCACCAACTGGCAATATCATGAATTCCTGGAAATCGAGATTGTTATCAGCATGTGCTCCGCCATTGATAATATTCATCATGGGGACAGGTAAAAGATAATGCGATTGATTTCCCAGATATTGATAAAGCGGTTCGCGGCGCGATAATGCAGCAGCTTTGGCAACAGCAAGTGATACGGCAAGCAAGGCATTGGCACCATACTTTTCCTTATTGGCTGTGCCATCCAGTGCCAGCATGGTTTCATCAATCTCAGTTTGATGTAGCACATCAAAGCCTTTTAAGGCTTTCGCAAGATCGGTGCGAATGAAAGAAACGGCTTGTGTAACGCCTTTACCGAGATAGCGTTTCTTGTCAGCATCACGTTTTTCCAGCGCTTCACGTGATCCTGTCGATGCACCTGATGGAACAGCTGCACGCCCTGTTTCGCCAGAAGTTAAAATAACATCCGCTTCAATGGTTGGATTACCACGTGAATCGATAATTTCCCGCGCCTTGATTTCTTTGATTTGCGTCATATTATCTCCAATTAAATCTCCAGAACTTCTTTGACAAATGGTATCGTCAGACGACGTTGCGCAGCGAGTGATGCTTTATCCAGCGCATCAAGCGCAGCGAACAATGTTCCCATGTGTCTTGGACAATGTGTCAAAATATATTTTCCCACTTCTTCCGATAAACTGATTCCACGTTGTTTGGCACGCATAATCAGGATGAATAATTTTTCCTTGTCATCGAGTGGATGCAATTGAAATATCACACCAAACGATAAACGCGATATTAAATCCGGCAATTTTAATTGCAATGCTTTAGGTAAATCATTGGCTGCTATCAGTATTTTTTTATTGGCATCAAATAATCGATTATATAAATGAAAAATGGCTTCCTCCCACTCAGCTGATCCTGCAATAACATGCAAATCATCGATACAAACCAGATCCAGCAATTCAAGGCCATTTAATATTTCTGGTGTAAAGGAAACAAGCTGCGTCAGTGGCAAGTACACAGAAGTGAGTTTCTGCTGATGAGCATAATGACAAGTCGCTTGCAGCAAATGACTACGACCTTGTCCGCGTGACCCACACAGATAAACTATTTTTTCATTGTGCTCGTTTACCAGATGCTTCAGACCATCGATGATTTCTGCATTTCGTGCCGTATAAAAATTGGCAAATGTCGCTTCGTCCTTGAGACTTAAGCCGAGTGTCAACTGATTCGATACTGGTTGCATTGCAAATATCCTGAAATAAAGTTACCGGCGCTGAGTGGTGGGGCTGTTGGGGTCGCATCTCGACTTCGCCCTTACCGGCAGCGTGATTGATTCACTTTGGTTTTTTAGCAATGGCTCGTCGGCCTCCGGCCTCCTGCGCTTTATTTGCTAAAAAACCAAAGTGAATCAATCACGCTGCCGGTAAGGGCGAAGTCGAGATGCGACCCCAACAGCCCCACCACTCAGCGCCGGTATTATATACTTCACTCCACCAGAATTTGAGTTTTTTAACGTTTATGTTAAATTCTGGCGTTTTGAGTCTGGATAATGCATCAACCATTCCCTCAACAACAGGCATCCTGGTTAAAAGATATTTTGCTGATTACCCTCGTGCTGGGTGGATTATATTTCATCCTGCTGGGATCGCGTCCTCTTTTTGTACCCGACGAAGGTCGCTATGCTGAAATCGCACGCGAAATGGTGGCGCGCGGCGACTATGTCACTCCTTTTCTGAATGGCGTCAAATATTTTGAAAAACCAGTCCTATTTTACTGGCTGGAATCATTCGCCATTCATCTGGGCGGTTTAAATTTATGGGCGATACGCAGCGTGAATGCCTTATTGGGATTGCTGGGTTGTCTCGCGACTTATGGCACAGTGCGTTCATTATATGACCGCGCAACTGGCTTGCTGGCTGCATTCATTCTAGGTACCAGCACTTTGTATTTTGTCATGACACATATGATCACACTTGATCTGCCAGTCACTCTTTTTCTTGCGCTCACATTGTATTGCTTTCTGCTGGGTGTAAATTCTGCCACACCTGTCCGCGCTTACCTTTGGGCTGCTGCTGTCTTTGCAGCTGGCGCCATGTTGACCAAAGGTTTAATCGGCATTGTCTTTCCCGCCATGATTATTGCGCTATGGATTGCCTTGCTGGGAAAATGGCGCTTGCTGTTGCGGATTTATCTTCCTTCCTGCTTGCTGATATTTTTTATCCTGACACTACCCTGGCATTTGCTCGTGCAATGGCGCCATCCTGAATTTTTTTATTTTTATTTTATCAAGCAACATTTCCTTCGTTATACGATGCTCAAAATTGGACATTATCAACCTGTCTGGTTTTTCATTCCTGCTTTTATTATTGGATTTTTTCCATGGATTGTTTTTCTTCCGCAAGCACTGGCAAAAACCATCACAGATATCTGGCGTGATCGTCATGAACATGCAAAAGAATTATTCTTTTTTTTATGGGCAATACTCATTTTTATTTTTTTCTCGGTATCAAAATCAAAATTAATTCCCTATATTTTGCCTGTCTTTCCTCCATTTGCGATTTTAACGGCACGTTATTTGCGATTAGCTATCCAGCAAAAATATACTCGCGGCACAACAGCTGGATTAATTTTTCTTTTTTTTGCTTCCTTGCTGACAGGTTATATTTGCCTATATTTTCCACGTCACAATGTTTTACCTGATCCACAACATGCGATCCTGTTACTGACATCAGCAGCAAGCATATTAGTAGCAGGTACGATACTCACTGGTTATTTCTATCGTCAATTGCGTAAAGCCATCATTATTCTGATTGCCACTGCTGCATTATTTTTATTAATGACATTTGCTTCCATGCCCGCCATCGATACCAGGAGTATTCTACCTATAGCCAATCGCCTGAATCATGTGCTCATGCCTCAAGATGAAGTCGTGGTTTACAACCAGTATTACCAGGATTTGCCTTTTTATCTGCAACGCCAGATCACGATATTAAACTGGAAAAATGAATTAACTTACGGCATGCAGCATCAGGATGTGCGCGACTGGATGGTAAATGATTTAACCTTCTGGAAGCGTTGGCATAGTCATAAACATGTTTATGCGCTCATGGGAAAGGATGAATATAAAAAATTTATGGTCAAACATCCGCACGAGCGGCATTACATCATTATGGAGACGATTAATAACATTTTGATTAGCAATCAGATTTATTCGGCGTCACAGGTTAATACCAGGAAATAATGATTTTTTTTACGGGTTTTACCTTGCTTGACTTGCTAAACTCTTGAGTTATATATTGAAACCATACTAATACATGGAGGCGGCTGAACAAATATGCTGATCAAATCACAACTCATCGCCGAACTCAGCAAGCACTTTCCTCATCTTCCTGAAAAAGATATCGCACTCAGCGTCAATCATATAATTGATCATATGAGCGACACACTCAGTCAAGGCGGAAGAATTGAAATTCGCGGTTTTGGCAGTTTTAATTTGCATTTCAGACCACCAAGACGAGCACATAACCCAAAAACCGGTGAAAAACTCATCACTAATCCCAAATATGCCGCGCACTTCAAGCCAGGCAAGGAATTAAGGGAAAAAGTAAATGAAAATCGCCGCAATGTGACAATTGAAACTGTCTCTCAAGCTGATCTCGATGACGAAACTGAATAACGACGCACTCGCTGCTTCTTCAGGAAGCAGCGATAATTCCCGCTAAATATGATTAATTTGCAACAACCGTTCCTGCAAAATATTTTCAAATTCGCGACTAATAATTCCTGATTTTGTTAATTGTGAAATTTCTGTTTTTAATGACTGCAGGGATTTATTGTCATCAGTCACGACTGATTCCATAATTTTTTTGGTTAATTCATTTTGAAATAATTGCAATTTCTCATTCATCCCAATGGAAAATGCAACTTCACCGTTTTTATAATAAAACGTCATTTTTTTGCGAAATGACAATGCAAAATGAGTCATAAAAAATAAAGTCAGCAACGCCAATCCTGATTCAGCAACAATGAATGCACTCGTTGCAGGAAATGTTTCTGGACGCGAAACAAATGCAATCGGCAACAAGGCAAGCAATATAACACCCATCGCAGAAATAAAACCTGTGATAAAAGAAGGATGACGTAACACGTGACTATTTTCACTTAAATAAATTAGCTTGATGAGCTTCGTAATTTTTTTATTAAAGGATCGGTAATGAAAACTTAATAAACCATTCTCCATCCATTTAATACTGACTTTTGTCGCTGGAAAACGATGTTGTTCGAAAGCCATATTAATTACCTCCAATCGGAATAACATCTTTACAGGATCGTGACAATTCATTTTCTTTTATTTTTATCATCATCAAAGCGTGTTCTCTTTCTGTCAGCAAACCATAACGATTCAAACTGGCATTAATAAATTTTGGAGATTTATCGCAATTCATGCTGTAAGTTGAAATCAGGTTCGCAAGATTTTCTGCTTCTGTTTTGGTTTTTTTTGTATATTTAATAATTAATGCGGGCCCTTCCTCGAAATAATAATCAAAACGAAATTCACGCGTATAATCCTTAAAACCCTCGTACAAGGAAAAGAAACAGCAACCAGCCAGCATGGCCATCAAATGACGATTAATCGTCACATCCAGCATGAATACACAATACAAAGCAATTAAGAGTCCAATCACTGAAACAATAAAAAACCATAACATTTCTACAGGAAAATATTCCTGCACTTCAAAACAGGGATAAATTTCATTAAATTTAACGGTTTTATATTGATCAGGTTTTTTAACCTTGCCAAAGCTAACTTCTGTTTTGGTGAGCGTATATTGCATTGCACCAATAACAAATTGCTTTTTAAAAGGATTTTCTAATGCGTGTAACATGGCTAATTCCACCGTTTTGGGGAGGCGCATGCTAGCACGGATAGGGAGAATACTCAAACTTGGTACGACTGAGAGCTATACGTGATCCGTAAACGTGAACGTTTGCGTTACCGTCTTTTCCCCCATCAAAAAAACCGGTAACGCAAACGTTCACGTTTACGGATCACGGTGATAACAGCTCTCCCTGATTTTTTATGTAATCGGCAGTGTAACGCCGCGTTGTCCCTGATATTTGCCATTCTTGTCTTTATACGATATTTCACAGACTTCATCCGATTCCAGAAAAATAAGCTGCGCGACGCCTTCGTTTGCGTAAATTTTTGCAGGCAATGGTGTGGTATTGGAAAATTCGAGTGTGATATGTCCTTCCCATTCTGGTTCAAGCGGTGTGACATTCACGATAATTCCGCAACGCGCATAAGTGGATTTACCCAGACAAATTACCAGCACATTACGCGGTATACGAAAATATTCAACACTGCGAGCAAGTGCAAATGAGTTCGGTGGAATAATGCAGACATCTGCTTCAAGATTAACAAAACTTTCTGGCTGAAAATTTTTTGGATCAACGATTGCGGAATTAATATTAGTAAATATTTTAAATTCACGCGAGCAACGAATGTCATATCCGTAACTGGAAGTGCCGTGCGATACAATATTGCCATTATCTCCTGCGCGCACTTGTGAAGGTTGAAAGGGTTCGATCATGCCATTTTCAATTGCCATGCGACGAATCCACTTGTCTGATTTAATGCTCATGTGTTCTCTCCTTTTTTAAATGTGCGGATTAGTCATTGGGATATCGATGCATAAACTGAAGTGACGTCGTCCCGCGGCTTGTCCGCAGAAGGACGTCGTCCCGCGGCTTGTCCGCGGGATCCAGGGTTTTTAACTAACCTTGTTTTACGCTGGATCCCGCGGACAAGCCGCGGGACGACGTCACTTCAGTTTATGCATCGATATCCCAATGGCTAACCTAATAACCTACTGCGATATCTGTTTTTCTAGTGTTAATTTACTACTTACTTTCTCTGCCAGAATAAAAAATGATTTTGCTGACTCATGATTATCACTTGCAGGTGGTTGGCCGTTGTCTGTCATCTCACGTATTTGAATATCGAGTGGAATGCTCGCCAGTAATTCCACCGCAAATTCTTTCGCTAATTTCTCACCACCACCTTCGCCAAACAGTTTTGCTTCATTGCCACAATGCGCACAGTGGTAATGACTCATATTTTCAACCACACCCAGAATGGGAACATTTAATTTGCGAAACATTTCACATGCACGACTAACATCGGATAATGCAAGGTCCTGCGGCGTTGTCACAATCACTGCGCCACTCACTGCCATTTTCTGACATAAAGTTAATTGCACATCTCCTGTGCCTGGTGGTAAATCGACAATCAGATAATCTGCATCCCAGACAGTATCAAACATTAATTGTTCCAGCACTTTTCCCAGCATCGGGCCACGCCACATCATCGCTGCTTGACCATCCACCAGATTGCCAATGGAAATGGATTGAATCCCATGACGAATAATTGGCTGAATTGTCCTGTTTTCTATAACAGGTTTTGCACCCACTGAACCCAGCATAATCGGTTGACTCGGACCATAAATATCCGCATCCAGTAATCCGACTTTTGCACCAGATTTGGCAAGTGCGATAGCTAAATTGATTGCGACAGTAGATTTACCTACACCACCTTTGCCGGATGCGACAGCGATTAATTTTTTTACATTTCTCGGCAACACAATCTACTCTCCACGCGAATTTGAATTTGGTATACTTTAGCACTTTTTTACAAAAGAAGAAGGAATGATGTCAATGTCTGCAAAACGTAAAATTCTTGCCACCAATGCACTTCCCTATGCCAATGGTGCCCTGCATCTTGGTCATATGGTTGGAACAATTCAAGGCGATATCTGGGTGCGCACGCAAAAAATGCTGGGGCATGATTGTCTTTATATTTGCGGAAGTGATGGACATGGCACACCTATCATGATTCAGGCAGAAAAAATGCATCTCGCACCAGCGGACATGATTGCGCAAATTCATCAGACACAGGTAAATGATTTCACGGATTTTCTCGTCGAATTTGATAATTATCACACTACGCATTCAGCAGAAAATCAGCAATGTGTGGAAACAATTTATAAACGTCAGGTTGAAGCTGGCAATATTATCAAACGCACAATTACACAATTATATGATCCTGTAAAAAAAATGTTTTTACCGGATCGTTACATCAAAGGTGAATGTCCTGTTTGTCATGCCAAGGATCAATATGGTGATAATTGCGAAGTGTGCGGCACCACTTATTTACCAACGGAATTAATTAATCCTTATTCCACTTTATCTGGTGAAAAGCCAATTGAAAAAGAATCAGAGCATTTCTTTTTTAAATTACAAAACTTTGAAAGCTTCCTGAAAGAATGGACACGTCAAGGTCATTTGCAACAGGAAGTGACCAATAAACTTGATGAATGGTTTAAAGCTGGATTGAAGGAATGGGATATTTCACGTGATGCGCCATATTTTGGTTTTCAGATTCCGGGTGAAAAAGATAAATATTTTTATGTCTGGCTTGATGCACCGATTGGTTACATGGCGAGTTTTTTAAATCTTTGCAATAAGCGTAAAGACTTAAATTTTGCAGAATACTGGGAACAGGAAGATAAAGTCGATTTATATCATTTTATCGGCAAGGATATTATTTATTTTCACGCCCTCTTCTGGCCGGCTGTTTTACAAGGTGCTCATTATCGTACGCCAACTAAAATTTATGTGAATGGGTTTCTCACCGTTGACGGACAAAAAATGTCGAAATCACGCGGCACTTTTATCAAGGCAAGAACGTATCTGAATAATTTGCAACCGGAATATCTGCGTTATTATCTCGCTGCAAAATTAAGTGATCGCATTGAAGATCTCGATATTAATTTTGATGATTTTACTCAACGCATCAATTCTGATCTTGTCGGCAAATTTATTAATATTGCCAGCCGTTGTGCGAGTTTTATCAATAAAAATTTTGCTGGGGAATTATCCGCACAGATTATCGATCCAGCATTATTTGCTGAATTTTCCACAGCAGGTGATGCGCTTGCGGATCATTACACCAACATTGAATATAGTCAGGCGATTCGGCAAATCATGACGCTTGCTGATCACGGTCTGCATGTGTTTTGCACTACCGAGAATCGCATCAACAGGACAGGCTTGTATGCATTTGGTGCAACCAATACATTCAGCTTCACGGATAACAGCAATTGCAGGTGATTTTGCTTTTTGCTGCATATCAGCAACATAAGCCTCAGCATTGATTGCTAATAATTCACCTAACGCTCGCAATACTTTTACGCCACCGGGTGGACACAAGTTGATGGGAGCTTGCTCATACACCAT
>JABDFQ010000010.1 GCA_013286495.1 Gammaproteobacteria bacterium | reverse complement strand
AATGGGAAAAAATATTTTCCTGACAGGTGAAGCTGGTTCTGGCAAAACATATTTGCTGAATAAATATATTCATTATTTACGCGAAAATAACGTGAAAGTGGCAGTCACTGCCTCAACTGGCATTGCAGCAACGCATTTGCAAGGTTCGACTATTCATGCCTGGTCTGGCATTGGCGTCAAGGATAGCCTGACTGACAAGGACATCGAAAAAATACTCACTACAGATCGCATCAAACGTAATTATAAAAAAACACGTGTGCTGATCATTGATGAAATTTCCATGTTACACAAACATCAACTGGATATGGTTGACCAGATAGCAAAATTAATGTCAGGCAACGACAAGCCATTTGGTGGCATACAAGTAGTGCTTTGCGGAGATTTTTTTCAACTCCCACCCATTTCATCAACAATGGAAGTAAAACAATTCGCATTTGAAGCAGCTTCCTGGAAAAAGGGTAATTTCCATGTCTGTTATTTGCATGAACAACATCGTCAAGGCGATGATCCCCTGCTCGCTGTTTTAAATGACATTCGCAGTGGCACAGCCGGTGAACATACCAAAGTTCCATTGCGCACGCGTTACAAGAAAGAACCTGTTGGCAATGTAAAAGCAACCAAACTTTATTCACGCAATATTAACGTCGATCAGATCAATGAACGTGAACTGGCAAGCATTGATGGTGCAGAAAAAACTTTTCGCATGAATACTGTTGGCTATAGTGCAATTGTGGAGGGATTAAAAAAATCCTGTCTTGCCATGGATGAATTGAAATTAAAAGTTGGTGCTGAAGTCATGTTTATCAAGAATGATACGCAAGGCAAATATGTGAATGGCACGCGTGCTGTTGTCATCGGTTTCGAGAAAACTCCTGATAGCTGGCCGCTTATTCGCACCTATGATAATCAGACATTTGTCGCCTATCCTGATGAATGGAAGTACGAAGATAATGGTGTCGTGCGCGGTATTATCACCCAGGTTCCATTACGACTTGCCTGGGCAATCACCATTCATAAAAGTCAGGGCATGACTCTTGATGCTGCAGAAATTGATTTGGGTGATGCGTTTGAACCTGGCATGGGATATGTTGCCTTGTCACGCGTGCGTAGTTTAAGCGGTTTAAAATTAATGAACCTCAATGAAATGGCGTTAAAGGTTCATCCGAAAATTCTCGAGCATGATAAAATTTTCAAGCAATGTTCGCTGGATGTTGTGCGTGATATGCAGGAATTATCTACCCAGAATCAGACTGAATTACAACAGCAGACATTAGTGGATCGTTTCAACGGTAGCAAGGAAAAACCAGCGAAAAAAACCCGCAAGAAAAAAGAAAAAGCTGTTGCGACGCATCTCGTTACACTCGAACGATTAAAGCAACGTCAGTCGCTAGATACCATTGCCAATGAACGTGCCATTTCTGTTGGCACGATTTTGCATCATCTGGAAAAACTCAAGGGATTAAAATTGATTGATAATAATGATCTTGAGTTTCTAAAAAATGAATTTGCAGCCACTGATTTTGAAGAAATTTTCACCGCATTAAAATATTCAGAAAATGGCTGGCTTACTCCGGTATATCAAAAATTCGACGGCAAATACTCATTTGATCAGATTAAGCTGGTGAGAGTATTTGTGTTGTGATGAAGAATAGGTGCTAAAAAAATATTGGTTCTTTACTGACAATTGACTTTAGCCACCACATGCCTGCAAATTTTTCTTTTCGATGGCCAGTAGCAAGATGCAATTCCTTAAATCCGAGCTCATATAGCTCTTTAGCATATACTTCACCGCGAATGCTGTCTCCAATCTCAGAATCAATATAAAATATGGATTTTTTAGAAACAGAGTCTCTGTATTTATCAAATTCAGCAGGTGAATTATATGTTGCAATTGTTTTCCCTGCTTTTTTGGCAGCCAAAATCCATACATTCCGCATTAACTCATCATCATCGATTAATATAATGGGTACATCATTATTATATGTACTGATTTTTATATGTGTTACAAATGCTTTAGGAATAATTCTAACCTTTAATTCATGACAACGATTTCTTATAACAGGAGAATCATAATAGCTTGTAACCAGAATAGACTTATCGGATATGCTTAATTCCTCGATAATATCCAATCCATTTTTACATCCTGTTAAAAGTTCATAATCAATCAGAAAAAGATTTTTATTCGGATTATTTACCAAATAATTGCAAAAATCTCCTGAATTAAAGAAATGCGAGATATTAATTGAAGTATTTTTGAATCGCTCATTCCAAACATCATGTATTGATAAATCATCATCAACCACAACAACACTTTCATTATCATTCACAGTAATATTTCCACAGAACCAGTCAGGAGCCTGGGTTAATGGCAGTGCAATCAATATTTTGGTTCCTTTTCCCTCAATCGAATCAATTTTAAATTCTCCATTAACATCCTGGATACATGTTTTAGCAAAATGCAAGCCGTAACCATTCCCATTTTTTTTATTAAAACTAAAACCATGCTCAGTAATTTTATGTAAGATTTTCTTCGGCATACCACATCCATTGTCCTCGATAACTATGTATGCTCTACTATCATCATCGCAATAAAGATCAATATTGACGCTGCCATTTACATCAATAGCTTCAATGCTATTATTCAATAAATTTGATATTGCTCGTTTAAAATTAACAAGATTAACATTTGAAAAAATATGACAGGCATTTTCAGAAACTTTCAAATGAATATTATTATCATAGCGTGGATGTTCAAAACGCTTCTCAGCAATAATACATTCAAGCGCCAGATATAATGATTCAGATGTGGCATGATTACCGCTGTTATTAGAATTGGATATATTATTTTTCGAATAGAATAATAGATTATGAGCTATATCATTTATACGATTAACAGATTTATGCACCATCACTCTAATTTTCTCATCAGTGGTCAGTAAGTTTTTAAGCAGCATATTAAGAGCTACAATGGGAGATTTAATATCATGCGCTACTTGTGCTGCCATTTTGTTTATTTCAGCTTCTTTTTTCTTTATTTCAATTTCGAGTCTTGAAAAATAGCGCAAGGATATTATCAAGATAGCTGTTACAACTGCTCCTAATAATACACATAAGAAAAATAGCATCATTTTTAAATAAACTGCGGGTGCAAGTAAATGATTAAGCGGTGTCTCTATTAATAATCCCCAGCTCACAGAACGATTATCGAGTGAAATTGGCATAAAAGTTGCCAAAACCTCTACGCCACTTTTATTGATATATCGCAAATGATAAATAGACTTTATTGTATCCAGATTCCAGCTCCAGGTTTTTCTATTCCAGGAAGTTCCTTTTTCAAAATAACCAGGATGCCAATCAAGTTTTCGAAATATACCTCTACTTCTTAAGTTACCCAAATCATGGTCATCATTATCTTCACCACTTGCTGGAAAATAAATATTTTCACCATTGCTGCTGGCTATAACATGAGCATGTCTGTCTACCAAATATATCGATGTGCCGTTATGCAGATCCATTTTTTCTTTTAATGGCAAAAAAACACTATCCTTAAGAGTTTTTGCACTGATTGAAGCACCAAAAATATATTTGACTACATTATCGTTGTCAAAAATAGGTGTGGCGACAGTAATACTTTGCATGCCATGGAATTCATTGGTTATATATGCTTCTGAAATTGAAGTTTCTTTTTTTTCGTTTACCAATCTCAGTGCATCACGAAAAGAATAATTATAAACCTTAATGTTTTTTTGAATATCAAAGGGTTCAATAAAAACTATATTTCCATTTGCTTTTGCATAAAACAAATATCGAATGTCATTGTAGTTTCTTCTGATATTACTTGCTAACAAGCGTTTTTCAGCAACTAAAACGCTACCGTCAGTATCATATAGTGGTAATCCTTTGTAAATTTGCCATTTTTTTAGTCCATCATTTACAATTTTGCTGGCATAAGGTGATGGAAAAATAATGGCATGCACAGGACTAGATAAAACTGTAAATATTTCTTGTTTCTCTAGTATATTTTTTGCCTCATCTGGTAATACTTTAGTGTCAAAAATTTTCTGTTCATTCGAGGTAATATCCATTTTAAATATTGGATCAGATGCCGCGATTTTAATTATAACTTTAAGGGTATTAAAATAACGCTCTAATGACTGAGCGATTATTTCCGATACTTGTTGTTGATTGCTAATCTCATTCTTAAGGATATTCTTTACAAGCTGGCTTGATGAGATCCAGCTAGTAGTAATAAAAAGGATAATTATAAATACAAGAGATATTATAAATAGTAATTTCGGTTTAATTTTTGATGCAAATTTTAAAATTTTCATTTACATCCATTTGTCGCGAGTGCGTCCTTTAATGCAGTAAATCCATTTATTGCAACAGGAAATCCGCAATAAGGTATCAAATGAATTAATAGATTTTTTACTTCTACGTTATCGTTGTATTTATCAAGATAATCTACAATGCTTGTTTTAGTTTTTTCATGTACACCTAGCGCAGCACATGATGCTATATCTGCCAAACATATATCTTTATTTTGTATAAATTTGGAATTATCAATGAGATCTGCTGTTAATAATACATCCATACTGCGTTCTTTCAGGATATCTTCAACAATATTTGTCACAATCCTAATTAATTTTTTATCAAGCCGTGTATTAAAAAAAATGATTATATTTAAAATATCATCTACTGTTCCACCTGTATTCAGAAAGCCGATTAAGTGCGGCTTAATTTGTTTTTCCCGGCCGAGTGAAATTAGTGATGAAACAGTAATTAAGCTTTTTTCCCTGATGGACAGGCCTTCTCGCGCCCAATAATGTTCATAAGCTATTTCCTGAACTTCCTTATTTAAATCTGAATCAAGTGATTCAAGATTGTGAAATACCTGATTGGATAGCTCCACTCCATATAACTCGTCTAATAAAGGTGACTTCGTGGTTCTCATGATTTTCCTGAATATAAGCTGGATCTGCGATGGCTGCGAATCTTATATTAAAGCAAATCTGAATACAACCAGATAATTTTGAGGTTGTTGATTAACCCCTCGGCACTAATGTCACTTTAAACACATACGGAGAACCATTGGAATCCGCATCCGTATTGGTATTTGGTAAAGTGCTCATGATGCCACCTGCGATATAACCAATGACAGTTGGTTTGCGGATGTTATCGATATTAATGACACCGTTTGCATAACGCTGAATGTTTGCATGAATATAATAAGCACCTGCGCCAAATAATAATTGATTACCAGGATTGACGCTGGTTGAGAGAATCACAGGATATTGGCTATTCATCAGATACTGCGTGAAATTGCCATTCTGATCCATTTTCACTGTTGTCACCTGATTGATAAATGGAATTTCACTGTCCGTCTGGAATGTTCCGCCAGAATAAAAGCCATAGGAAATACCGCCAAAAAAGATGTTATACATACTCTTCGTGCGCTGGGAATATAAACCCGCTGTTGCACTGACATATTGATTCATGCCTTGCTTAAATGTCGTCGACAATAATGGATTTGCCATGGAAGGCGTGCCATTCTGATCCATCACCACTGGCACCGTCCACACACCCGTTGTTTCAGTAAAGACACCAGCGTAAGCAATCATGCCGTATTGCAAACGATTATTTACACTAAATATTGCGGGCATCACATTCAAATCACGCCTTCGATAATTTGGATCTGGTAATGTTGGTAATGAAGGATAAAAATTCGCAAACAATTGACCATTCACATTGCTAATCTGAAAACGCCTGATCTGTTCGCTATAAATTCCACTATCAGCAGGATTATAAACACCATCCTGATTTTGTCCGAATACTAATTGAGAAACATTCCCTAATTTCAACATTTCTCCACCCGTAATCTGAAACATGGGATGAATAATTTGCTGAATGTAAGCACTCAACTGTTTTGAATTATCACCCATCGTCCATTTGACAATACCAGGTAAATTGAATGCAGTTAAAATTGGTTTGGTTGTGAAAGCGCCTGTTAGAGTATCTATGCCATAACCACCTGTCATATAAAGCGTATTGTTATCCTGATAACCTTGTGGACTGGTGACAGACAAGGAATCAATCTGCTGCTGTGTTAAATCAGAAGTATGAAGTGATCGTGAAAAAATTGTACCGCTAGCAGGATTGACCACATATATCATCGTGTTTTGTGCAGCAACGGGAAAAGGATCCGCACCAAAACCATGCAAGCCATTTGTACGCCCAGCAATAAATATCCATAATCCTTTGTAGATTCCAATCATGCCGGAATGCAATCCAACAGGTAATTGAAAATTCATTTGTTCAATGATAATGGTAAATGGTAATAATGATTCTGGATAAATTGGACTAAGTGTATTCGTTTGATTATCAGCATGTACAACTGTTGCAATACACATCATGGAAGCAAGCAATGATATTTTGAATGTCCTTTTCATAATTATCCCTTAAAAAATTAACAGGCAAATACGTAATTCACACCAATGGTTGCTTGCACAATATTGCTGGAAACTTCGAAGGAATCCCCAATATCATCTGATGTGGAATAAGAATGGATCGGGATGTAATCGAGCTTGAAACGAGCAGAAATTTTGTCAGTGAAAGCATATTCAATTCCTGCACCGATAGCAGGTGATAACTGATTTTTATTAACACTGAACGAAGTAAAAAATGGTACGTTTGATATGTTGGTCGTCGTACCTGTGGTTCGAGTCCACGCTGCGCCTGCAGAAAGGAATAACAAAGTTTTATCGATTGCCAAACCATCCATTAATTGCAATAAAACAACATCCTTCAGATTATGATCGGAATCAAGTTGATATAAGGCAAATGGTCCACCGTATGTTTTCGAGAAACTTGCATCAGAAAAATTCGCACTTAATTCTGCACCATAAACAGCTGATGTTCTTGTCATATCAATCTGTTTGCGATAACCAATTTGCAAACCGCCTGTCAATCGTGGATTGGTTTGCTGCACCAGTGTTGCATTAAATGTTGTCGCATCAATATTGGTTATATCCATGGTTTGTTGCACAAAACCTGCATTGACGCCGGCATAAAATCCCGTCCAGTTATGCGGCGCACAAATTTGTGGGATGACTTCACCTTTGTAGGAATGTGCAAGCAATGGTGAAGAAGTAAGAGAAATACCGAAAAAAAATGATGTGAGTAATTTGAATGATTTCATTTGAAGTCCCTTTACAAAATAGATCGAAGTAAGATATCCGAATATTTCGTGAAAAACAATCAATCCGCGCGATAATCAGGTAATACATGCAGAACCAGTTTTTTATGATTACGCATGATAGTCAATGGCACATGTTTATTAGGTGTTAAACTATTTAAAGCTGCCGTATAAGTATAAATATCAGGTGTGGGTTTTCCAGCTAATTCAACAACGATATCATCACGCTGTAAATGCGCGAGCTCTGCTGGTGAATCATTTACAACACCAGATAAGCGCACACCTTCTTTATTCACATAGCTGTAATCAGGAATGGTTCCCAGATAAATTCGCAAATGTTGTCGTATATATTGTTTCTCCCGTGGAATTTTTTGCCATGCAATTGGTGCGATTCGCTGTTGCAGTTCCTGCATGAATGTAAATAGATAATCTGCAATCACAGCGATGCCATGATAATTCAAAGTTTCGGGCCTATCCTCTGGCGTATGATAATTGGCATGCGCACCCGTAAAAAAATTTAATACTGGAATATGTTGTAAATAAAATGCGGTTGAATCTGTTGGTAAATACGCATCCTTGCTCGCAATAATTTGCAGTGAACCATGCGCTACATTTGCTAAAAATAATGGCCAATCTGCACTGGAACCTGTTCCCTGTATCACAAGTTTTTCGCGCAAATGACCAACCATATCCAGATTAATCACAACACGAATCGGTAATTTTTTTTCACCAGAATATGAACGAACAAAATGCGTCGATCCTAATATACCGAATTCTTCACCGGACCAGGCTGCAAATAAAATACTTTTATTACCAGCAAATTTTCCTTGCGACTTCAATGTACTAAATGCTCTTGCTACTTCCAGCATCGCAGCGACACCGGATGCATTATCATCTGCACCAGCATAAATCCTGCCGATTGAGCCCAGTGAATTTGATTTATCGCCCAATCCAAGATGATCAATGTGCGCGCTGAGAATAATCATGCCTGTGGATGGCACATCAGGATCAAGTCTTGCTAATACATTGCGACCATGACGCGTTGAACCTGAAAAAATGAATGACTGAAAATAAGTGCCATTATCACCTGCTGGCTTTAATCCAAGTTGCTTAAAAATATTAGCGACATATTGTGTGGCAAGTTGCTCACCTCTGGTGCCTGTTAACCTGCCTTCCAGCGCATCAGATGCAAGAAAATTGACATGATTTCGCAGTTTATTTTCATCGATAATGTTGCGAGAAAAAACCTGCATGCTGGTTAGCAATAACATGCCAACCAGCATGATATTCCTATAACACATTAATGTTTTTCTTTTTTACTGCCAGTTTTGCTTTTTTTGACTGCCTGGAAGCATGATGGTCTTGCATGTTTTCAGCCTGATGGCATGACATACATCCGACTTGCGTATGATATATATCTTTTTTATGCTGGGCATTGGCAGATGATAATAAAGTTAAAGCGAATACGGTGAGCAATCCTTTCATGATAACTATCCTGTCGATGAACGTAGACAGTGATAATAATTCTCAAAAATGTTTTTAGCAATTAGATACTGAATGGATTAATAATAAGTTATACGATTAGACACTGAATCAGAGACCGATGGTCGCTCCTCCTGTTGTATAGAATCTTGTTGCAAAGAAAGTCTCTTAACATATTCAGGTAATTGTTCTTGCTGCTCTATTTGTCGCTGCACAGGAACAGGATCATATCGCACATCATCGATTTTCCTGCGATACACTTTATCAACGATCTTGCCAACGATTGCACCAGCCGTAGCAAGTGCTGCTGCACATGATGCAAAAATCGCAGACAATCCGATAATTTTAACAGCTAATCCCACACCGCCAATGATAGTCATGATGGGCACGATTGGAATGACACTGGTTGCAACCAGTGCACCGACGACTATTGCTGTCGCAATAAAAATACCCAAACCCAATAACACTCCAGTCAGGATACGCTCAGTACTACGGAGATCATCATTTTTTCTTTGTTTCACTTCATTTTTGATACGCGTGAAATTATTGCGTACTTCTTCAATATTGATTTGCATATATTTTTGCTCTTCACGATTAAACTCCGTGAATTCAGCGCAAATCTCATCAATGACATGTGGATTATTAACCACATAATCCTGGAATGATTGCAAACCCAGTAATTCTGATTTTAATTCTTCCGTACGATTACATTTTTCCTGACTGAATTTTTGCTGTTTGTTCGTCGAACGTAATGTAGCTTGTGCGGCAGACACATAAGCATCATTGGGGATCAGAATACGCTTGAGCCAGGTGAAATATTTTTGCTTGATGAATTCATCATCGTAATACAGTGAAAATAAATCTCTCTGGTCAAAAATTTTTTCTTGATTGGCATACGTACACCAGTGATTTGGCATTGCATCATTCAGCATGGGAAAATAATCCAGATCAATTGCTGACACAGGAAAAGATGCCTCGGGAGTCTTAAGATGATCAAATATAAGCTTTCTGGGATCCTTGCTATTATATTTTGAAGTCAATGGCCATGCTGTCTGATCATCATCAATCTTTACGAAACATAATTTACGCACACCATTAACCACAACAGGCATCAATCCATAATTTTTAGGATGCAAATCATATTCTTTTTCGGCATAACTGGCTGCCAGAATTTTGGCGAATTCCGCATCAAGCAACAACTTTTTCTTAAGCGGAATATTATTATTTTGTGTGGTCACATAATCATAAACCGAGATGAAACCTTCGAGCTTCGTCGAAAATAAACCGGTGCGTTTTCCATTTTGATCTACGCCGCTTTTTACTTTCGAATGACGAATATACATTCGGTAACATAATGCATTGTAGGCCTCAATTTCTGAAATGGATCGGGAGGTAGGATTTCTTTTGAAGTATACAAACTTGTCATATTCAGCTTTGGATTTTTTCAATTCTTCCGTAGCATAATTTGTACTTACCATTTCAGAAATACGCGTATAACTCTCATAATTGTTTTTGCTTTTTGGCGGAGGCGGAGCAGTTTGTTTCTTGCTTTGGATGGCTTCACAATGTTTCGCATAATCTTGTAATGCCTGCAATAATTCTTCATTTTCTTTTAGGTTGTATTCCGGCAAATTCATGAATAAACGAATCACTTCTTTTACTTTTCTTGCTGATGTAATCGTTATAATTCGCTGCTTGTTTATAGTTTCTACTAATCCATATTTTATCAATAATCCTTCATCGCTATTTCGCTGTGGATAATAATTTTCAGGTGCAATGAAAACAATATATGGCTTTTTTTCTGGAGCAATATTAGACGGCGCAGGATTTAAATGCGTAAATATCTTCGTGTAACCGGGTAATCGCGGATGCAAACGCTTTACTTTCATACACACACTTCTCGTTTTGTAATATTTTAAAATAATATCAATTATATATAACAATTATTAAATTAAACTTAATTAGCCGACTTTAATAAACTACTGTATTTATTCTTTTTTTTAATAATATGTTAATAAATCTGCGAATATAATAGCTGATATAATTAATATATAAAGATTTCAAATAATACAAAACGAGGATTAAAGTGGCTAAATACTACGACCTGCTTCATTTGACTGATGATGAAAAAAACATTCTGACTGCCTTTCTCAAGGCTGATGAACTTAGCGATAAAAAAGCCAGGGTCCGTGTTTTCGAAGCCAATACAATATATCAATTTGGGAAGGTTGAATTTATACTTTCTCATTCGCTAGTCAGATCAGCATTGATGGATGCTGAAGGAAAAACTGCTGATGACAAAGAATATTTTTATACTGTCTTTACGCAGGAAGATAATAAAAAACTAGGTGCAGGTGGTGGCGGTCGCGCATACGATGTTACAGGCGATCTGCGATACATTGATAATAATCTCGAGTTTTTCCCCGTACAAAATGAATTCATCAAAATCATACCTTATGGCTATGATGAACAATCAAAACGCGAACAATTCCAAAATGAACGCACACTCACGCGCCTTGCCAATCCGCCAGCAGGAACAAAAAAATTACGCTCACAAAAAAAAGATGGCGTCAGAAAAAACAGTTTTATTCGCGGTGAAAAATATCAGCGCATGACACTCACTGAATTACTCAAGGAATGGGAAAGAAATCCTCCCAGCTCCCTCGAGAGACTCGATTTGTCGATTAAATTAATGGAAGCATTAGCAGACTTGCATGTAAAAGGAATCATTCATCGCGATCTGAAACCTGACAATATTATTGTTAAACCTGAGCAACCGCTTGAAGTAAAAATTATTGATTTTGGATTGGCAACCAGAATTAATTCAGGAAAAACGGTACCCGGCGGCACGACTTTCTGGGTACCTCCAGAAGCAGCACAACCTGGTTACAATAATCGCCTCGATCAACCTTCATATGATGCATTCCAGATGGGATTGATATTGCGCGAAGTATGGGGTGAAAATCAGCAAGCAGATAAACATAAAGCTAATAATACCAATACCGAGATTAAATTTTTACTTGATCGAGCTGCTACATTTCAAAAAAAAGCGGAGCCGGAATTTTTGTTAGGACAAAAAGTACCGGACGAATTAATGCGTACTTTAACGCAATTATCACATCCACATCCTGATTCACGTGTTACGATCTCTGATGCCGTGCAAAATTTAAGAGACACCAAAACTAATCTACAGCAAATTATTCTCAACCAGATAGATGCGTATAGACAATTAGTTTCCAAAGAACATGCTGAAGCTTTTTTCAAAACAAAAACCACTAAAGGCATAAAACTAAGCGCATTAAATAAGTTGGATAACAAAATACAAGGTCATCCAGCAGAAAATTTTACTGATAAGGAACTTGATGCGCTGATGGATAAAAATGGCAGGTTAAGAACGATTGTGAATAATATTAATAATCATCATTACCTGCCTGATCAAATCAAGAATCGATTGCGGCAGGAAACTGCAGCGAATCAGGCTGGTAAACAACCAATAGTTAATAATGAAATAAAACCTAAGAAACTGTGAATTACTTTTATACTCCCCCATCCGCCTGTCGGCACCTTCCCCCTTTGGGGGAAGGAGTACTTCCGTTACTTCTCAGGAAGCAAAATAAAATATCCACCTTTCGCTTTCATGGAACCAGCTAATTCGCCTGCTTTATCACCTGTACCCCAGAATAAATCACCGCGAATTGGTCCTTTGATTGCACCACCTTTATCTTGCGCAATCACCAGGCGTTTAACATTATTGGTATCCAGCCAGACAGGTGTGCCATGAGGAATATAACGTGTATCAACTGCGAGACTTCTTCCTGGTGTTAATACAACGCCGTGATCACCAATCGGACCTTCACCTTTCATTTCTGTGAAAAAAACATACGAAGCATTTTGTTGCAGGATTTCCTGCGATTTTGCAGGATGCGCCTTCAGCCAGTCGCGAATACTTTGCATGGAGATATGACGCGATGCAACACCATGCTCACGCACCAGCACCGTACCAATTGCCGTGTAAGCATGTCCATTGGTACCTGCATAAACAAGTCGAATGGATTCGCCATTATCCAGTTTGACTGAAGCAGAACCTTGCACCTGGATAAAAAAAGATTCCACTGGGTCTTCAATCCAGATTAATTCATTGCCGGAAAGTGCACCTTTATTAATTTGTTCATGCGTGTAATAAGGCTTTAAACTACCACGCACTGATCTGCCAGCAATGCGAATGCCTTTCAGATCAGGTCGAAAAATTCCGAGGTCTTCAATCATAATGAGATCATCAGGACGTTTGTAAATAGCAGTATTAAAACGTGTACTTCTTGTGCGTGATCCATGAATCTCTGGTTCGTAATAACCTGTAAATAAACCTTCGGTATGATTGCCAGATTTCACTTGATAGGGTTTGAAATATGTTTCAAAAAAATTTCGCACTGCTTTGTCAGAAGGATGTTGCATGTTGCGTGCCTGCACACACACTGCATGCCATTTCTGATAACGAATTAATTTATTACATGAACGTAGAAAAGCAGGCCAGGTTTCAGCCACATGATCCTTATTCCAGTTTGGCAATGCTGAATAGGAAACAGGTCGCAAGGTAAAAGGCGCTAATCGTGATGAAGTCACTGGTGGTGTTTGTGTATGACAACCTGTCTGCATGAACAGGAATAATAAAATCAGAATATCCAGAATAAAAAAACGGCAAAAAATATTGTTCATGGCAAGATCAGACATAAAATTTAAAGAGCGAATTTAGCATATATACAAGTGCTGATGCTACATTGAATTACTCATAAGCATGGCTTATCAATTCAATAAAAATTATCGATTATTCCCCCACAGCTGAATCCTTCATACTCAATCTTCATTTTAAATCAGGAGAAAAACCATGTTATCAACCGGCGAATTATTTCCCGAATTTTCCATGAAAGCAGTCGTATCATCGAAGATTGAAAATGCTTTTATTGAAATAAATCATAGGACTTACCAGGATAAATGGCAGGTATTGTTCTTTTGGCCGAAGGATTTTACTTTTGTCTGTCCAACTGAAATCGCTGAATTTGGAAAATTGCATGCAGAATTTCTCGAGCGTGATGCAATCATTCTGGGCGCGAGTACCGATTCTGAATTCGTGCATCTTGCCTGGCGTCAGCAAAATGAACAATTAGCTAATTTACCTTTTCCCATGCTAGCGGATATCAAACGTGAACTCAGCACGGCATTAGGTATTCTTGACAAGGATGAAGGTGTTGCCAAACGAGCGACGTTTATTGTCGATCCCAAAGGAATTATTCGTTTCACCATGGTCACTGATTTGAATGTGGGTAGAAATCCAAAAGAAGTATTACGTGTACTGGATGCTTTGCAAACTGATGAACTTTGTCCCTGCAATTGGCAGAAAGGTGAAAAAACGCTGGAGGTTGCTGTATGAGTATCGAATCATTAAAAAATACATTACCCGATTTTGCGAAAGATATTAAATTGAATTTATCAACTATTTTAACTGCAGAAGGTGTACCGGATTTACAAGATAATCAGATAGCAGGTATTGCCTTGACGAGTGCATATACGACTGGCAATTCTCTTGTCATTCAGGCTGTGCTGGATGAAGTGACAAACATTTTATCTGATGCAGAAATCACTGCTGCCAAATCTGCTGCAACCATCATGGCGATGAATAATATTTACTATCGATTTATTCATTTATCCAGTGATAAATCCTTTTCCAGTATGCCAGCACGCTTACGCATGAATGTGATTGCTAACCCTGGAATTGAAAAAATGGATTTTGAATTATATTCTCTCGCAGCATCAGCATTGAATGGTTGCGGTATGTGTATGGATGCGCATACTAATGAATTAATCAAATCTGGTATGAGTAAACTCGCAATACAATCCTCCATTCGTATTGCTTCTGTCATCAACGCAACATCCATGGCAATTGGAGTATCAACATGAAACATAAATTTATATCTACATTATTTATAACACTCGGTTTGCATGTCATGCCAGCAAACGCAGCAAATCAGCCTGTTTTTCAGGTAGCAACCATAGGCTCACTCACGCAAGGTGTTTACGATGGTGATTATACATATGGCAATCTGATGAAACATGGTGATTTTGGTTTGGGAACTTTTCTCGATCTCAATGGTGAAATGGTTGCGATTGATGGCAGTTATTATCAGATTGAAGCGAATGGCAAATTGAAATCTGTGCGTACTTCGCAAATCGTACCATTTGCTGAAGTCACATTTTTCCACCCTCAAATGCAAAAAACATTATCTGCCATTCATGATTATCAGCAATTGGGTAAAACCTTGAATGCATATTTTGGCAATAAAAATATTCCGCATGCGATACGCATTGATGGCACATTCAAATCACTCACACTCAGAAGTTTGCGCAAACAGAAAAAACCTTATCCGCTATTAACCAAGGCATCTTCCGAACAAGCCATTTTTCATTTGAATAATGTGGAAGGAAGTATTGTTGGATTCTGGTTTCCAAAATACTGGGCAGGAATAGCCGTTCCTGGCTTGCACTTGCACTTTGTAACAAAAGATCGCAGCACAGGTGGGCATGTGTTGGAAATTGAGCTGGATAAAAATGCACAAGTCAGCTTGCAATCCTTGCAGACAGTGGAAGTTTATCTTCCAGCGACTACATCGTTTGCAAAGACAAATTTGTCTGATGAAAATTTGCAACACTCGATCAAAAAAGCAGAAGGTGGAAGTGAATAAGCTATTTTTCAATGGCTTGTTAAAAAGTTAAGTTTATAAAATCTTTGGGTTGCCTCTGGTCGCATGATATAATGCTTAAATTAATAAAACATTTTTTCACGACTTAATTCAAAAGAGGCTACCCAATGAGAAAACTCATTTATCTCATCGTCATTGTTGCAATCATCATTGCTGCAGCACCATTTATTGATGGTTACTTATTTAAAAATTCTTTTTATCAGCAAGTTGGATTACTACAAAACGAATTGGCCAAAGAAAATAATACTGCTGACAAGACAGAAATAAAAATCGATAATTATCAAATGGGGTGGTTACAATCAACAGCTGATTTATCCATCACGACTATCAAACAACGACCCAATCGACCAACTGTTCCGATCACCTTTCATGTCAAATCCATCATTCATCATGGTCCACTCGTCTGGTTTGACAGTTCACCGCGTCTTGCTGCTGCATCAATTGATACATCTGTTTTTCTACCTGAATTCTTGTCCATGATAATAAAGACAGATGAATCTGGATTTCTGCAAATTCACACACTCGCATCATTGAGTGGTAACAAGTGGACTTATATTTACACAGTCGCACCAAAATCGCTTGAAGGATTAGTTACCTGGGGTGGCTTGAAAGGTGATAGCAAAATTGTTATTGCAAATAGTTTAATTGAAAAATTAAATAATACGCTTACATTCGGCAAACTGAATGCAAATTTTGTGATGTATAATCTGCCTAATGTTTCCGTTGATGCAATGCAATTTTCAAATTCTGCTGAACGTCAATCGCCTAATGCAATGACTGGAGTGGGTACTGCAAGCATCCCAAAAATCACAGCAAAATGGCAGGATGGCAGAACATTTGATCTTACAGATCTCACTGTAAAAGCTGATTACAGTATGAAAGACAAGATTTATCAGTATCATTCTGAAACTTTCATACAGACGATTAATTTTCCTGCAACATTTCCTGTCCAGTATATTTCGCTGGCAAAACATGTATTCTCACTGAATGATATTAATCTTGGTTACATATTTGATAATTATAAAAACTGGAATAATCAGGAACCCAATCCAGATGAAGTGATTGTTAAGTTATTTACACCGAACAGTAAAATTAGCAGCAATCTTAGTTTGACAACTGAACTTGGTGCGGTGCTTGCGAATATACAAATATCGCTCATGAGTGTTCCTGCAAATTTACAGGCATTAATGAATGTATTAAACATTGATGCGAATGTACAAATTCCACAGGCACTGGCTCAGAAACTGATGGCAATGAGCATCACACAAACCTTGAATCAGCAACCACAAACCGTCACGATGCCTCAAGACCCTCTAAAACAGGCAGAGTTTGTGCTGGCAGCAATGGTGCAACGTGGTTATTTGCAAACAAATAATCAGAATTATACGTTTGTCCTTACAGTTAAAGGCCCAAGCATTCAATTGAATGGCAAAACAATTAGTGTGGATGAATTAAAAATGATTCCTGCGACAATCATGCAGGATATTATGCAATCCATGCCAGCAACGGCTCCCGCCACACCAGCAGCTCCTGCGCAAACAACAGTTGTTCCAGTTGCTTCACCATCGCAAGTTGTAGCAGTTCCTGTCGCTTCACCTTCGCATGTTGTGACAGCACCTGCGCCAGCAGTTATTGCTTATCGTTGTTACTGGATGGATAGCTCATCGGGAAAAAATGTGTGGGTATTATTTCCATCTGCGATCACAAAATTTGATTGCTATTCCCTCGATAGCTGCAGCGGCGGCTCAGGAAACTCCGGCGGCGGATGTTATAAATGGGCAACCTCTGCTGATGCAAATGGGGAAGCGTGGCATTAATTTTTAAATAATTTATTAGGTATACGTTAGCTGGGCTGAGCGATGAGCTTCGCCCGACTAACGACTAAAAAAATATCTTTCACAACAATTGCAACTTCGAAATTCCTGGCGTAATATCCCCTCGCAATTTTCCAGTTAACCCTTTCGTATAATCTCATCAAGGAAATAATCCAATGAACACGACTAAAAATCTTATTCAGCAATATTATGATGCTTTTAATAAACAGGATATGCAGGCATTTATGAATTGCCTCAGCGACGATGTTATCCATGATATTAATCAGGGAGGCACGCAAAACGGAAAAGACGCTTTTGCAAAATTCATGGAGCATATGAATCATTGTTACAAGGAAACAGCTTCAGACATTATCATTATGGCAGTTGAAGATGGTTCTCATGCTGCAGCTGAATTCACCATTGAAGGAACATATCTTGCAACAGATAAAGGATTACCAGAAGCAAAACAACAACAGTATCAATTACCTGTTGGTTCATTTTTCTCCATTAAAAATGGCAAAATTTCTCGCGTACGCACTTATTACAACATGCAGGACTGGATTAATCAGGTTAGTCAATAATGAATGATTTGAAAATAATATCCCTGAAAGGACAGGATATTCTTCCATATATTCCAGAATTGGCAAAATTACGGATTAATACTTTTAAAGAATATCCTTATCTTTATGAAGGCAATCTGGAATATGAATACAAGTATCTCGATACTTATATTAAATGTTCTGATTGCATGATTATTTTGGTTATTGATGGCTCTGAAGTAGTAGGAGCTTCAACCTCCATACCAATGGAATTTGAGACTAGCGAGTTTAAGCAGCCTTTTTTAGATAATCTCATCAATCCGCGGGATATTTTTTACTTTGGAGAATCGGTATTACGACCGGAATATCGCGGTCGTAATATTTACCGGCACTTTTTTAGCTTGCGCGAAAATAATGCAAAAAAATATGGTAGTAAAGTTGTAACTTTCGCAGCTATAGAAAGACCAGAGGATGATGCAAGAAAGCCGCAAAATTATATTCCATTGAATGACGTATGGAAGCATTTTGGTTACACAAAACATCCTGAATTACGAACCCAGTTTGAATGGCAAGAAGTTGGCGAACAAACTCCCACATATAAAACCCTTATATTCTGGATGAAACAATTATGATAAAAATTGCTTGCTGCCAATATCAGATTGAAAGATTGCATAGCTGGGAAAACTATGTTGTCAAAATTGAAAAAATTGTATCAGCAGCAAAAAATCAGGATGCAATGCTTTTATTAATGCCTGAATATATTGGTACGGAAATCGCCTGCAAAAAATTCGCAACCGATCAAGAATTATATAATGCGATACAACTGATTATTCCACAATTTATAGAAATGTATAAAATTCTAGCCAAAAAATATCAACTCTATATACAAGCTGGCACGATCGTTGAAAAGTTATCTTCAGGTAAATTTGCCAATCGTGCTTATTTATTCAGCCCTTCAGGTTCTTATGCTTATCAGGATAAATTACAGTTCACTGCTTATGAAAAAAATACGCAATTATTTCAAGGTGGCGATCATCAAAAAATTTTCACCACCTCTTTTGGCAAGATCGGTATTGCCATTTGTTATGATAGTGAATTCCCTGAAACTGTACGAAATCTTGCTCAGCAAGGGGCATCATTAATTTTAGTACCCAGTTATACAACAACGCTCGCTGGTTATAACAGAGTATTTCTTTCCTGTCGCGCAAGAGCAATTGAAAACCAGTGCTATGTTGCAACTGCGTATGTGATTAATGAAAACTCGCTAACTGATGAAATAGATCAGGCCTATGGACAAGCAGCTATATTTTCACCAGCAGATACTGGATTCCCAGATGATGGCATCATTGCACAAGGCAAAATGAATGAAATCATGTTAATCATAGCCAACATTGACTTTACTGCTTTGGAAAAAGTTCGCAAAGAAGGACAGGTTCATAATTTTTATGACGCGCAACACTACAACAAAACAGAATATGATCAATTATTTACTACAGACTTATAAATTCTACATAACATTAATTTTAGGCACACTATTATTAAGCAATAGCGCAATGATTTACGCCAAAGAGAATACGCGATCTGTTAATATTCTTAGTTGGTGGGGATATCTTGAAGACCCACAAGTAATAACAGAAATCACGAATAGATGTAATGTAAATGTTTCATCTGATGTCTTTTATACCAATAATGAATTTCTTAGACGAATCAAAACAAACAAAGCAGATTACGATATTATTATCTTATCTGACACGGTTTATCGCGCAATAAAAAATGATCTTCCAAAAATAAAAACTAATTTATCGGGTATCTCAGATAAATTTCATCCAGTCATAAGACAAAAATATCTCGCCAGTCACTTCCCTAACAATGTAATTTATTTCGTACATTCAATTTCTGGATTTCTTTGGAATCCAGAATTAATCGATCTATCAGAAAAAGATCAGATTAGGACAATTTTCAAAAAATCAAAGAATAACATAGTTGTTTTAGTTAATGATCCCATCGAGATATGGAATCTTATCAACAAGGCTAATGATCAAAACAATACTCCCTGGCTGAAGAAATATGATGAAACTTTGCCATTATCAATGGAAAATTTTTTAAATGTTGTTCAGAATAAAAATGTTTATTTGACTAACAATTACAATCAAACATATGATCAGCCAAATTTTGCATTCTCCTTTGGATGGATTGGTGATGCAATCACTTACATGAACCAATCGCATAAAAAATATAAATTTCTGTTACATCCTGATTTATCCTATATATCTGCTGACCTTCTAGTTGCCATGAATGATCGACCTGAGACAATTTGTATTGCCACATCGCTCATGTCTAAAAAGATTTTAAATAAAATAGGTGAAAAGGCATATTATTTTTCACCTTATGGTGATTATACAGCCATAAATTCCCCTGAATTTCAAAATATCTATCAGGATATCTTTAAGAAATTACCTTATCTACCATGGCTTGAGTCTGTTTCTGCACATGATTATGCAAAAATAGAAGAAGCCTGGAATCAAATTGAAATCAACCTACATTAGCGAAATAATATGGAAATTAAATCTTTATCTGCCATTAATATTGGAATCAAAAATAATATATTCAGATCACTTATTGCATTATTACTCCTCTCCCTTATCATCCTCAACAGCATCTACTACAAATACCTCATCAACCTTGAAGCACAGCACAGAAATGACATCATCTCTAATTTCACCTTACTCAAATCTCATCTCTCAGAAAAAATAAGTATTCTTGGCAGCTCCAATGCATTTATTGATTATCTGCGATCTGGAATATCACACAAAAAGCATTATTGACCGATGTCATTTTCGAAATCAAAAAATTAAAACTTAAGGAAATAAAAGGGATTGAAATTACCAACACGCGCATAAAGCAAAAAATATTTGATTACGGCAGCAAGGATGATACATACGTCACGCTCCCACTTTGCTATTTCGACAGAGGACTCGATAGTCAGCTCGGCTCCTGTCTGCACAACATCACTTTATATTTCAACACTGGGGAAATCACCAATAGCCTGATGAATATCAATCGAGGCTTAAAACATTGCGATAATTGCAAACCACTGGATTTTTTTGCCAATAAAAAATTCGGCAGCTTTGATATCATTTCTGACAAACATTTTCCCCTCGCATTTTCCATTGAAAAACCCAGTTTCTTTAATATCTTTTCCCTGAACCTGATCGTTTGTTCGTTTATGATTATTTTATCCATCTGGGGATGGAAAAAAACACGTGCAATCCTCGAAAATTATATCAACCAGCCACTCAAAAAAATCACGGCAAAATTAAAAAGCGGTGAAACACTTACATCAACCAATGAAATAGAAGAATTGTCATATCTTATTCATCAAATTGAAGATAGGGAAAATAAACTCAAACTGGCAAAAGCAAACGAAAAAATGGCAAGCATAGGCATGATAGCATCTCAGGTAGCACATGATATTCGCTCGCCTCTTGCTGCATTGAATGCCATCATCAAACAAACTTCGCATATACCCGAACAACAGCGCATCATGATCAGAACAGCTAGCCAGCAAATAAATGACATTGCAAATAATTTGTTATCACAATATACGGCTAAAAATATTGCTAGCGCTGAAATAAAATCCACTAAACCTGAATTAATCTCACTACTATTATCATCCATCATTTCTGAAAAACGCGCTCAATATGCGCAAATTCCCTGCGAGATTAGCAGTGATTTTGAACTCTCCAGTCACTGCAGTTTTGTTAATTTGAATGCTGCTGATTTCAGGCGTGTTATATCCAATTTAATTAATAATGCGGTTGAAGCAAGTCATCATAAAGGAAAAATTATCATTAAATTATTCAGACATGACCCAGCTTTATTAATTGAAATATCGGATGCAGGTGATGGAATGACACCACAAATGATCGAAACCATCATGCACGGTAAATCCATCTCCACCAAATCACAGGGTGCAGGCATAGGATTAAATTCAGCAATCAAATTTGTTGAATCGTGGGATGGGACACTCAATCTTCATTCTGAATTAAATAAAGGAACTACTGTTGCAATCCATCTTCCTTTACTTTCTTCACCTTTGTGGTTTGCTGATGAATTATCATTTCAATCTGGCGCAACTGTTATTATTCTCGATGATGACCAATCCATTCATGATGTTTGGCAAAGCCGCTTTCAGACAGAAATTCCATTCATAAATCTGCAATTAATTCATTTGTATCATCCGGACAATTTGCTTTCACTGGATGTCACTAAATTTTCCGCAGTAATTTATTTGATAGATTATGAATTAATTAATCAGTCCATTTCTGGTCTTGATGTAATTGAATCATTAAACATTTCACAGCATGCGATCCTGGTAACCAGTCGATATGATGACGAATTAATACAAAAAAGATGTGAGCATTTAAAAATGAAAATCTTGCCCAAGGATTATGCAGCATATATCCCCATTAATATTGATGAAGCCACAACCATCAAACAACCGGAAATAATCCTGATCGATGATAATAAGGCACTCACTGATGCCTGGAAAATTTCTGCATCATTGAAAAAGAAGCATATTGTTATATTTAACAAAATTGGTCAGGCACGCGAAATATTACATTTATATGCAAAAAACATTCCTATTTATATAGATTCCGATCTTGGCGAAGATATTTGTGGTGAGCAATATGCAAAAGATTTATATCATCAAGGCCATAGCAATATTTATTTAATGACTGGTGATTATTCAAAAAACGATATCGCTAACATGCCGTGGTTAAAAGGAACTGTAGCGAAAGATCCGAATTTTTAGTCGCTTATTGATCAATTTATTTATATACTTTTACCAATCAAATTCATGGATGAATCATGGCTAAACTATCATTATTCCTGGCTGGTTTATTGCTACCTGCCCTTTCATACGCATCCTTCATCGAAACCACCATTGGTACTGCGGTTGTTAATGATGCGACAGCAGCATATTTTAATCCGGCTGCCATGGTGCTGGTGAAGAATACACAAATTATTCCGCTTGGAACTGTTGCACGATTTCAGACTGAATTTTCAGGTCAAACAACTTTTGTTCCCACTCAATTTATGGAAACAGGAACATCATCATCTGTCTCCAATTATTATTCACCATCACTTTATTTTGCTATTCCTATTTATGAAAAATTTCGGCTTGGATTAGCAGTTGTAACCAATTTTGCGAATCGCAATCCAGAAGAAGGTGCCATTTTACGTTATACACAATCGAGCAATACCATTCAGGATTATGATATTGTTCCTTCAGTAGGTGTTGAGGTAAATAATATTTTATCGTTAGGTGCAGGTATAAATTTTTCAAACACAGATTTTCATCTACATCCCATATCCGGTTTTCCTGGTTCAAATCTTGCTGATAGTGAAAGCAATAATCAATCTGATGGTTGGGGAATCGGCGCAAATATAGGATTTTTATTGCGTCCCGCGTTTGGCAGTCTAATTGGCTTTGATTATCGTACTGTAACTACATATAACGAACGCGGTAAAAGCACACTGAACGGCATCGCTCCTATCAGTTCAGATAATTATCGTTTTCAGATGCGCACACCAGCACGTGGCATATTTTCAATTAGTCAATTAATCACAGATAAACTTGGACTTATCACTACCATTCAACGCATTCAATGGGGGATTATCAAAAATATTCATGCTTCTGGCATTGCTGCTACATTCGGTAGAAGTTCAGCGATCATTAATGCGAGCTTGCCGTTTCATTTGCATAATTCCTGGGTGCTGACATTTGGTGCGAATTATAAATTTAATTCTGACTGGATTGGGCGTCTTGCTGCAACTTACAATCAATCACCTGAAGATGGATATTATCAAGTGTCTACAGGTGATAGTTATGTTCTTGGTGGCTCAGTTGGTTATCAGGTTAATAAAACACTGACAATTGATGGCAGTTACGCGCATGCTTTCATGCGTAATCAGGTGATCAATATCACCGGAAACAGGTTTTTGATTGACGGCGATAATCGCGGTTCAAGAGATGTGGTATCGCTGAAATTGACGTTTAATGTGTGAATAAAAAAATAAATAAGCATATGAAAATTAAATACTTTTACTCAGTATCATTCGCTGTTCGCGAATCGCGAATGGCTTATCTCATTTATGTTCGCTGTTCGCGAACAGCGAACATATGCTATAGTTAGATAATCTCAATACAGGAACATTGCAATGCTAAAGTCACAGGATTGCATCATCTTAGTAAAATTATTGGCCAATCCAAATAGAGATTGGAACCAGCGCGAGCTTGCTAAAACACTATGTATAAGCCTTAGCGAAATCAATGCAGGAATAAAGCGACTAGTCGCAGCTGGATTACTAAGAAAAGATATTCACAACAAACTATTTCCCAATATTCATGCTGCCGAGGAATTTCTGGTAAGTGGTGTCAAATTTTTTTTCCCTGCCAAGTTAGGTGAATACACGAGAGGAGTTCCAACTGGTGTTGCAGCACCTTTATTTCATGGTGTAATTGCGATGGGAGATTATCCCATTCCAGTGTGGCCTGATGTTATTGGTGAAAAGCATGGAGTTGCTTTGATCCCACTTCACCCATCAATACCAAAAGCATTACGTGAAAATCCAGACCCAAATTTTTACGACATGCTTGTACTAATTGATGTCATAAGATCAGGACGACCACGTGAACGTAATTTAGCTTCAATATTTTTAAAAGAGAGATTAAAACATGCAAAGTAACGAATCAGTAAAATTAACCAACTTAAGATTGTTGCAATTTGTTGCTACTAAATTAGGTAATATGCGTAATGAATTTGTATTTTTAGGAGGGTGTACTACAGGATTATTTATTGATGATCCTGATTTCCACGATGTGCGCTATACTCTGGATGTAGATTGTATTGTTGATGTTATTTCACTTGGTCAATATCAGAAACTGGAAAAGAAATTATCTGAACTAGGATTTAAAAGATCACTTACAGAAACGGTTATTTGTCGTTGGTTTTATGATGATGTGATTTTAGATGTAATGCCAACTGATGAAAAAATTCTTGGATTTGGAAATCGCTGGTATAAAAATGCAATTAAATATGCAATTAATTACGATATATCAGATAGCTTGCAAATAAAAATAATTTCTGCACCATATTTCCTCGCAACAAAATTGGAAGCGTTCAAAACAAGAGGCAAGATGGATTTTTATGCTAGTCATGACTTTGAGGATATTGTTTCTGTAATGGATGGCCGAATGGCAATCACAGATGAAATAGCTAGAACTGATGAAATTTTACGTGATTATTTAATAGAATCTTTTATTGAAATAAATAATAGTAATGCTTTTCGTGGTGCTCTTCCTGGATATTTTGTTCAATATGGTGGTTTAGCTGAACATCGCGCAAACATGCTTGAAAACAAGATAAAAAATATCATTGGAGTGTAATGATCTTATGAAATTAGCGTGGTTAACCGACATACACCTCAATTTCCTTGATAAAGAGATGCGCAATAATTTTTATCAGGAAATTATCAGCACCAAATGTGATGCTGTGTTAATTAGCGGTGATATAGCTGAAGCTACAGACGTTAAAGAATTATTAACTGAAATGTTGGATTGTATTAGAAAACCAATTTATTTCGTCCTTGGTAACCACGATTATTATCGTGGTCAGATAGAAGAAGTCAAAGCAGCGATGATTGCATTGTGCAAAGAGAATAGCCAATTATATTGGCTTCCTGAATGTGGCATGCAAATTTTAACTGATAAAACTATTTTATTGGGTCAGGATGGTTGGGCAGATGGCCGATATGGTGATTATGCTAATAGCAGAGTTTCGCTCAATGATAGTCGTTTGATTAGCGATCTATTTCAGGAAAAAATTATTGGGAAATTTAAATTGCTCGATAAAATGCAGCAGCTAGCAGACAATGATGCCTCACACATGCGTATTGATTTGCAACAAGCAGTGAATCGTCATCCGGATAAAATTATAGTTTTGACACATGTTCCACCTTTTAAAGAAGCATGTATGTATAACGGAAAAATAAGTGATGATGATTGGCTACCTTATTTCAGTTCAAAAGTAATTGGTGATTTATTGATAGAAATAGCAGAAGCAAATCCATCCATTGAATTTCTGACATTATGCGGCCACACACATGGTGAAGCTAATTATCAGCCTCTGGATAATTTAATCATTGAAGTTGGTGCAGCAGAATATTATCATCCAACCATTCAAAAAATGATATTCATCTAATTAACTTTCAAAGATTCTGTCACACTTTTATCGAGACATGTGCTTATGATATATCTTGCCTCCCAATCACCACGTCGCCTGCAATTACTTAATCAAATCGGTATTAAACCTACGATCATTAATGTTGATATTGATGAAACTCGTCAACCTGATGAGCCTGCTAATCATTATGCTGCTCGTCTTGCTGCAGGCAAAGCAAAAGCTGGTTTGGAATTGCTGAGCAATGATGTTGATGCTCCAGTAATTGGTGCTGATACAGTCGTTGTTTGTGATGATCGAATACTTGGTAAACCGCGCGACAAGGAAGATGGTATTGCAATGTTACAGCTTTTATCCGGGCGCATTCACAAAGTGATAACAGCAGTTGCTATCATAAATAAAACACACATACAGAAATGTGTTGTGGAAAGTGAAGTAACATTTACTCATCTAACACAAGCAGAAATTGAAGACTATTGGAACACAGGCGAACCAAAAGATAAAGCTGGTGCTTATGCAATTCAAGGCTTGGCCGCTGCATATATTAGTTACGTGAAAGGAAGTTATTCCGCAGTGGTAGGCTTACCATTGTTTGAGGTGGCGAAAATATTGAAAGAAAATTTTGAAATTAGGATTTAGATAAACATTTCGACTCAAAACAGATTTGATTCCTTGGAATCACGCACACTATTTTCCGAAATAAGAATGCTTTTGTGTCAACGATGTTTAATTTTTTCTGGTTTAAGTGATTGCATAATTATCCCGTACCATAAAATCATTCATTCTGGTGAATCATTCATTATTAAATACATGAATTCTCTCAACCGCTTCCATTAATCTATCGCGCGACTGACAGAAGGAAAGGCGCAAATATCCAGCATATCCAAACGCTGATCCCGGAACCGTTGCTACGTTAGCTTTCTGTAATAATTGCATCGCATATTCAATATCATTATCAATTTTTAATTGCTGCATACTTTCTTCTACATTTACAAAAAAATAAAATGCACCATCCCCTGGGATAACTTTCCATCCCATTACCTTCTGCAATAGTGGCAATAACATGTCATGCCTAACACGAAAAGATTCCGCACTTGCCAATACAGGCCCCATTTTTAATGCTTGTATTGCACCTGCTTGCGTCTCTAGATTTGGATGGCCCGATCGATGTGATTGTATTTTTGCCATGCTAGAAATAATTTCTTCACATTCAGTTGCTAAAAATCCAAACCGCCATGAATGTGATTTGGTAGTGCCATTAATAATAATAGTTCGTGATTTTAAATAAGGACACACAGTCAGGATATTGGGGAAATTATTCTTAAAATGTAAATGCTGATATAAATCATCTGAAATTATCCAGATATCAGGATGTTTTTTTAACACCTCACCCAATGCTGCTAATTCATCAGCTGTATAAGCTGTGCTTGTGGGATTATTAAGAGGACAAAGGATAATAGCTTTTGTGCGATCAGAAATAATGTTTTGCAGTTGTTGTGGCTGAATTTTAAATCTATTTTCAATTGTGGTTTTGATCGTTTTCACAATGCCGCCTGCCATGGCAATTTGCGGTTCATAACTCACCCATGCTGGTAAAGACAAAATAACTTCATCACCTGGATTGATAATTGTTTCGATTACCCTGTCCAGTGCAACCTTACCACCATCAAAACCCATGACTTGTGAAATTGTATAATCGGCATCGTAATCTCTTGCCATAGTAGCAATCACAGCTTGCAGTAGTTCAGGTGTTCCGCATATATCAGAATAAATTTTATGGCCAGCCGTAGCATAATTCGCGACAGCTTGTTTAATTGCATCAGGCGCTGGTATGTCAGGTTCACCAATGCCAAGATCAATGACATCATTGCCTTCGCGTTGCAATGCACGCGCGATCGTGGAAATTTTTACAGTGTAGGATGGTGTAATACTTTTAGCGCGATCAGAAATGATTTGGTGTGCGGTTTGCCTGGATGTTGACATGGGATTATGCTCGGTAAAATATTGGTGGAAAGTGAGAAAATGATAGTGAAATATTGATTAATTTACAAGCCATCAACTAACATAAATGTTGTCATAATTATCAATAACAAATGAGAGAACCCATATAAAAAGCTTCTTGATACATATTTATTAAATGTAACACCAAGCATTGTGCCCAGCAACAATGCCGGGGTAAGCATTCCAACAGTTTTAAGAGTCAGATAATCAAATTGATTAAGAGCAAAATAACCTGGTAACTTTATAATATTGATGATAAAAAAAGTTAACATGCAATGAATAATGTATTCATTTTTACTCAATTCCTGACGGAGAAAATAAATAGTAATTGGCGGACCACCTGCTTGACAGATAAAACTCAACAAGCCTGAATACAAACCAGCAACAATACCGATTACTTCATCAAAAATTGGATTAGCAAACAAATAAGATGAATCAGCGCAGCTTGTAGATTTTTTTCTGGAATAATAATATTGAAAGACATACAAATATGCCAAAATCATCAATGTATAATTGAGATAGACAGTCTTGATAAATTCTAAAAATAATGTACCTGTAATGACACCAAATATTGCTCCAACACTAATAGTTAAAATCTTTTTTATTTTTATTAGATACAGTTGTTCTTTATTAATAACCATGAGACAAACATCGACTATTACCACGCATATACCCAAAATTGCAGCCGCACGTATGGCGCCATACTTATAAGCAAGTAAAGGCATGGCAAGAATAGCATACCCGCCACCGGTACTTGCTTTAATAAATGCAATAAAACCAACGGCTATAAAACTAAACATTATAGAATCATTCAAATTAACTGTTGTCATATTGAAAAATAATCCACGGGCTGGCGAGGAATGTAATTGCCTACCTGATTATAATATTCTTTAATTTCCATTGATTGCGCATCAAAAGCATGTTTAATGTCATGAATTAAATTAATAAGAATATGTATTTTTTCACATGTAATATTATAAAGAAATTTCTCGTGTTTTTTAGCTAAACTTGCATGCCCCAGCTGATAGTCCAACTCAGAATGTTTTTGAAGAGCTATTAGTGAACCATCAGGTAGTGAATATTTTTTTTCCAAAGATAACCTAAAACTTCTAAAATCATCTAACGTCGAATCTTCGTTTGATTCAATTATATTGGCAATTAACAATAATGATTCAGGGCAGTATTTAAATAATTCATCCATCATCAAGCATATTAATCTTGTCGCGACCAAAGGAATACTGTTAACAATTTCATCCTGTTTAAATCCTAAGCGTATTAAACATTCCAAGATGAATTTTTCATGACCCTGTTCTTGTCTATAATACTCTGCATAGACATTTTTTAATTCAGTATCTGCAGCATATTTATATGCTGTCCATATCGCTTGCGGAAAATTTTTTATGTAATGGTATGTTTCAAACAACCAACCTATTAGGCTATTTTTCGTAGAATCACCAGCGTTCAAATCCGCAGCAATATATGTTTCCTCAAGTTGCTTTCCCCACATTTTTGATAGAACCAACAATTGATTCACAATTTCACTTTTATCGATTAATGTGAGATTTCTAGCAGGACGCCTGAACATATCAGCATCATATAAGGATTGGAGAATTTTATTTATTTTTTTTGTTGAGATACCGCTTTTTTCCGATATTGCTGATATTTCATTATAGCCAGTACAAAAGCTTCTTATTTTTAAAAACTCTTGAGCATCTTTCTGAGAAACTTGAAATGTTGAATGACTTGCAACAATGTAAGCTTCTTTTGGTTTATCGCTATAAGTAAATATTAAATTATGTCTAAATTTTGGGTTGCTCTGTAGATATTGCATTATATGTAACTCCATTAAAGATTTATTTAAATTGATTCATTCAAGGCCCAAATATTATTAGATATCTGGGCCTTGTAAGACTTAACCGCAAGTAGCACCTTTAACTGTACCAAATCGTGGTTTATTGATTTTTTTCATTTTCATAAATCTCTCCTAAAAATATAATTAATAGATACGCATTAAAAACATAAATGGTGATCGAAAAAAAACCCTGCATTAATATAAAATTTGTCATTTTAATTAATGAAATATATAGATCGTTTTTTTATCGATAGCTATAAATATAGTTAAACCAAAAATGGGTTCATGACTGTCTCCTTAAGTTGTTAATTAAATAAAAGAAGTAATAGGGAATAAATAGAGATAAGAAATGCAATCAAGATAGTAACGTGCTTTGGATGAACATTAGACTTACCTTGATTCCGGCATAATAATGAAGAAAAATTATTTTTACAATATTTTTTTAAAATTTTTTAATATATTTTTTTCTTCTAGTTTTTAATTATCTGATTAAAAATATCAATCAAAAATTAATGACCTGCACTTCTGAATTTAGCGTATAGTATGCCTATACCCATCCCCTAGGAAAACAACATGTTTAATGGCATTGATCTTTCAAGTGACACAGCCACCAAACCAACACAAGCAATGCTGGAAGCCATGATGACGGCTGAAGTTGGTGATGAACAAAAAGGCGAAGATCCCACCACAAATACGCTTGAGGCGCTTGTTGCTGATAAACTCGGATTCAACAACGCAATTTTTTTACCATCGGCAACAATGGCAAATCAAATTGCTATTCAATGCTTATGCAATCCCGGAGACCAGCTTTTTGCTGCAAGTTCCTCACATTTATTTCAGGCTGAAAGCGGAGGACCTGCAATTCATGCCAAGGTCATGTGCAAGCCTATTTTTACAACCTCAGGAATTTACACTGCAGATGAGGTGAAAGAAGAATGTCTTCAGACAAAATCATTGAAACAAACATCTCCCAAATTACTCAGCGTGGAAAATACTTTTAATTTTTCTGGTGGAACGGTATGGAATAAAAAACAATTACAGGAAATTATTCAGTGTGCAAAAGAATTACAATTAAAAACACATCTGGATGGAGCACGCTTGTTTAATGCGAGCATTAAAACAGGAGTGTCCGCGAAAGATATCTGCTCAGATTTTGATACCGTGACTGTATGTTTATCAAAAGGATTAGGTTGTCCTATCGGGGCATTATTGGCATACAACAAGATGCATGAAGAGAAAATTCGCCATCTCAAAAATCTGATGGGAGGGGCTATGCGCCAAAGCGGCATACTAGCTGCCGCTGGTATTTACTCATTCGAGCACAATATAAAGCGACTAGCAGAAGATCACACAAATGCTGCTTTATTAGCAAATGGACTTTCGGGCATTTCAGGCATCAAAGTTTTAAATCCTGAACCAGAAACAAATATGGTCTTGTTTCAATGGATATCTACGGAAATTTCAATAAATGAATTTCATCAAAAATGTGTAAAAATGGGTGTACGATTTTCGGAAATTTCGAATAATAGATTTCGCGCAGTTACTCATCTGGATATTTCTGAGAGTGATATTCATCGAACTGTGGAAATTATAAAAACAATTGTTCAGAAAATTTAATTGTCCGATTAAAGTGGCTGTATAACCATAAAAATCCTATCATTCAAATGTCTTTATTATCTTGTTTACATCTTCCTCAACAGAAATAGATTCTATAGCTTGTGTTGCCACCTCTTCAAAGAGATGATCGCGTTGAAGATGCTGCTCGGTCAGGAATGCTTTCATATCAGCAATTGGTAACCTTTCGGCAACCTTGCTTTCCGTAAGTACCAGCCATTAACAAACAGCATAATTTTCGAGGCTAACATGTCTTTTTTAATGTTGATATTTTATTATTTGCCGTTTTTTCATCGAAATCATTCATTATTGAACGCATGTATTCGAGGTCTGCGATATAGCCATATGGACCAATTATTCCCTGCTCTTGCACTTTGTTAAATGAATGGACATTCGTTAAATATAATTCGAGAAAATCATATGGTATTTTAAAAATTCTATTTGGTCCATTAGCACTGTTAGGTGAATTAGAATCCATATAAATTACATTCTTCTCTTCGCCATATTGTTGCAAACCAATAATCAAAATTCTATGGCGATTAATAATATTAAAATCACTTTTTGATTTATCCATTTTTACAAAATCTGTTTGATCCCAACCATAAAGGTCCCACTTACCAAATCTTTGCTGTAACGATTTAGAGGTTGCAATTGAAAAGCCAAAGAAATTGCACGAAACAGCTATTGCACCTTCTTTTTTTATAGCTTCAGCTAAGCCAATATATCCCTTTTGTGGACACCATTTTGAATAATTAATGTGATATTTATTTGCAATAATTTCATATGTTGCGCCCATTAGTATGTTACATTTGTCACCAGAGGTTAACTCATCTGAATAGTTGGGAAAATACTTGTTCTGGTAATCTATTACTGCTTGATCAGGATTTATATTCAAACTATGTAATAAATTTTTTGCATTGGCCATCATCTTAAAAGAGATATAGATATTAATGACTCCCTCTAAAGAAAATTTATCATTATTGATATATAAATGTATCACTTCAAAAAATGGTTTCCCTAACTGTTCAATAATTTCTTCGGAATTTTTTTCTTGAGATTGTTTTAATTCATTTTTATCATGAGTCATGAGGCTTGCTAAATTCAAAAGATGTTCATGAAGATTTCCTAGATCTGTCACGGTTTTTCTATAATTTGAAATCTTTATTTCAATATCACGTCCAGGATGGGATTCACTAAAAAATTTCCCGAATCGAGGGCGCAGTGTATTCAATGCATAATAAAAGCAAGTGTTGGCTTTTTTGATCAATGCGTTGTTCTAGATTAGGTAAGTAGCCTTTTCCAAAATTTATATCTACAAGTATTTCTAGAAATTGTTTTGTTTGATCTTTTTCAAAAATTTCAAATTTGGGAAGGAGCGGATTATTTGTACCATTAAATGAAGATATCTCAGGCTTGGATTCTATCCCTTGGTAACAATCAGTAGCAATATCTCTTGCATTCATTGACTGCCTCATTTTGATAGAAATAAATTAGGAATATTATAATGGTACTGCTTGTTAAGTAACCTTTTTTTAATAGAGTAATTGTATGTTTTTTGTGTGATAAATTTAATTCATGCTCATAATTCAATCACTCCAATTTTTATTGATTTAGTCTATTGATTTATATCGATATAGTCGCTAGTCTTGCCGCCTCATTTACATGGACAGCAGCATGAGTCACAGCAATGAGCTACCTAAAGTTGTTGATAAATCACAAGCTGATATCGATGCCGCAATTGCTGCAATTAAAGCTAGCACAATTGACGGTGGCACCAAAGATTTCGCCATTTCTTGCATTAAGTTAGCTGTTTGGTTGCCCAAAGCGCTGATGGAACACAAAATCACATTGTCAAACCTACGCAAGCTCATATTTGGTCATGGCAGGAGAAATAAGAAGAAGCCTAAAAATGTAGAGCAATCAAAACCTAAAGATGACGTCAACAATAATGATGATGTAGGCAAGTCATCTGATAAAACTTTAGATGAAAATAATGCACCTGCAACAACCAACAAAATAGCTAAATCTGGTCATGGACGCTTACCACATTCAGCGTATACCAATGCCATTGAACATCAACTATCAATTACTGGATACAAAGCAGGAGATGCATGTCCAACACATTGTGGCGGCAAATTATATTGCATTGATCCAGGTGTGATAGTGCGTATCAAAGGACAGAATCTAGCCACTGTACATAAATACTGGATTGAAAAGCTTCGCTGCGCATCCTGCAGTTACATCGTGTTAGCCGATATACCAAGGTACGTTGGATCAGAAAAATATGATGCTGCGTTTAAAGCGATATTAGCGCTGCAAAAATATTACGTTGCCGTGCCGTTCCATAGGCAGGATTACTTTCAATCTTTGCTTGGCGCGCCTTTATCTGCATCAACACAGTGGGAACTAATTGAAGAAGTAGGCGGCGCGGCACTACTTGTTTTTCCAACATTAGAGCGCATGGCTGCGAATGGCGAAATTGCTCACAATGATGACACCAATGTAAAAATTACTGATGTCATTCGTCATAACCGCACACATCCAGACAAAGAACGCACTGGCATGTTCACAACGGGAATTCTTTCACGCACAGACCAACGAGATATTGCCATATTTTATAATGGCACCATGCATGCGGGTGAAAACATGGAAAAATTGCTCAAGAAACGTGATGTGCAAGCTAAAGAAATAATACAAATGTGTGATGCGCTAAGTCGAAATATTCCTGCATCATTTAAAACTATCCTCTGCAACTGCTTAAGCCATGGGTTTCGCAAATTCAATGATCTTAAGGAATTTTATCCTGAGCCGTGCATACGTGTGATTGAACGTATCGCTATTGTATACAAAAATGATGAGTTAGCTATCGGCTTAACCAAACAACAGAGGCTTGAGCATCATCAAAAACACAGTGCAGCTATCATGAATCAATTGCATGAGTACATCACGCATCAATTGGACAGCAAGCAAGTTGAGTCAAACGACGCACTTGGAAAAGCTATACGTTACATGTTGAAACACTGGCATGCACTTACGCAATTTCTGCGTGTTGTCGGAGCCCCACTTGATAACAATATTTTAGAACGCGCACTTAAAATTCCAATCCGGGGACGGCGTACATGGTTATTCTATAAAACCGAATATGGCGCGATGATTGGCGGTGTACTGACAAGTATCATCTATATTTGCGCGCTATCAGGCATCAATCCACTGAATTATCTGATTGCTTTGCAAGAGAATAAAAGCCGAATTGTTAAAGAACCAGAGCGTTGGTTACCGTGGTGCTATCAAGACACTCTATTATCATCGTCATTAGCAGCATAACTTGGAATGCATCTCCAATCTTTAGGAATGGCTGCTTTTATTGGATCACCTTGTGCTAAAAGAATTTGCAATTCACTTGCACGAACTGAAACCGTGGTTGTTTTGGCTGTTGGCCACCATGCCAGTTTTCCTTGGCTAAATCGTTTTTGTGCCATCCAGAACCCGCTCGCATCGTATACTAGTAATTTGACAGAAGTGCGTGAGCGGTTTGTAAATGCAAATATAGTTCCACTAAATGGATCGCATAATAATTTTTGTTGGCATTGTGCTTTAAGGCCACATATTCCTGCTCTGAAGTCTATCGGTTCTACAGCAAGTAATAATCGGTGTTGTGGTGTAATTTGCAGCATTGAATTACCCCATAAATTGAGCGATGATCGCAGGTAATAATGAAACAGAAGCGCATTAATTTTAAGAATACCGCCGCTTACACGATGAAATTCAATTGAACATATGCAATCATTATTTTGAAAAGATAAAATCTGTTTACTGGTTAAGGTGGGTGAAGTCTCAGGCTGCACTTCAACAAAATTAATTTTTGTGGCTATTTTAAGATTATCTTTTATTTGGCTTGTATTAATTCTTAACGCTTGAGTAATGTCTTGCATGGGATAATGATCTACAAGTATTTTAACCTCATTCCATCAATGCTCAGGGATTCTTTCACGCTGTTTAGAGCGGGTCGTTCGCCAATGTTCAAAGTGAGATTTTACTTCATCTAGGGATAATAAATTTTATTGCATGGATTGCCTCAATCAAAGTATTAAGGCGTATAGGTTATAAGTTAGCTGAGTTGCAAGTCACGCAAGCCTGCCGAAAACTCAGGCACAACAAGAAAAATAAAATTCGGAAAGCAAACCATTATTTTAAAGCACATCACTCCACGCAAACAGGTTAAGCCTGGCACTATTACTTGCAATGTAATTACAGCCTTGTGGTATTTGGGCAAAAATCATGTAAATGAAAACGTCATTCATACAATTAAAGAACAACTAAACGAAGCACAATTCGCAGAAGTTCTTGATCATATCAATAAAATGCCGATATGGATGGCTAATTCGTTTAAACAATATAAAAAGTGAGACTCTTATGTCAGATGAATTTTTAAAACTATCTCGTCAAAATCAGCGTGCATCGTTTTTTTAATATTCGTTATGCAAATTACCTAAATCTACCGGCCATTCTTCATCACCAAATAAAGGTGTAAACACCGCAGGAACATTTAATTTTCGACTCCAGAATATATCGCCAATATCAAAATGCCACCATTCATATTGGTACGAAACAAATCCTGATTTTTCCATGCTGGAACGCAGCATGATTCGTCTTTCCTGAATTTTCTGTTCATCTGCTGTTAGCTGTGATTTCAAATCATAATAATGGCTATGTGCTACCTCGGTGCAATCATCAAATACTGTTCCCATTTCCAGTGCTTGCCCATCATTCAAATTGAATAACGTCAGATCGATTGCTCCGCCGCTAAGATGCGGAGGGCAATATTCATCACCTGGTTTTTAGGGATGACTCATCGCGAAAATGGATGAAATATTTTATAAAAAAATTGAACAAATAGTCTGTCGGTTAGTCAATATCAGCCAGCTCTCTAACAATGGTAGAGTTTGAAAGTTTTGTTATAGCGTTTTGGAATTCGTTTAAACCATCACTTTCTAAAACAGCTTGATTAATAGCAACGATAAGTTCATCGTAAAAATTGCTTGAGCCAGTGAGTCTTAGCCAAAAATTCCTGCCTACATAAACTGAATAATGATATTCATTTCTTAATTTTTTATATTGGCCACTTAATTCTTTTTCTTCCCCATACAGCACACCAACCACAAGATCTTCCGATGGAATGCTTTTATTGTTAGTTTTGCTTCTATTTCTTAATGCCTGGAAATGCCCATGTATAGTTTTTATATCATCTTTATTAAGCGTGTTAGGGCCAAGCTTAATTTGACAAAATTTTTCTTTGCCATCCATTTTGTCGATGAATTTAATATCAACACCTTCAGTTTCACTACCAGGAGCATTAAAAGTATCGCTGATAAATTTTTGAACGTGGTTACCGAAGGAGGTATTAACTGAAGTACCCAAGACTCTAGGATAGATTAACGCTTTAGCAATGGCTATGGAGTCTGCTTGGGTATTAAGCAATTGCGCTAGATACTTTACTAAAAAAGGATTGATCTTAAACTGTGAAGGGTTAGATAATTTTTTGATGTTTTTTATATGTATTGGTATAAATACATCCTTAAACCAATTCTTTGCAGCATTTAATATCTCTTTCTTTTTAATGTCATCCATCATTTATTCGCACCCTATCAAACTAAGTTAAACTAAGAGTAATTAATACTAACGTATCTGTTGACAAAAAAAAGGTTATGAATAAAATTAAGGTAACCATTACCAATGTTACCCAAGGATGGCTATGAAAAAATTTTATTCATTAACTGAAGTTGCAGACATGCTTTCAGTCTCAAAGGAAACCTTACGTAGATGGGATAAAAATGGCTCATTAAAACCAGTACGTCATCCGATAAATAATTATCGAGTTTACCCTTCTTCTGCGTTGAAAAAATTTGAGCAACTTGGCTTTTTATTCAATAAGCAAAAAACAAAGAGAGATAAGCCAATAAAAAAATTTACAGCTATTGAGTTGTTTTCGGGCGGGGGCGGCATGGCTCTTGGTTTAGAGAAGTCAGGATTAGATTGTGTGTTACTAAATGATAATGATCGCGGTGCTTGCCAAACATTAAAAAAAAATCGTCCGTATTGGAATGTAATACATGGTGATATTGCTGAGGTAGATTTTTCATCATACATAGGTAAGGTTGACGTGGTTGCAGGTGGATTTCCTTGTCAAGCGTTTAGCTATGCAGGTAAAAAATTAGGATTTAAAGATGCAAGAGGAACGCTGTTCTATGAATTTGCGCGTGCAGTAAATGAAATTAAGCCGTTAATTTGTGTAGGCGAAAATGTTAGAGGCTTGCTTAATCATGAAAATGGTAAAACACTCGAAGGTATGATTTCGGTTTTAGACGAGCTTGGTTATGACGTATTACCCCCCCAAGTGCTAAAAGCAATTTTCTATCGAGTTCCTCAGAAAAGAGAACGATTATTGATCGTTGGCCTAAAGCGAGTTGAAAAACTCCATTTTGAATATCCTCAGCCACATAATGAAACATTTTCATTAAAAGATGCTTTGAAAAAAGGCCGGCTATTCGATAAAGAGGTACCAATATCACCGGGACAAGCTTATTCGCCGCGCAAAAAGGAAATCATGAAACATGTTCCACCGGGTGGCTATTGGCGTGATTTACCGATTGCACTTCAGAAGGAATACATGCAAAAAAGTTTTTATCTGGGAGGTGGAAAAACTGGTATGGCTAGAAGAATGCACTGGGATGAACCATGTTTGACTCTTACTTGTAATCCAGCGCAGAAGCAGACAGAAAGATGTCATCCAGTTGAGACTCGGCCATTGACAGTTCGTGAATATGCTCGTATTCAGACTTTTCCTGATGATTGGGAATTTTTTGGTTCGCTTTCTTCACAATACAAACAAATTGGCAATGCAGTACCGGTAAATTTGGCTGTGGAGATTGGTCATTCCGTTATTGACTGTTTAAATGAATATTATTCTCGTAGTGATGCAAAATCTTTAAAAAGAAAAAAGATCAAAGTTGGTAAGTTTGCTTAATTATATGGTGACTAATGGAAAAAATTCTTCGAGAAAGGCTGGTGAATGGACAATTTTCAAATGTCTCAGTTTTTCGATCAAAAATGATGGGGTCAATAAAAAGTGCAAACAATAAAAGCACCGAAAAGATATTTCAAAAAGCACTCATAGATGCGGGAATAACAAATTTCGAGGCAAATGCAAAATTGATTGGCAATCCAGACATATTTTTTCCTTCGTACAATGTAGTTGTATTTTTAGATGGTTGTTTTTGGCATGGCTGTCCAAGGTGCGGACATATTCCTAAATCTAATACATCATACTGGGCAGCTAAGATTCAGCGAAACAAAGAAAGGGACATCCATAAACGGTTGGCTTTAAGTGAACAAGGATATGAAATTGTTGAGTACTGGGAACATGAGTTGAAAGAGAACATGGTTGAATGCATAAATACTTTAAAAAGCGTGATAGAAGATAACTTGATGCGAATTTCATTATATGAAAGTAACTAAATTTCTTTTTGCTCAAACTTTTCACACCGCCATAAGCGAAGAGCTTTCGTATAAATTTGAGTCTGTAATGCAGATAGTGATCATGCTCAATTTCTTGTCAAAAAATCCCCTTTAGCTTGCTGAGCCATTTATTCAAACTAAAACGGAGGCATCTTTCCCACAATACCCTTAATCCAATGCATCTCCGGAAAATACTCAACTGAATGACCTGTACACAAATATATATTTTCAAACCCTACATTGTATAAATCCAATGCATAATCCTGTCCTTTTCTTTCATCATGTAATTCGGAATCGATATAGATTGGAATGTGGAAATCAAAACATTGAATATCCATTTTGAAATTAGAAAATGAATTGTATACAGATATTTTTTTATTATTATTCATTGCTCGTATCCGCCACGCACCAGTAATCGAATCATCGTCATCAATTAATATCAGATCAACCGTCTTTTTACTGTTATTAATATTCAAATGTATAGGTATATATACCGCATATGTTTTTGGAATAATTTTCAATCTCATTTTTTCGCAGCTTTTTTTGATATCAAAATCATCATGGCGACTCGTTACCAAATATGAATTGTCACTGATAGATAGTTCATCTATGAAACTCAACCCATTAATATTTGACCCTGTGAATTCATAATCAACCAGATACGTATATCTTTTGTCAGACAGATTATCTCTACATAATCTTGATAATTCATGAAGCGTATATAAATTAATAAATTTGAAATCCGGATACACTTCTGCAAACCGACTTTTCCACACCTGATGAATAGACTCATCATCATCAACAATAACAATCGTTTTATTCGAATCTACAACCAATACAGGTAGAAACCATTTTGGCGGAGATACATGTGGTAATATAACTTCAATTGAGGTTCCATGATTAGGCTTGGAAATAATATTGTATCGCCCATTCCATTCATTACTTATTGTATCAATAACATACTTCAAACCTAACCCGTGACCATTTGGTTTGTTCGTAAACCCACCACCATTTAAAATCCTATTAAGAATTAAGTCAGACATTCCTTTTCCATTGTCCATTACTTTTATCATTATAGAATTTTCGCATGATATCGTTTTTAAAATTATAGTAATTAGACTTGCATCTGCCTCTACTGCATTATCAACCAAATTTGAAAAAACACGATTAAAAGTTGAGGATTGAATATTTGAAAATTTACCATATGCATCTTCTTTAATATCCAAAACAATATTAATTTTACGGTTTTTGTATTGCATTCTTTTTTCAGATATTAATCCAATTATATGGTCTGAAATGAGCTCTGATGATTTATCTTTTTCTATATCAGCCTTATTTTCATCGCCCTTGACAATACTTTTGTATTGCAATAATAGATTATTTGCAATTTCATGAATGCGGCTGGTTGATTTCCTAATTAAAATTCTTTGTTCTTCTGGGATATCTTTCATATCCTTTACGATCACATCCAGCGCAACTAAGGGCGACCTAATATCATGCGCAACCTGGGAAGCAATTTGTGAAATACCAACAAGTTTCGAGCTTGATGAAACATTCTGGTGTAATTTTTTAATTGCCAAGTATGAATTTTTCAAATCAGATGCCATATACTGATTTTCAAGCCATTCCCATTTTGGTGAATCAGCACATAATTCATTAATAATATTTCTAATATGGCCTAGCATATTAACAAAAACAAATGCACTGCTTACACAGCCAATTAAAACAGATAAAATTATAATAATTGCCGCATGAAAAATTTCAAGATTAGGAAAATATATAAAATTATAAGCAATAGAAGAAAAAATAATACCAATAGACAAAGAAAGCGTTATTGCTCTCAGAATGGATTTTTTTATAATAGATACTTCTTCAATTTGCTTTAATAAGTTTTCAGTAAAAACAGCCCACATTAGAACTCCATGAAATATTTATTTAAGAATCCAGGCAACGCCAAAGCCAAAATAATTTCCAATAGCATAGCCTAACAAACCCAGAGCAATCGCTTCCAGTTGATAATTCCATCCTCGTGCTGAAACAACGACAAGAGCTGTAGCAGGACCACCTATCAAACACTGTGAGGCTATAATAGAAATTTCTTTGTCAATTTTCAAAATCTTCGCACTAGTGAACAATACAACCGCATGAACCAAAATAATTATTGCTGGAAAAGCTAACAAAATGATTCCATCGTTGAATAAAGCGCCTACATCTGAAATTGCTCCACAACCAAAAACAAAATAAGACAAAATAAATGAACCTAAAATATATGAACCGGCAAATCTTTGCTTTAAAGGTGTAAACGTTGCAAGCGTTGCAAATGTCGTTGCCCATAATATCTGAGGAATAAAAGGCAAATATTGATGCAATATCATACTCACCATTAATAAAATCAATGCTGTTGTAATCATTATTGCTACTGATGCAGTATCGAGAGAGTTGGAAAAATGAATATCGATGCTATTGTTTTCACCTTCTAGCGACTTGATTTCGTCAGTCTTTCCGATTTTTCGACCTTGGAATATATTAACTATTATCCATAACATTGTGAAAATACTGTCGCCAGCAAATGCTTTCAAAAATACTGGCGCAGGTGTATTAAGAGCTGAACCAACAGAAACAGCATTTTCATAGCCACCGATAAAACTCGCTGTAAATTGTGCACTTATACGCCAATAATCTTCTTGTAATAATTTCTGGCAAATAATCCCAGCAATGATACCGCCTAATGTCGTTCCAAGAGCACCGATAACAAAACATATAATAAAATTTTTATTCACCTTTAATAGCTTTGCAGGATTAAATGCGAAAAGCATTAAAATAATACCAATCGGCATAAGCCATTTAAAATATATCTCGTAAGATTCGAGAGTTGAGGGAACCACACCAGCATTACTAAGTAGAGATGCAATAATAATAATTAACATCAACCCTGAAATATGCGCTACCCATCGTGTATGCTCTTCCAACCAATAACCAAGCGCGATCACAAATGACATGATCAAAAGCAGATTAATATTCATCTTTATTTTCCGGCCATTCTTCATCCCCAAATAGTGGACCAAAGACTGCTGGAACATTTAATTTTCGACTCCAGAATATATCGCCAATATCAAAATGCCACCATTCATATTGATATGAAACAAATCCTGATTTTTCCATGCTCGAACGCAGCATGATTCGCCTCTCATGAATTTTCAATTCATCCAAAGTTAATTGTGATTTCAAATCGTAATAATGACTATGTGCAACCTCTGTACAATCATCAAATACCGTTCCCATTTCCAGAGGTTCGCCATCACCTATATTAAATAAAGTAAGATCAACTGCTCCACCACTAAGATGAGGAGGACAATATTCATCACCAGGTTTTGAAGGACAAGACATATATTTTCTTGCTTCTGCGAAATTTTGTTCGTCTGTGTAATGCGGAAATCTTTTCTTTATTTCTCCCCGCATCCATTCAAATAATTTAGCCTGCACATGCCGAGGTCGATAAACATCCCAAACAAGTAATCCAAACTCATCTGGCAGATAATCTAACGCATTTATTATTTTTTCCAGCACAACTCGGCGGCCAAATATATCTGGCGCAGCGCTAAAACCTAATTCGTAATACATTGGACGAATTTTTATTCGTGAATGAATATTATTGTCAAATCTAACTGCTTCAAAATCTTTTTCATCAAAAGAAAGCTCCATTTCACACGTCTTCATATAAATATCCTATGATAAAAAAACATTTCCTAACTAAGGTTAAAACCGCTTTATTATGGATTTTTCGTATCCCGCATAATAGTCTGGGTTACAACCCCCCAGAGTACGCCTACCAGTTGCATTAAAACCCAATCTTTCGTAAAAAAGCATAGCGGGTTTATTGATAAGTCGAGTATCCAAAGTTATTGTATTTGCATTTGGAAATCTTGATTCTATGCACTTAACCAATTGCTGGCCGAGTCCTATGTGTATTTTATTCCTGGATTTAAAATCACATAAAGGTTTTACAGCTATTGTACTTATATAAACATCATTCTTGAAATTTTCATGTCTTGGCTTTACTGGCGCACAAATTATAAATCCAGCAACATTATCTTCCACACTAACTGTTGCCAAAAATAACTTTCTCTCATTAACTTCAGCCAGTTCACTTTTAATTACTTGCGTTAACCATTTTGATTTTGAAACTCCAAATTCCAGACCAAGTTGTTCTTCGCTATAATCACGATAAAGTTCAATAAATGATGCAACATGCACAGCAATAATTTTTTTCTGCAAATCAGTGGAAAGAGGCGCATGATGCCATTCTATAAATGTCTCCAAAGATGATTTCGCAGGATTAATTCTCGCGGAAAAAAGACGTGTATACATTCAAGACTCGTATGGAATAACGTGAAATTGATACAGAAATTTTGTCATTTCCTAAATAACAATTTTATGGAGGCGGCGGGAATTGAACCCGCGTCCGCAAATCCTCTACTATCGGGTCTACATGTGTATCCAATCTTCGAATTTAACTACTGCACTTCCGATTGGAAGGATATTGCAGTAGCGATCCCGTTTAAATTTAGCAGTTTGATTGTGGGCAAATCAGACCGCGAGCTTGTATGCTATGACCACCCTGCACTTGCTTTCGCAAGATTCCGATCGTACAAGCACAATCGGTGGATGGCGCTGTGCCGGTGTTTAGGCGGCGGCTGCGACTTCGTCTGCGAAGACGTTGTCGTTTGCAGCTTTAACAGCGAAGTTGCGTTTTCTATTGGCAACTATATGATTTGTAACAGTTTTTTACGAGGTTTTGTTACATCCTCGACATGCACCTCAAGCTTTGCAATCCACGTCGAAACCAGATCGCCCCCTACTGGGAATTATAGTTCATTCAAATCCATTCAGATTAAAACAAACTTAGCGGATGTTATGCATTTCAATCGAAAATTGCAAGGCATTCACACTTCCCTCATGTAAAATATGCTGAATAATCCTGTGGATGTGAAATATGGAAGAAAACAGCACCATCAGAAAAATATTACAGAATGGCTTCTGGATATCTCTGCTACTGCATTTACTGCTGTTTTTAGCTGTCATCTCACTCATCACCAAACCAGAAACACAAAAAAACAAACCATTGCCACATTATTATGTGCCTGCATACACTTACACCGGTTCCATCAAACCTTCTGCCGCTGCTCAGCAATCAACAGCAGCAAAACAGCAAACTTCCTCTGCAAAACAAATAACAGCAGAATCTGTCGAACAACCTGAAAGCATTGAAACGGTTAAACAAACAGAGAGCACATTACAATTTCCAAAAGATACAAAAAAAATTCCTGTCAAAAAAACTGCGCCTGCGCCAATACAAAAATCACTTTTATCTTCTTCATTTGATATGTTGAAGAGTGAACAAATGCAGGAAGTCAGTAAAAAAACAGAATCTGAACCAATCTACATGATTGGTGATGATAGCCAACCAGCCGATCCACTCATCAAATTACTGGGACGTTCCTTGTCAGCACATTTTTCTTATCCACGCACCGCAGGACAATTAGGCATTCGTGGCAGAGTGCTGATTGGTTTAACCTTGCATCCTGCTGGACATTACTCAGACGTGCAATTATTACAATCCAGTGAAAATCCTGATCTGGATGCTGCCGCTTTATATGCCGTTAATTCCGCACCACAAATTTCAGGCGCAGATCGTTTCATCTCGAAACCCAAACATTTTGTAGTCGGATTCGTATTTAATTAATCTGATATAAAAATTGACGCATTTTAAACATATTAGTAAAAAATAGATCAAAAATTAGCAAATGATTATCAATCGGAATATACTGATAAAACACCCACAAAGTTTTGGCCATCATGAGACGATTACCTTTCAGAGCATCCGACATGGCTTCAATTGGCACAGAACTGGAATTTCAGATCGTCCATCCTAATTCATTTGCACTTGTCTCGCGTTCAAAAGACTTGATACGCAATATCAAGGAAAATGTGCACGAAGAAAATATCAAACCTGAAATCACACAAAGCATGATTGAAATTAATAGTTCAGTGCATCATTCTGCTATTGAGTTATATGCTGAATTAAAAACCTTGCGCTCCTACCTGAAAGAACAAGCAAGCAATCTGAATATATTATTATGTGGCGGCGGCACGCATCCTTTTCAAAAATGGGCGATGCAAAAAATATTTCCGACGACACGTTACAAAAATCTTTCACGCCATTTTCGCTATCTCTCCAAACAATCAACGGTATTTGGACAACATGTGCATATCGGTTGTAAAAGCCCCGAAGATGCACTTTATCTCACACATGCTTTAACTCGCTATGCACCACAATTTATCGCCATGAGTTGTGCATCACCTTTTTATCAAGGCGTAGATACTGGTTATCACTCTACTCGCCTGACTATTTTTACAGGATTTCCTTCCAGCGGTGTTATTCCTTATCTCACGACATGGGAAACTTTTTCAGATTATTTTTACAAAATGAAAAGTCTGAAAATTATTGAAAGCATGAAAGATTTATATTGGGATATTCGACCCAAACCTGAATTTGGCACTGTCGAAGTACGTGTGTGTGACACACCACTCACAATCGAAAAAGCCGCAATGATTACCGCATATATTCAAACACTCTCGCTTTATTTACTGGAAGAAAAACCGATTGAAATTAATCCTGATTTATATCACGTTTATCATTACAATCGTTTTGAAGCTTGTCGTTATGGTTATGATGGCAATGTTATTGATCCCATCAGTTATCAACGCTTACCCATCATCAGTGATATAGAGCAAACAATCAAACGTATCGAACCTTATGCAAAACGCTTAAATAACACAGAATTTTTTTTGCAATTAACAAATAATTTGCAAAGCAAATGTGATGATGCCACCACTTTGCGACAGATATTCAAACAAAAAGGTTCATTAGTAAAGATGGTAGAAGAACAATGCAAGCTGTGGTCACAATCCGAAACGGAGCAAGCAGTCAATGCTGAATCAGGAAAGCTATCAATCATTACATGAATATCTTTCCAGACATCTTTCTGCAAAAGAACTGGAAATGATGATCTCGCATAATCCAGTCATGTTTTTTCAACCTGGCGAAACAATTCTGCATCAAGGAAAATATGCGACTGGAATTTATCTGATTATTAGCGGAACGGTGCTTGTCACAGCAAAAATGCTGGGTGAAGGCATCACGCAACTGGAAACACTGGATCATGGTAATTTTATTGGTGAAGCAAGTTTTATCGAACATATTCCGTGTCCCACTTCCATGACAGCTCAAAATGAAGTGGAATGTTTGTTTCTGACAAAAACATATATTGAATTTCTTACAGCTTATTACCCAGAAATTAAATATCACTTATACCGTGCGATTAGCGCACAGGTTTGCGCACGCATCAAGCAAGTACATGACAAGATCATTAAATTCATGTCTGAATCAAACATGTTATCGCGACCATTTTTCGGCGATATAATTCATTCACTCACCAAGCCTCAGGAAATTCATCAGGAAGATATTTCCATTAGCTCACAAGAAATACACGACATGTATTTATTTCAGGGATTTAGCTCAAACGAAGTCACTGAATTATTAAAACATACCATTTTACTGAAAGCTGGAAAGAATTGTACGCTCATTCATAAAGGTGAAAAAAACGCTTCCAATTATATTGTGATACAAGGTGCGGTACAAACCAGTATTGTTCAGGATAATAAAATTGCGAAATTATCCATCATCGGACCTGCAACGCTTTTCACCAGCATTTCCTGTGAAGATTTAGCCTTGTCGTATACTATTACCTTTACCACGCGCGAAGAAACCATCCTGCTTAAATTATCAGACACAGGTCTCGACTACATTGAAAAAAATCTGCCAACAATCTGGTATAAATTATATAACCTCATTTGCAGATCATTAGTAGCACTGGAAAAATCTGTAGATAAACTTGACATACGTTTAAATGTTGAAACTTACAACAGGTGAACATTATGTGCAGAATATTATCGTATCTTGGAAAACCGATACTTGTGGAAGAATTATTATATAAACCGGATAATTCTTTCATCAAACAAAGTTATCATCCGAAATACATGTCACATCTCTTAAATCTTGCGGGATTTGGAATTGTGGCATGGGATCAGCATTCGTATGATCCGCAGTTACCGTTTCTTTATAAAACACCATTGTTGCCATTTTATGATGAAAATCTCAGAAACCTGGCCAGCAAAATATCACCACATTGCATGCTCGCTCATTTGCGCGGTGTAACTTATAGCGATAAACAAGTTATTTCCACGCAAAACGTACATCCATTTTTATTTCCTGGATCGAATGTTGCACTCGCTCATAATGGCTCATTATATAATTTTGAATCCATGAAATATGATTTACTTGAATATATCAAACCTGAATTTAAAAAAGATATTCATGGCACAACCGATAGTGAATGGATTTATTCCCTGTTTATTTCGCAATTGGCGAACCCACATGGCAAATATGCAACACCAGAAATTATCGCTGCAATTAACGAAACACTCAAAATCTTGCAACGTGTGCGCAAGAAAAATAATATCTCGATTAATTCTCCAGTGAATTTATTTATCACTAATGGTGAATTTATCGCAGCGACACGTTATGTGCTTGATTATGGCTGGCAAGCCAGTGATACCGAAGCTGTTTCACATTTTGCATATCATTCCTTGTGGTATACCTATGGTGATAGTTATGGGTTTTATGATAATGAATATAAAATGAAAGGCAGCAAAACAAGATCAAGCATCATTATTGCCTCGGAACCATTAACAGAAGATGCTACCACCTGGATTGAAGTACCGGAATATACGCTCATTGTCGCTGAACTTTCCGGCGGTGAAGTAAAAATAACCTCGCAGGACATTAATTTATAAGGAAGGTTTTCTCGGGGACGAACTATGCTCTGTAATGGTAATAAATGGATTTGATATAAATTTTCTTGGTGAGAGTCTATTTTTACTTCCCTCTTTCGTCAATTTATCGCTTTCTGATTTTTCTTCTTCCTGCTCTTTTAGTTTTTTCTTATTGGAAATGATTGCTCTCGTAAATTCATTATTAGCATTTTCAAAACGTTGCTTATAAGGATTATGTTCAACATCATTTTTTTCCCAATATTTTTTCAGGCACAGCTGACATTCTTCCAATAGCCTGTATTGCTCATTCAGCAGTAGAAATGAAGCATAATCCAGTAGTAATTTTGCAAACTGATCATGGGAAATTCCGGCCTTTTCATAACGAATGATCGTTACCTGATACTGTTGCAATACCTCATCGCGTGAAATGTTATCATCATATTTATGAGCGCGTGCTAACTCCAATGCTAATATATGATTCAAATCTGCCATGATTTGTTGCCATTTTTTATCATCCACATTTGCATGCTGATACATTTTCACTACTAATTGCAGATATTTATTTACTCTGGCAGCATATTCACACATTTGCTCGTTATTTATGACAGCACCATTTTCATCTTCCGCATAATTTCCTGATGCATACACTGCCAATTGCTGAGAGGCATAAGCCATCTGAATTCTTACTGAAGCGAGATCCGCAGAGACTGATGTTTTTTGCAAATAATGTGTTTCACAGATATCCAGCTTTTCCAGCGCTTTTTCAGGATTTTGCATAACATGATTATAATAAGTCGCCAATTTGAAATTAAGGGCAATATAAGCCATGACTTCTTCATAACTGGTTTTATCAATACCCAAATCCTTTATTTGTCTATCGATTTGCACGGCGATATCAGTTATCACTGCAATATTTTGGGAGTTCGTCCAGTCGAACGTAAATGTCTTATCCAGCTCAAGCATGGAAAGGTTGGCAACCTTCAAATTCAAAATTTTACGTGCATGAATAATTTTTTCGATCGCCTTGTTTATTTTACTAAAACTGGCATAGGCATAATGGGGATTGATATAGATATCACTATCGACAACCTCGATTTTGAAACTTCCCAAATATGTCTTTTGCGACATAAGAAACTCACCAATAAAATCTGCATCTTTGAGATCAGTAAAGCGAAATACAATCGCTGAACCATGACATAGCGTATCTTCTGGTGTAATGATAGTGATCTGATTGCCAAAATGCTTTTTTAATAAATTGATGATATACAAGCTCAAACATTCTGATTTGCTCATATATTTACGCCAGCCTTGCTGGTGAAAATATTCAAGCCAGGATTTGGCTGGAATGAGATGATGCAATTCATCATCAGCAAAATCGACCGCACCGTTTTGGTTATATTTTTTATTGACATACAAACCTAATGATCCTGTTTCAGATACACATAAATATTTTGCATTACTTACGGCAAACGCAACACCTGGTAATGTTTTAAGATCAATCATTCTATTTGCCAGTGTTTCTGACAAATCAAGTCCAATGATAATCTCCTGATTACTGATTTCTTCTGCCAATCCATTTAAAATCACTGGCATTTGCAAACGCTGTCCTGTTTCCACGATAACAGATGGCAATAAAAGCATATTGATGCTGGTTTTATGCCTGCTGACGAATTCAGCTATTTCTTTTTCGCAATAATGTTTATTTTGATTTGGTTTAATCAGACAAATAATGTCATTGATATCGGGCAAGCTTTCAGAAAAACAGCCATATTTTGCAGCAGTCTGGATAATACGCTGTAATGCCTGTTTTATTACTTTTTTATTTTTTTTATATAGATCATTATCGAGCATGACGATTTTGTATTTACCATCTATCCAATCCTTGTAATCAGGTTTGAATAATTCAATCATTAATTGCAGGTTTCCAGCCAAAGTACGTGAAGTAAAAATAAATTCATCTTCATCTGCATAACCTATGAGTTCCCTTACCGCAGCACATGCCAGCGTTTGCCTTTGCGCGTGTTTTTCCATTATTTTTTCACGGGATTTCTGATAATCTTCCTGATGCAAATTAAGCTGTATATCTTCCATTTCCCTTTTATCCAGCCACCCTGGCAAGAAAATATAATTATCAACATGTGCATTTAATAAATGTATATCATGCGTATTAAATTTTTTTCTGCTCTCGTTTAGTGGATCATATTTATCAAGCTTTAATGCTGTTTCATATGAAAACCATTCGTTATTTTCCATCAATTTTTCGATAAATGCAGAAGGATCAGAAGTTAGTAATGTCATTGCGATTTCTTTCGGAGGTTTGATTAGTGATGAATCAAATAAGGTAATTTTGCTGCCTTGCATGATTGAAATCTACAGTGAAAATATTGCGACTAAAATACTAAATATTCCTTTCAAAAGAAACATCTTTCGTGCGCAGAGCTTCATAAATTAATGCTGTACTGGAACAAGGTGAAGGAGTGATAATAGATTTTTTATCTGGAGCAACCGCCATGGATTGGCATAATCTACATGCGATTTTAGTTCTTATCCAGCACACTATTTCCCTGATTGGCATTCTGATCATTCTCTCCGGCGTGTTTTATTGCACGTTTCAATATGTTTATGGTCTTGTCAGTGGACAGTTTAAAACCGATGCATCCAGTATCAATTACATCCGTCTTAATCTTGGACGCGTATTGATACTGGGGCTGGAATTCATCGTGGCAGCAGATTTAATCGGCACCACTACTACTCCTGATTATTATGAAGTGGGTTTGCTGGCTATCATTGTCGTCATCCGAACGATCTTAAGTTTCTCTATCAATCGGGAGTTAATCTCCATTAACAAGGAATAATCATCTTTCCTTTAGCAATTGTGAAAATGCTTCAACGTTTTTATTTTTTAATTCCAGCAAGCGGTCAGTTAACACATAAGCAATTTCGGGTTTAACTTGCATATACAAATCCGCCACACGCGCCCACGGTGCAGCAGTAATTTGATTATTAATACCGCTTGCTGCATCGTAAATAACATCAAGTGGAATATCTGTGTGATAGGCAATTCCTTCCAGTGTATATTCACCCGTATCGACTATACCTTGTATTAGCAGTTGCATGATCCTGCTATCCATCGCGTAATACTCCAATAATGATTGATGATTCATTTCCATTTCGTGCTCGAATATGTCGCCAAACAAGCGATACACAAATCCAAACAGCATGGCTTTTAAAACCTTGCGTTCATTCTCAACAGAGAATCGAAGCGCTTTTGCATTGATATTGAGACATGCTTCCATGTGTTACTCTCCTATACGTTGGTGCATAATTATATGCAATGTAGAATATTGATCAAGTAAATTTGTGTCAAATATTTTTTATTAAATCCCTTTACAATTCATTTTTACATAATTATTATTCGGAATTGCATTATTAACTAGGTCATATCATCATGGAAAACATCGCTTCCATTCTGTCGCACTTGAAGTCAAAAAATAATATTAGCTCCGCCGAATTGGCCAGACGCACAGGTATA
>JABDFQ010000009.1 GCA_013286495.1 Gammaproteobacteria bacterium | reverse complement strand
TCCTTCGCGCAAAAGCAAGAGCCGCGCTCAGGATGACTGATCTCCGCAATGCACTCAGGATGACAGCTAACTCACACTACTCTCCCTGACGCTTCTCCAGCTCTTCCCATCTCGCATAACACTTTTTTAAAGCATCCTGTATCTCTTGCAATCTTGTCATGCTCGCAGTAATAACACTTTGTTCCTGTTTATAAAAATCACTTTGCGACATTTTTTCCTGCAACATTTTTTCTTCTTCATCCAGCTTTTCAATTTGTTGCGGCAATTCTTCCAGTTCCTTTTGCTCGCGATAACTTAATTTCACCGATTTTTTAGCTTCCGTTTTAACTGTTTTTTCTATCGACTTATTCATCTTCACCACTTCAGCAAGCGGTTTCTTCTGACGTAACCAATCCTGATAGCCACCAATGTATTCCTGTATCACACCGTTGCCTTCAAACACTAATGTGCTCGTTACCACATTATCAAGAAACGCACGATCATGACTGACTAACAATAACGTACCATTAAAATTCGCCAGTAATTCTTCCAGCAACTCCAGCGTTTCCATATCAAGATCATTCGTCGGTTCATCCATCACCAGAACATTCGCTGGTTTACTGAATAATTTCGCCAGCAACAAACGATTACACTCACCACCCGATAATGCTTTAACCGGTGTGCGAGCACGCTGTGGTGCAAACAGAAAATCACCCAGATAACTCATGACATGTTTTTTTTGACCGTTGATTTCGATAAATTCTGAACCTTCCACCACATTGTCCATAACATTTTTTTCGAGATCCAGTGTCTCACGCTGCTGATCAAAATACGCAATTTGTAAATTGGTTCCCTGTATCACACTACCTTGTTGCGGAATAATTTTTCCCAATAAAATATTTAATAATGTGCTTTTTCCTGCGCCATTCGGTCCAATTAAACCAATGCGATCTCCACGCATAATACGCTGGGAAAAATTTTTAATGACAATCTTGTCACCAAATATTTGCGTCACATCTTTGGCCTCAGCAACCACTTGACCAGATTTATCTCCCGCATTGATTTCAAATACCGCTTTACCTTGCACATTTCTTCTTTTACTACGTTCCAGTCGCATTGCTTCCAGTGCACGCACACGACCTTCATTACGCGTACGTCTTGCCTTGATTCCCTGACGAATCCACACTTCTTCCTGCGCAAGTTTCTTGTCGAAATCAGCATTTTGCTTTGCTTCTGCATGTAACATTTCTTCCTTGCGCAATAAAAATGTCTGATAATCACATGTCCATGAAGTCAAATTGCCTCTATCCAGTTCTATAATTCTGGTAGCAAGTCGCTGCAATAATGCACGATCGTGAGTAATAAATAATAACGCACAACCCGATGCCAGCAACTGATCTTCCAGCCATTGAATTGCATCAATGTCGAGATGATTAGTCGGTTCGTCCAGCAATAATAAATCAGGTGTTGCAACCAGTGCTCTTGCCAATGCTGCACGACGTTGCCAGCCACCAGAAAGTTGCGATAATAATTTATCCGCATCCAGCTCAAGACGCGTCAAAATATTACTAATCTGCTGCTCGTGTAACCAGCCATTGCACGCATCAATGGCATTTTGTAATTTTTCCATGCGTGCAAGATCAGCATCAGTATGCTGAGCAAGATGGGTTATGGCATGATATTCACGCAATAATTGACCGGATTCTGCTAATCCTTCTGCGACATAATCATAAATTGTCAGATTATCCTGTGATGGTAATTCCTGGGCTAATCTCGCAATACGCAAATGTGGTTGACGCCAGACATTTCCTGCATCTGGCAGTAACACACCTTCAATGATTTTTAATAATGAAGATTTTCCTGCACCATTGCGACCAATCAAACACACGCGCTCGCCTTTGCCAATCTGAAATTTGACATGATCCAGCAAGGGATGTAATCCATAAGCGAGTGAGACATTATCCAGCATGAGTAATGGATTCATTGCAAATTATCCCGCTCAACACAGGCTTGTAACCATTCTTCTTCCAACCTTTCCATTTTCTTTTTTAATTCCACTTGTTTGGCAAGTGTTGTTTGTAATTTATTTTTTTGATCATCAGCATAAATCGTATTATCAGCCAGAATCGTTTCTGTCTTTAAAAAATCGCGCTGATTTTTTTCCATATCCATTTCCAGTAGTTTAATTCTCTGCAATAACGGACGCATTTTTTCGCGCTGATTTGCATCTTTTTGTCGCTGTTCCTTGCGCGATTTTTCATTCGTTGAAATATTTTTTACTGATGCTTGTTGTTTGCGATAATCCAGCAACCATTTTTCATAATCATCAAGATCACCATCAAATGGATTCAATTCCTGATTCGCTACCAGAAATAATTGATCCGTTGTCGTGCGCACCAGATAACGATCATGACTGACGAGAATCATTGCACCTTCATATTCCTGCAAGGCGATGCTTAATGCCTGACGCATTTCCAGATCAAGATGGTTGGTGGGTTCATCGAGTAATAATAAATTCGGACGCTGCCAGACAATTAATGCCAGTGCAAGACGTGATTTTTCTCCACCGGAAAATTCACGGATGGATTGAAAAACTGTTTCGCCAATAAAGCCGAAACTGCCGAGAAAGGTTCGCAATTCCTGTTCAGAATAAGTAGGTGCTAATCGTTTTAAATGTAACATTGGCGAATCATCCAGTTGCAAATGATCCACCTGATGTTGCGCAAAATAGCCTATTTTCAAACCTGGACTTGCTTCACGCACGCCTTTGGCAGGTGAAATTTCTCCTGCCAATAATTTTATAAACGAGGATTTACCTGCACCATTACAACCTAAAATCGCAATACGATCCTTACCTGTCAGGCTCCAGTTTAAATAACGCAAAACAGTATGATCACCGTAAGCAATATACGCATCATCCAGTGTCATCAAAGGTGTAGGACAATGTTCAGGTGATTTGAAGGTAAATTGAAATGCTGATTCTGTTTGCACTGCACAGACAAGATCCATACGTTCAATGGCTTTTACACGGCTTTGTGCCTGTCTTGCTTTGGATGCTTTCGCACGAAATCGATCAACGAATGATTGTATGTGTGCGATTTGTTTCTGCTGTTTTTCATAAGCTGCTTGTTGCAATAATAAAAATTCAGCACGCTGCTTTTCAAAATCAGAATAAGTTCCGGTATACAATTTTATTTTTTGCTGTGATAAATGCGCAATATGATCCACTGCATGATCAAGAAAATCACGATCGTGTGAAATAATCAGTAATATGCCATGATAATTCTTCAGCCAATTTTCCAGCCAAACGACTGCATCAAGATCAAGATGGTTAGTGGGTTCATCGAGTAATAAAATATCTGAACGACACATCAATGCACGCGCAAGATTCAATCGCACACGCCAACCACCCGAAAATGTGCTGACTGCCTGTTGTTGTTCATGTTGTGAAAATCCAAGACCATCGAGTAATTGTGCTGCACGCGCTGTTGCAGTGTAACCATCAATCACGCTGATTTTTTCATGCAATTCAGCAATACGTTCACCATCGTTTTCTTCTTCAGCATGTAATAATTCTATTTGCAATGCGCACAGTTCTGCATCACCTTGCAAAACATATTCACGTGCTGATATCGGCAAAGCCTGTGTTTCCTGGGCAACATGCGCAAGACGAATACGCGCAGGCATGGTAAATTCACCCGTTTCAGCTTCGAGTTCGCCCATGATTAATGCAAATAAGCTGGTTTTTCCACTACCATTTGCACCGATTAAACCAATGCGCTGTTTGTGGTAAATCGTCCAGTTGAGTTGCTCAAATAAGATATTGCGTCCACGTCGTAGTTTTATATTTTCAAATTTTATCATTGTTTAATTTATTCACCCTCACCTTTAATGAACTGGATGATAGCAGAAAAATCTTTTTCTCCTCCACCCTGATTGACAAATAAATCGTATAAAGCTGTTGTTTCTGCTCCCAGAGGAATGGATGCATTCACTGATTCGGCTGCATGTTGTGCAAGTCGCAAATCCTTGAGCATCATTTTTGACATGAAACCAGGTGCATATTCCCGATTGGAAGGTGCGGTTTGCACGATATCTGGCACAGGACAATAAGATGTCATCGACCAGCATTGCCCAGAAGCATTGGAACTAATCTCAAAAAATTTCTTCGCATCCAGTCCCAATTTTTCAGCAAGCGCGAACGCTTCACAGGTGCCAATCATCGAAATTCCCAGCAGCATGTTATTGCAAATTTTTGCTGCCTGACCACTTCCAGCTTCTCCTGCATGCACGATTTTTTTACCCATTTTTTGCAGGATAGGTAATGCACGTTCGAAATTTTCCTGCTTACCACCAACCATAAAAGTTAACGTCGCAGCTTCTGCACCGGATACTCCACCGGATACTGGCGCATCGAGCATGCCAATCTTTCTTTTTTCTGCTTCAGCATGCAATGCACGTGTTGCAACTATATCAATGGAAGAACAATCGATAATTAATTTTCCAGCGGATACATTCACAAATAAACCTGATTCTGATAAACAGATATCTGTCACTTGCTGACCGGTTTGCACAGAAATAAAAATGATATCCGCATATTTTGCAATTTCTGCAATGGAAGCTGCCGCACTCGCACCATCTTTTGTAGCCGATGCAATTGCAGCAGGCATCACATCATAAACCATCACTGCAAAACCTGCTTTTAGCAAATTCCGCATCATGGGATGTCCCATATGTCCCAGACCAATAAATCCTAATTTCATATTTTCTCCTTGGGAAACCAGCGCTGTGTGATCGTTTTTAATTTGGTATAAAAACGTACGGCATCATTTCCATACATGCCAATATCAGAAAATATTGAGCGTTTCCAGCCACCAAAACTGTGATACGCAACCGGAACGGGAACAGAAACATTGACACCCACCATACCGACTTGCACTTTATCTGCGAATGTTTTTGCAGTATGTCCATCGTTGGTAAATATTGCCGTGCCGTTACCATATTCATGATCATTAATTAATTGCAATGCTGTTTGAAAATCAGGTACGCGCACAACTGATAATACCGGACCAAAAATTTCTTCACGATAAATGCGCATCTCAGGTGTGACATGATCAAACAAACATCCACCCATGAAAAAACCTTGCGGATTATCCGCAGATTGAAATTGACTGCCATCGATAACTAATGTGGCACCTTCTTCCTTCCCTGTTGCAACATAGGATTTTACTTTTTGTAAATGTTGTTCAGTAATCAAAGGCCCCATTTGCACATCTTTCGTATTACCCGCACCAATTTTTAATTGCTGAATTAATGGTTTCATTTTTTGAATTAATTTATCAGCAACTTCATCACCAACTGCCACTACTACTGAAATTGCCATGCAACGTTCGCCTGCACAATCATAAGCTGCTGTAACTAGCGATTTTGCTGTCTGATCAAGATTCGCATCCGGCATAACAATACAATGATTTTTTGCACCACCAAAAGCTTGCGCACGTTTATGATGCGCAATCGCTGTGTTATAAACATATTCCGCAACGTTCGATGAACCAACAAAACTCACAGCCTTTACATCAGGATGCGTAATCAATGCATCAACCGTTTCCTTGTCACCATTCACGAGATTCACCACACCATCTGGCACGCCTGCTTCTTTAGCTAATTCGACCATTCGCAAAGCGCAGGATGGATCTTTTTCCGATGGCTTCAAAACAAATGTATTGCCACAAGCAATTGCCATCGGAAACATCCACAATGGAATCATGGCAGGGAAATTAAATGGTGTAATACCAACACACACTCCTAATGGTTGATAAAGAGAATAACTATCGACACCCGTTCCGACATCACTGGTGTAAGCAGATTTCAAATGATTCGGAATACCACAGGTAAAATCGACAACATCCATACCACGTTGTAAGGAACCTTGTGCTTCGCTAGTCGTTTTACCGTGTTCCTGTGTGACAAGTTTCACTAATTCATCACGATGCTCATCGAGTAATTGTTTAAATCGAAATAATATTTTTGCACGTTGCGGTGGAGTGGTTGCTGCCCAGGCTGGAAAGGCTTTTTTTGCAGCAGCAACTGCCTGATCAACCGTTTGTTTATCTGCAACGTTCACTTTACCAGTGATAGCACCGGTTGCAGGATTATATAAACTGAGTGTTCTTTGTGATGAGGATACGGCTTTTCCATCAATGAATTGTTTAACTTCGTAAACCATGGTTATCTCCTTGATATAATCATCCCACCAGCGCTAATTTCGCTTTTGTTTCATCCGTATTTGATTTGGTAAAAATATTCAGCAAATCCTGCAATAGACCAGCATACAATTCCGACATCATCAAAAAATCAGCATCAAATTTTTGTTGCTTCGTTTCCAGTTGATCATCAATTTCAGCAAGATCATCTTCTGCCAATCGAATACTGCGTAAACAAAAATCCTCGGATAATGTGAAGGTTAATTTGTCATTCCAGGTGAGTGCCATTTGAATTGCAGCGCAACCATCTTTTACCAGTGACTGAATGCTATCTGAAAATAAATCCTGTTGCTGACAGCGCACAACACGTGTTTGCTGATCAATGTCCTGCAAAACACAGAATTTTTCAATGGAAAAAATAGCGGGATAATCCCTGCTTTTTAACCAGTGTGTTAATAATGATGAAGGCTTGATAACTTCAATCATTTGAATATCATCATCCTGCAAGGCTTTTTTACACAGGGATAAAAATAGTTCTGTTTTTGCAAGGCTCGCGGTATTGACGATTAACCATTGATGACGTGTATCAATGTATGCATGTATGCGTGTGAATTTGGTAAATGCACGCGGTAATAAATTATGCGTAACATCATCTTTCAAACTTAACTTTTCTTTTTGTCTTATTTTTCTTGCATCACGGGCTTCAATCTCCTTTACTTTTTCTTTCAAGGTATGAGCAATGACACTCGCTGGCAGAATTTTTTCTTCCAGTTGCAAACAAAACATGATGCAACCATTAATACCGCGAGCAAGAGGTGCATCTTCTTCCTCGATCGGTGCAACAAAACCAGCACTGTGCGGCATGGATGGCAGACAAGGCGTAAATTCAAAAGTTTGTAATTTATCGGCAAGATCCTGCGATGAGGAAGAAATATGTTTCGATAATTTGAATAATTGTACTTGCTTGAACCACATGGTTTTTTCCTTGAATAAGTTGGACACTTTTCGGTATGAGTTTTATTTTGGGAAGTAGTCATCCTGAAAGTTCGTCATTGCGAGAAACGCCGTCATTGCGAGCGTTTTTCAGCGAAGCAATCCAAAAAAGTTGCTGGCAAGTGTTTAGGTATATTTGCAAATAAAGCGCAGGAGGCCGGAGGCCGACGAGCCATTGCGAATATACCTAAACACTTGCCAGCAACTTTTTTGGATTGCTTCGCTGAAAAACGCTCGCAATGACGGCGTTTCTCGCAATGACGAACTTTCAGGATGACTACTCCCCAAAATAAAACTCACCCCAAATGAAACGCGATAGTATCTCAGATTTTCCACGTGAAGCGATATCTATTTTCAGGCAAATCCATTACAATTTTGCCCATAAATCGACTTCGGGGAGCAGACACATGACTTACCATTTTGCAGTGATTGGCGCAGGTCCTGCAGGCATTGCAGCAGTTGGCAAGCTGATTGATCATGGTGTTGATCCGCAAACCATTGCATGGATTGATCCCGAATTTAAAGTGGGCGATTTTGGCACAAAATGGCGGCACGTTTCCAGCAACACGCGTGTAAAACTTTTCCATCGTTTTTATGCCGCTTGCAAAGCTTTTCAATTTGATGATGCGCCAGCACATTTTGCCATTCACAAGACACATCCAGATGAAACCTGTTTATTATCACTCGCAGCTGAACCCTTACAATGGATTACAGACAAATTAAAACAGTCCGTGCATGTTTTACATGACAAAGCCATTCATCTTGAATTATCCAATCGTCTCTGGAATATCAAACTGGAAAAACAATCATTGCAGACAAAAAATATTATTCTTGCAACTGGTGCGGAACCAAAATCATTGTCATTTGCTGATACCAGTGAAATTCCTTTATCCGTTGCACTCGATCCAGAAAAATTATCTGCCCTGTGTCATGCTGATGATGCTGTCGCAGTTTTTGGATCATCACATTCTGCGATTATTATAATTCAGACATTACTTGAAAAATGTCATGTCAAAAAAGTTGTAAATTTTTATCTCGAGCCATTGCGCTATGCAGTTTATTTTGATGACTGGATTTTATTTGATGATACGGGCTTGAAAGGTAAAACAGCAGAATGGGCGCGTAATAATATTGATGGCGTGTTACCAGAAAAATTACAACGTGTTATTTCAAGTCCTGAAAATATTAAAAATATTTTACCCACTTGCTCGCATGCAATTTATGCAACAGGTTTTCAATCACGTCATATTTCTGTCGCAGGTTTGCACAAACTGGAATATAACAATAAAAACGGCATTATTGCGCCAGGATTATTTGGTGTTGGTATTGCATTTCCTGAAGCAAGACATGATCGCTACGGCACGCTGGAATATCGTGTGGGATTATGGAAATTCATGGAGTATCTGCAAAATATTATGCCAGTGTGGTTGCAATATGGTGTGTGAGTAAAAATATTTTTTTTAAATTCACAATTGCAAAATAAAACTACAAAAAATAATTTAATTTTTATTTCCCGCAAAAACTTTCAATTTATTTTCATCAGTGCTAACATGACAAACGAACGTTCAAACACCAATCTATAATTTGTTAATGTAAAATTTAATATAAAAATAGGGAGGAAGTTATGAATCGCAATCCACAAAAAATTCGCAATAGACATCATCGTCACCGCTCGCGACATAATTTAAATCGCAAACAGTACAACAATCTCATCAGGAGTAGTTACGATATGGAAGCACACAATCAATATATGCAAAGAGATCACGACAAGAAACAGCGCTAGGTTCAATGTTCCGTTAATCATCCGTGATACATGTGAAATTTAATGTCTACCAGGCGCATCGGCTGGCGTGAATATTCATCTCCTCACTAACCAGCCGATTTTTATTTTATAATTTTATTTTTGAATCATAAATCAAGCTGTATTTTGATAGCGCGCTCTATATCTAATAAATTTTCTTCGGATATATTTCCAATTTTTGTTTTAAGTCGAAGCTTGCTAACAGTTGCTATTTGATCTGCCATTGCTTTACTGATTTTTCCATCGACTTCGACATATGCTTCGCAAGGGAAACATTTAGCAGTATTGCTAGTAGTTGGCACTACTTGTACTCGATTTAATGATTTATTTGCAGCATCATTACTCACAATAATTGCCGGTCTTATTTTTTGAGTTTCGCCACCAACTGAAGGATTACAATCAATCCACCACACCTCACCTCTCCGCATCGTTCAAATCTCCTATGACCCCTTCACTAAAAATTTCTGCTTCATGTTCTCTTTCTTCATCTGAAGCCATTTCTTGATAAGCCGCAGCCAAATCCTGATGTAACACATGCGGCTTTACTAAATTTTCAATAAATTGACTAATTTTGCCTTCGCCAATAGTGGCATAGAGACCTTTATAAACTTTTTCATCAATTGTAATGGTAAGTTTCTTATGCATAATCGCCCCCAACAATATACGTGTTAAACACGTATAAATTATGGTTGATGAAGTGGTTTTTGTCAAATTTGTTTAAAAACAATGAGATACTGAAGTATTAAAACACTAATCATTCGCCGATTGGCGAAAATCAGCTTGCCAGGCAGTCATGCCGCCATCGAGTGATTTGACGTTTTTGAAGCCGCACGCCAGCAATAATTGCAAGGCACGCATGCTATTGCCACCGGAAGTGCAGTAAGTTACCACTAGATGCTCGGGATTGAGCTCATTGATACGATCGGATAATTCAGCGACGGGAATATGTTTGCCGCCGATATTAAATGCAGCATGCTTGTCAGCTGTGCGCACATCAACTAATTGAAAATCCCTGGTTTTACGCATTAAATCATTGAGTTCGTGGGTAGTAATGACAAATTCTCGTACTTGCATAATTGCTTCCTCTTGAACAGCAGTCTTGCTAATTTTGACGCAGGATTAAAGCACAGGCAGATAATGAATACCAGTGGATTCATGAAATTGACAACTTACCAGTTGGTAAGTTACCATTTGGTAAGTTACCGAATGGTAAGTTGAACAGGAATACACAATATGCGTACCAATTATTTTCCGCTTGGAATTGCAAAAGGCGAAGCGTTTTGCAACCGTGTTCAGGAAAGAAAACAGCTAATTAACAATACTGAAAAAAATCGGCATACGCTTGTTATTGCACCACGTCGTTATGGTAAATCAAGCCTCGTATTATGCGGTCTCGAAGAAATGGATATATCTTATGAACGTGTTGATCTTTTTGTTGCTGTAAACAGCAAAACAATAGAAGAGCAAATATTAAAAGGCATCAAAAATTTATTGACCAGAATCAATACTGTTCCCGAACAAGTAGTAGGTTTCATCAGAAGTTATATAAAAGATTTGAAATCACGCTGGATTGTAGGAACAGATGGTGTGAGCATTGAATTGATCCCTGAAAAAGATGGAGATTCAGCCAGCATCATTATGGAAGCATTGCAAATGCTGGAAAATGTTCTCGCCAAAAAAAATAAAAAGGCCGTTTTTTTTATTGATGAGTTTCAGGAAATCGGCGTGCTTGCACATGCTTCAGGAATAGAAGGCGCCATTCGTCATGTCGCCCAGGAAAGTGAATATCTTCACTTTATTTTTTCTGGCAGTAATCGACATATCCTCGCAAACATGTTTGATAATCGTTCCAGTCCTCTTTATATGTTATGTGATCGCATTTCCATCGATAGAATCCATGAGAAAGATTATATTGCCTATCTTGATAAAGTCGCCAAAAAAACATGGAAGAAAAGTCTGGATAAAGCCGTAACGGACGAGATTTTCAAATTAACCGAACGACATCCCTATTACATGAATGTTTTATGCGACAAGGTATGGACAAATTCAGGAGAAAAATTACCTACAATCAAAACTGTCAGAACGGCGTGGGATGATTACATATTGCAGGAAGAATCCAAAATTGCAAAAGACCTGGAATCATTAAACACATCACAAAAAAAAATCCTGATCGCTATTGCACATGGGGTTTCCGATAAGTTAACCAGTAAATATAGTCTGGGAAAATTCAAGGTAACGAGTGCTGCGATCACCAAGTCATTAAAACTGCTGGATGAACAAGATTATGTGAGCAAATATAAAAACGGTGAATATTTTATTATTGATCCTTTAATAAAAGCATCGTTGATAAAGTTCTATCCGCAGATGTTTTGAACTTTACCTTAAATAGATGGGTAAAAGTTTGATAGTCAATTTCAAAAGTTTATTGTAACATCACGTGCTTTGTGGCTTCGGTAATATTTGCCAAATGGATAATTCTCTTCTTTTTATTTAATGAGGAAAAATATGCCTACAGTTTTAATTATTGGTGCGAGTCAAGGATTGGGCTTGGAATGGGTAAAATATTATAAACAACACGGCTACGATGTTATTGCAACGACAAGAAACCTTGACTTGGCAATTGAGTTGAAACAAACCTTAACAGGTGAAAACGATAAAATATTACAACTTGATGTTGTAAATGAAGATTCAGTTTCTTTAGCAATGAATCAAATTCCAGAAGCACCAGATATCACTATTTATAATGCTGGCGTGAAAGGTTATACCAAATCACCCGACACTAAAGCTACTTTACTTAATGCCACATTAAAGGCTGGGGAAACTTCATCACGTGATGCAGGACGTAAACTTGCATTTGAAGTTAATGCTCACGGTTTTGATAGAGTTATATTCGCATTAAAAGATAAGTTATTAGCAAAACCACAAGCGACGGTTGCATATATTAGTACCGGTGTAGCAGAAACTTCACAAAATACGAGTGGTGGTTATCCGTTTTATCGTCAAAGTAAAGCTGCAGGTGAATCATATGCGAAAGAGTATGATGAAGATTTCCGTCAAGTTCCAGACTGTACGCCAACTTCCCGGCCTAGAGTTTTTTCTTTAATACCCGGACTTGTTAACACTGGCATGGGTGCAGGTATTGATGGTGCTGCAGAACCAGTCAAAAGAGTAGCAGAAATGGCAGCAGTCATTAAGCACGTAAAATTAACTGGTGATACATATGGCGTATGGAAATATGACGGCACTAAAAATATGCAACATGATTTACCTGAAAGTGTAGCTAATGTTTTTAATACAGATACCAAAGATAGTGCAGCGAAAATTTTAGCAAACGTTGGGTTATATCAAATAGAAAAAAATGCTACCGCAGAAAATCAAATAAATGAAACTAAATTTGCTAATGGAAAATAAGATTGCTCTTACAAAATTGGAGACATTATGACAACAATTGTTATAACAGGCGCAAGTCAGGGAATCGGTGCTGAAATTGCAAGGAAATTTTCCAGCTTGCAGAATGCGGTTGTATTATTACTAGCACGATCTGAATCAAAACTTAAAATCATCAAAGAAGAGTGTCGACAATTGGGCGCCGATGCGCATTATTTTGTTTGTGATGTGACAGATGAAAATCAGGTAAAAAATGTAGCGAAGCAGATTATCGCTAACTGGTCAGCTCCAGATGCCTTAATTAATAATGCTGGTTTTTATCAACCTACTTCATTTACTGAAACGACTGTTGATGAGTTTCAATTTCAGATCAATATTAATTTAACAAGTGCATTTCTTGTTACTCAGGCGTTTCTTCCGCATATGATTGAGAAAAAAACTGGCGATATTTTTTATGTCTGTGCTACGGCTTCATGGCAACCATTCCCGGTGAGTCCTGCTTATTGTGCAGCCAAACATGGATTGCTCGGGTTATCGCGCACATTACGCGATGCAACTAAAGATAAAGGCTTGCGTGTGGTAGCAGTCATGCCTGGAAAAACACTGACGCCTGCATGGGATGGCACCGATATTCCCGTAGAAAAATTTATACCCGCGGATGATGTTGCAAATATTATCTTAAGCATTCATCAATTAGATCGCAGAACAAATATTGATGAAATTATAGTAAGGCCGAGAGAAAGCAGCTAAGCAACATGAGCGAAGCGAAACTCAATTACGGTTGAATGTTGGTTTCGCCTCAACCGGTGGCAATTCATATTTATTTGGCGGAGCAAATAAGGTACTCAGATACGCGCCGGTCTTTACAAAAAATGTTTTGACGTCACGCAGCATTCGCTTGATATCGTTAAGCAGTGAGTGTGCTTCATTCGCTTTCTGCTGTAATCGTTCTTGATCTTCTGCTGCAATATTGCCAATCTTGCTCAGATAATTTTGCAATTCTGGATAGTTTTGCTGATTTTCCAGCATCTCCATTAGATTGTTATAATGTGCTTCCTTAATTTTTCCTTGCTGGTTTATCATCGTTACAGTATCACGAATTTCATCATGACTTTTTTTATGCTTTTCAAAAAGCTCTATTTTGTTATTAAATTTATCGAAAAGAGTGTTATATTTTTGCAATAATTTATTTATTTCAGCCGCTTTTTTAAATTCATTGGGATAATAACTCTCTAACGGATAATAAAACGCATTCGCAAATCTCTCCAATTCATAATATTGCTTATAAATTGCTTTCAAGTGCTCATAACTCAAATTAAATGCGATCATGACATCCATGAATTCCTGCGTTTCCTTATTGGATATTTGTTCACTCCTGACATCTTGCGCAAAATTTCTAAATGCAGTCAGGTTATTATTAAATTTATTTATCCCTTCAGTCATTTCCATCTCATCTACTGCAATATTCAGGCTAGAATTAATTTTTAGATAGGCTGGCAAGATGATCGCGCCGTATTTCTTATTCATATTCTCCCAGAGATCAGGAAAAGAACTTCCATCCTGAATAGATTTTAATATCTCTGCTTCGCGCTCATGCATTCCATGCGTTCTAAATACAATTAATTGATCGATATTCAATGAACGAAGCTGATCCACATGATTATCACAACATTGCTCGATACATAATAATTTATCTAATTGTTCCTGATATTCATGATGAGCAAAAATCAAATCGATCTCCGTCGGCTTCTCAGGAAGACTGGATGTAACAAAATACTCATCCAGTTGTGGAATTAACTTCTCAACATCAGCTTGCTTTTCAAAACATGCATTCGCACTAACATTCGTATAACAATAATCTTCAAAATTGGCACAAAATTGATTTAACTCAATTTCAGTTTCAGCTTCATCAGTTGCCTCAACAATAATACTTTTGTCATCATTACGCTGTTTGTTTGTGAATCCAATGCCGCCGGTTCCCCATTGACGTAGTGTATTCATCCAGCCATCCAGTTCTCCCCATGGATTACGCAAGCGGATAAAACGCGCGGTGATTGGCTCATTTTTATCATTTATCATTTTTTCTTCATACACACCCATGATGCTATAAGCATGACTTGGTGCAAGACCCTCTGGTTTATCGCCGGCGAAATCCTTTGGCGTACCAGCCACTATTAATTTGCCTGCAGCAAGTCCTGAACGTATGTCATCATATATCGCCTGATTTCTGACAGCATATTTTTGTGTAAATGGTTCAAACTGGCGTAATACAGAATACATAAATGACCATTCATTATTATTGAATGATTTTCGTGCTTTTTTATCAACTTTCATGGCTTTATCAAAAATTTCTGGAGCACGCACATATAACTTTAATAATTTTACGTATTCCTGTCTTGCCTGTGTTTGATTTGACGCTGGAAATAATTGATATACCGCATGTAATTGTGATTCATTTAAACGCGCGGTTAATTGCTCGGCAATATTCGCTTCCGATTTATTTTTTTCAATCTCCGATGAAAGTGAAATAAGATGCCCGATGAGAAATTTATCAAATTGCCACGGTTTAACTTGTTCAACAAGTGAAAAATCTGATTTTAATCCGGTTAAGGAGCTGAGTGCTTCGGTAACTTTTCCACCTTCACTGTAAACCGTACTAAATGATGCATCCCGCTCCTTGCTGATTTCACCTTTGAATGCAACATAAGCATTTTCCAGTACATGCAGCCATAATGCAGTATGTCCATTCATTTGATGAATGCGATCCTTGAGAATGGCATTTCTCACGCGCACATAAACTGGTTTTAATGTTTTGGGGTCATAGAAACGCACTGTCGTTGTATGATCCTTATTATTTTGTTTCATCATGCCCTGTATATAAGCGGCTCCATCTGGATGATTCAATATTTCATTGATTGCAGCGAGGAAAAAACAATTGGCAACACGCGTTTGCTTCAAATCATTTTTTGAAGGAGTTTTACGGAAGATATCGTCATCCGATAATTGATAAAATTCATTATAAGAAAAATAATCTTCTGGATTATCAATTGTTACCTGGATACTTTCCTGTCTCACCACTTTACGATTGGATTCGGGGTTATCAAGATTTATTTTTTTATCATTGATTGTAAATGGCGTAAGCAAAAATTTGCGTGCTTTATTGGGGTCGATATTATCAAGAGGCTGAATAATGACTGAAGAACCTGCTTTTAATTGTTTGCCGTTGGCAAAAAGATTCAGGTTTAATTCACCACGCACACCAGGACAGACATCTACTGGATTGAGGTTTTTTGTGGAAAGATGACCTCGCGAAAATCGATTATTCATATACTCTCGTCTCGTGTTATTTATTATGTTGCGCGTAATTATACGCAAGCTTTCTTAAGCGATGCTTAACAAAATCAATGATATACGCTGGCTTTTTTTTGCAAGCATTTGAATATCAAACTAATGATGCCATTGAGTAATAAATAAATTACCGCAGCGGCAAGATAAAACTCGACGGTTGCGTAGGTTTCACCAATTAATTGCTGTGTCATGCCCATCAAATCCAGCAAGGTAATCGTACTCGCAAGTGATGTGCCTTTGAGAATCATGATGACTTCATTGGAATAGGCAGGAATCGCAAGACGAAATGCGCGTGGGAAAATAATACGACGAAACGCAAGCCACTTGCTCATCCCAATTGCTTCACATGCAGCAACTTCATTTTTTGGTACGGAAGCAATCGCACCTTGCAACAGGATAGTTGTATAACAAGCAGAATTGAGTGACAAGGCAATAATCGCGCATGTCATCGGTTCACGCAAAATAAACCACAGAAAGGAATCACGAATAAAAGCAAATTGTCCGATACCATAATAAATTAAAAAAATCTGTACGAGTAATGGTGTGCCACGAATGAAAAATACAATAATGTCGACGAATTTTCGCAATAACCATTTATCAGAATAACTCGCCATCGTCATGAGAATCGCTAGTGCAAGACCTGTAACAACTGATGCCAGCATCAATATTAATGTGATGGATAAGCCACTCATCAATTGTGGTAAATAAGCGAGGATATTAATCATGCGTGCACATACCGATTGGCTCTGACTGTAAATATATTAATTATTTTTTGCGAAATACTGGTGATGATGAGATAAATGGCTGCGGCCAGTAAATAAAAAGTGAATGGTTGATGCGTGGTACTCGCTGCAATTTTTGCCTGATTCATCATGTCACTTAAACCAATTAATGTGACAATTGCGGTGTCTTTCAGCAACACTAACCACAAATTGCCAAGTCCAGGAATGGCATGACGCCAGGCTTGTGGTAATTGTATGTGTGTGAAAATTTGCATGCGTTTAAATCCCAGTGCCTTGCCCGCTTCAATCTGACCTTTATCGACAGCGAGAAATGCACCACGAAAAACTTGCGAAGCATAAGAACCAAATATCAAACCTAATGCAAGCACACCAGCAACGAATGCGCTGATATCGATGTAATGATTAAATAAATTGCTTAATATGGCTGTGGCACCAAAATAAATGAAAAATAAAACCAGCAATTCCGGCAGACCGCGAATAATAAAGATAAGACTGGCTGCACTATATCGCAGCAATGGATTGCGAATGGATTCAAGCGATGCGCCAAAAAGACCAACGATCATGCCAAATATTGCAGCACACACAGCGAGTTTTAATGTCACCAGCGTGCCAAGCAAAATTTGTATGATGAAACCAGAGTGCATAAAAACCTGCAAATTGTTTGATTAACATACCATTACGAAGGACTGTCATCCTTGCGGAGAGCTGTCATGAGAGCTCTCCGCACACAATGACATATACATCACTTCCCAAAATATTCCTGGGAAATTTTACTATACGTGCCATTTTCCTTGATCCTGGTGAGCGCAGCGTCCAGCGCTTTTAACAACTCTGCATTTTTCTGATTCACCGCAATGCCCAATCCTGTACCAAAATATTCATGATCAATAATCGGCTGATCAACGATGGAATATTCCGTATTGTTATTTTGTTTTAACCACGCTTTTGCAATGGGCGTGTCCGCTAATACCATATCCACACGTCCTGCAACCAGATCAAGAAATGCTTCCTGAATACTGGCATAAGTTTTTATTTTCACTTTGCCATGATATTTATCCTGCAAATATTTTTCCAAGGTCGAACTTACCTGCACACCAACTGTTTTGCCTTCGAGATCTTTCAGCGAATAATGTTTGGCAACCAGCGCAACAAAACTACCGCTGGGTTCATAATAAGATTGAGTAAATGCCACTTGCTTCTTGCGTTCTTCTGTTATGCCGATCGATGCAATCACCGCATCAAATTTGCCGAGCTTCAAACCTTGTATCAAGCTGTTAAATGCCTGATTCTGAAATTCGCACTGCACTTGCATTTCCTTGCATAACGCCATGGCTATATCCACATCAAAGCCGCGAATCTTTCCTGATTCATCCACATATTCAAATGGTGGATAAGTCGCTTCCGTTCCAAAGCGTATGGTTTTTTGCTCGGTTGCAGCATGCAAGACATTGCATAACAGGAATGATAAAACGATGGAAATAATTTTTTTCATGGGTGACCTCATTAGTGTTGCATGGCTTCAAGAAATTTACGAAAACGGGCTGTTTGTGGATTGGCAAACATGTCTTGCGTTGCACCCTGCTCGATAATCATCCCTTCATTCAAAAAAATACAACGATTGGCGACGCGCCTGGCAAAACCTAATTCATGCGTGGAAATAATCATGGTCATGCCTTCTGTTGCCAATTGCTGCATGACACTCAACACTTCTCCTACCATTTCAGGATCAAGCGCAGAAGTGGGCTCATCAAATAACATGATTTCAGGTTTCATCATCAACGCGCGTGCAATCGCTGCACGTTGCTGTTGGCCGCCTGACAATTGCACTGGATATTTATTCAACTTGTCGGATAAACCTACTTTTTGCAAAAGGATTTTGGCCTGCTCGATGGTTTGCTGCTTATTTTGTTTCAGGACATGAATAGGCGCCTCAATCAGATTTTCCAGCACAGTCATATGTGCCCACAAATTGAATTGCTGAAAAACCATGCCGATTTTCTTGCGTAATCTGGCAATCTGGCTGTTACTTAAAGTGGAACGTTCCGCTGCATTAAACAGGATTTTTTGCTCATCAATCTGAATACTGCCATCATCCGGCACCGTTAACAGATTGATACAGCGCAACAAGGTGCTTTTACCTGAACCGCTGCTGCCCATCAAAGCAAGTACTTCGCCTTTATCAGCGGAAAAAGAAACACCTTTTAAAACATCATGATCATGAAAGGATTTATGTATATTAGTGACTTGCAACTTGTTCATTGGCGTGAATAATTATTCAGGGAATTGCATATTTAATCACGCTGGAAGTTGGCCTGTCAATGTGGTTACGTCAAAATTACCCCTGACCTCTCGACTACTATTTTTTCCTGCACTTTGCATGTCGCGCGATTTTTAACCGCGAGATAAAGAATCGCGAGACTGAATATGCCAATCACGAGAAAATCCCAGCCAAAAGTGATGATGTTCTTGCCGCCGAATGCACCTAACCAGGAAATAATCAGCAACCCTGCCAGATAAGGAATCATCCACATACCAGAACGCAAACCCAGATTGCTGGAAGACAATCGTCCGCGTACACAAGCGAAAATAAAAAACAACAGACCAATTCCCAGCGCAACGCCCAACTTATACAGCGTTTCCCAGCCACACCAGTAACTCAGCAAGTTACAAAAATAAAATGCAATCGGGCAAATAATTTTTGCTGCCGGCAAACGAAAACTGCGTTTTTCATGCGGCATTTCAAGACGCATGCATAACAGTGCAATCGGTCCCATGGCATAGGAAATCACCATGCCTGACACCAGAAAGCTGACCATCGCCTGCCAGCCAGGCAGAGGCAAAAACAAAAACATGCCTAAACAGAAATTCACAAGAATGGCTGCGACCGGAAATTTTTGCTGATTGAGATATTGTAACCAGCGCGGTAAAAATCCAATCTGGCTCATCGCATAAAGAATACGCGCGGTGGATGTGACATACACGACGCCGCATCCTCCTGGAGAAACAGTCGCATCGATATATAACAATTTCACCAGCCACATTATTCCCAATCCGGCTGCAAGACCGGCAAATGGACCCACATCACCCGCAAATCCCAAATGCGACCAGCCATTTGCTAGCTTGTCTGGACTAATTGCACCAATGAAGGCAATTTGCAAACCAATATAAAGTAATAAGGAACCAATCACTGAACCAACCACAGCGAGTGGTATCGCTACTTCCTGGTTTTTGGTTTCCCCAGCTAATTCCACACCGTGTTTGAATCCTGTAAAGGCAAACGCGATGCCGCCCGTTGCAACCGCCGTCAAAATTGTCTGCCATCCTGAAAGGGAGAAGGAAGTGGTGAGCATGCCGGAAAAATTAGCGGGATGAAAACTGGTGTTTATAAGCACGAAAATCACCAGCAAAATGACGAGAACCTTGAAAGAAAAAATCAGAAAATTGGAACGTAATAATCCCTTGTAGCTGACAATATTGATGATGCAGAACGACAGCATCAGAATGGTTGCCCAGATCATGCCAATGCCAGTCAAAATCGGTATGCCCTTATCAAAATAAACGAGCGAAGTGAAATAAGTGGAGGCATATTGCAGAATCGCTTGTACTTCAATGGGTGCCATCGTCAGTGCGGATAACCAGGCAATCCAGCTCGCCATAAAACTGGTGAACAAGCCGTGACTTTTTTGTGGAATCTGCGCAGAACCTCCCGCGACGGGAAATAAACCTGATACTTCTGCAAACGTAAGCGCAATAACGGCTGTCGCCAATCCGCCCACCAGCCAGGCGATAATCGCTGCGGCACCGGCAATTTTTGCTGCATACAAAGGAGCAAAAAGCCAGGCGGAGCCAACCATGCCATTGATACTGAGCATGAGCAAGCTAAGCGGTGTAAAACGTCTGTTAAGTGTCATATATCATTCCTTATTAATAATTCAGGCATCTTGCCTTCAAACTGAATCAGTATCGCTGCGGATAATATCACCAATACACCCGCGAGTTGAATAAGCGTCATGGATTCATGCAAGAAGGCGAACCCGACAAGAATGGTCACAACTGGTTCAAGGACAGATAAGATGGATGCCTTGACGGAACTGATAGTCTTTAAACCATCCAATAATAACTGTATCGGCAAAGCAGTTGCAATCACACCAATGGCCACAGCATATATCCATGCAGAAAGAGAAATCGGAAAAGCAAATGTATTGGTTATAAGCGACCAGACAAGAAAAATAAAGCTATTTCCCACGCAAACAGACAAGGTCAGTAATTGCGAATCATGTTTTCTGGTCGTCTGTTGGCTGCCATAAACATAAAATGCAAATGAAAGCGCGCCGAGCATGGCGAGCAATATTCCCACTCCACTCACATTACTTGCATCCTGATCACCTTTTAATAAAAACAAGCCTGCAACGACTGAGAATAAGGCACAGAAAGCTACCCGGTTCATTTTCCATGAACCCATTATCCATGCCATCAGAGCGACGAATATGGGAAAGGAAAAAAACACCACCATGGCAAGACCGGTATAAATGTATTGTATGGCGAGAAAATAAAATGCACTTGCACCGCTATAAGCGAGTGCTCCCGCGATAAAAGGTTTTATGGTAAAGCCTGATAAAATTTTTTTTCTGCGCACTGAAGATCTAAAAAATATCCAGAAAGCCATCCATACACTTGCCATGAAAAAACGCCAAAATAGCATATTTTGCAGGGAAAAATTAAAGCTCAGTAATCGCACGCCGAAAAAACTCATCCAGCCAAACAATAAACCAGAAAGTGCGACCAGCAACGCACCGCGCACTGAAGGAGACAAGGCTGAGATTTTTTGCATGATCATTCATTAATTACCGAAGGTAAATGTATAAATTTCCAGACCAGGTTGTAGCGCAATCGCTTCAAGCGTTCCTTCATTTTTATCTATCAGATTAACCACTGAATATAATCGATGTTCATTCACTTCCATACTGCTGTCATTTACATCCTTGCCTTGACCATTTATCAGCGGTTTGCCATCCAGCTGCAATTTTACCTTGATAGGTTTATCTGTCACACCCATCACCATATATACCTTTTTGCCACGAAAATGCAGTTTGATGGCAGCATCAGCACTGAGTGAAACAATTTTTTCGCCGGTGATGAGCCATGTGCCGCTCAATGCCCACTCATCTTCAGCTAATTCTGCGGGATATTGGTATAACGCTAACTTATCCTTGATCATGCCAGAGGGACTGACAAAACGTTCCGCACGAGTAAAACCCAGATAGGTTTCTGGTGTCATATTTAATGAATCATTTTCTTCTGCCGATTTTTTTTCTGTGCTTGCATTTAATCCGAGAAGAAATCGAATATTATTTTCTGTTACTTCATATTCACCTTCTCCAAAATGCACATAAACCACTTTGCCTTCCTTGTTCACGAGATAATGTGCTGGCCAATATTCATTATGAAAATTGAGCCAGGTCTGAAATTCATTATCGAGGGCAACGGGATAGGTAATTCCATTTTTAATAACTGCTGCTTTCACATTATTGACATCATGTTCAAATTGAAATTCAGGACTATGTACACCAACAATTTCAAATCCCTTGTCATGATATTTCGCATACCAGTCTTTTATATAAGGCAACGTACGCAAGCAATTAATGCAGGAATATGTCCAGAAATCCACGAGCACAACTTTGCCACGTAAATCTTGCCAGGTAAGCGGTGGTGAATTTATCCATGTATCAATGCCTGCAAATGCTGGTGCCGTATAAGGCTGTTCAAGTCCATTAATTAATGCTTTGGTTTTTATACTGGTATGTTTTTTGGGTGTAACTGCCATTGACATGGATTGAAAAAATAAAAAATAAATTACACTGATGATAATAATCAAACCAAGTAATTTACGAAAAAAACCACTTCTTTCGCGGAAAAAACTGAAATGCGAAAGAATATTGCGACCCAGCAAGGCGATCAGCAGCATGGGTAAAGCTGCTCCGATTGCAAATGCAATCACGATGCCCGCTGCCTGCCAACTTGTTTGTTGCAACACCACTTGCACGATCACAGCAGCAAGAATCGGACCTGCACACGGTGTCCAGATAATGCCAACTAAACCACCAAATAAAAATCCGCTGAAAAAACCGCCTTGTGGATTATTGGCATAGGAAAATTGATTACCCGTATTAGTGAGTCGTTGCATGAGAAAATTTAATTTCTCAGTCAAGGTATTTGACAACATGATGATTCCCAGCAATATCAATATGCCAAAAGAAATATTGCGTATGGTATTCATATTAATCGCAGCATGACTCAGTAGGCTGCGCGAAAATAATGTAAAGATCGCAAAAAAAATAATAAAGCCAATCACGATACCAAGTGGTCGTGCCTTGCTTCCAGTGAGTGATCCCGAAAGAATGATAGGAAGAATGGGTAAAATACAGGGAGAAATAATCAGCGCAAAACCTTCGAGAAAAGCAAGACCAATATTGATTATATCTGCTTGCATACGTTCATCCTTGTTATCACCCATACCTTTGGCATAAAGTGTGCCAGATAAACGGTTAAATCGCCATACATTGGATATATACATGCAAAATACTCATTTTAGTCTGATTATCCCCACTTATCTTGAAGCGCAGAATCTTCCTGAACTTATCAGGCGTATTGCGTGTATGGATGACGGTACGAGAATGTTTGAAGTGTTGCTGATGGATGATGATAGCAAAGATGGCAGTATGGAAATTGTGCGTGAATTATCACGTGATTATCCCTGGTTGAACATGATGGTGCATACGGGAAAACGTAATCACGCGCAAGCTGTTGTGAGCGGCATACAGCAGGCGAAATATCCTGTGATCGTAATCATGGATGCAGATTTGAGTCATCCACCAGAAAAAATTCCATTGCTGCTGGAAGCCCTCGATGAGCAAGTGGATGTTGTATTAGGTTCGCGTTATATCAAAGGTGGAAGTGTTGATAGTGATTGGCCGTTGATTCGGCGCATGACATCAGGAATTGCGACGATGATGGCGAGAATCTTTTTTTATCCTCAGGTGAAAGATCCCCTGTCAGGATTTATGGCCGTGAGAAAAAATATTTTGCTGCAAGGTGAATCGCTTACCACGATTGGCTGGAAAATAAATCTGGAATTGATGGTGAAATCACGCTGCAAAATAATACGCGAAATTCCCATTGATTTTGTCGAACGCACACGCGGTAAAAGCAAATTGAATGTGTGGATTTCGATGCAATCGTTTTATCAGATGATGAAGTTGGTGAGGTTTAAGGTGATGTAGTTGCGAATCACAATTCCCAGCTTCTCACTGGCTCCCTGATTTCCTCCAGCATGGCTGCCAGATCGACATTTTCAAATCCACTCACCACTGCCAAATTTTTCTTCCATAAATATTGTTCGAGGTTTTGCATGCGCACAAACCATGGTAGATACGCAATTTTTTCTTCCGCTAATGGCTGAATTACACTGTAACCATCGAGAAACCAGCGCGCTTTTTCTTTCATTTGCGCAAAGCGCTGTGGCGATAAATGCAAAAAAGGTCGTGTCAAATCTGCAAAAAACCAGTGAAAAACAGGTTCATGCATATCCAGCAATCTCACTGTTTCACCGTCATAAAATACTCTGCCACGTTGATGATTGCCGTGTATCAGGCCAAATTCATGCTGGTTTTTATCAATATTACTCAACCAATCATCAATCGCCTTGTATTCATAACGAATCATTGCATCTTCATTTTCAGCAAGACGTCCTGCCTCTTCCCACACATCATGCCAATATAAAAATTGATGATTATCGGGATGATAACTTTTCGCAACACGATGCAAATGCGCAAGCGATCTTCCCCAGGCTTCATAAATATTCTTGTCAGCCTGTTCAAAATGAATCGCTTCTCCTTGCAATTCTTCATTGACATAAGCTAACCACACCGTTTTGCCTTGACGGATTTTTTCAACATCATGACCATTCAGCGATGCAATGGGTTCACAAATCGGTGCGCCGGTTGCAAAAAGATATCGCTGAAAATGAATCGCTGCTGTTAATTCCTGCTGACTGCGAATAAGCGGATGCGTGATGCGTAAATAACGTGTTTTTCCTGCAGTTTTGATGCGGAAAATAACATCATGATCCATACTCACAAATTTAAGCGAAGCAGGATCAGCTCCCCATAATTCAGCTGCTTTTTCAGGAATTTTTCCTTGTTTTGCCTGATGCAGGCCATCCCACATATTTTGTCCTTATGAAAGATTCGTCAGCCGAAGAAGAATTTCACGTGCTGTTTTTACGATTGTCTTATCCGACACGTGCTTGTTGACGAGAATGACAATGCCAGATTTTTTATTGGGAATGACTGCAATATATGCACCAAATCCATCTGTTGTGCCTGTTTTATCTGCCATGACACTGCCACTATAAACCGGTCTTTCATACATTTTCTGAATCGCAACTGCATTCAGTAATCGATCATCTGTTACTTGCAATAATGCGTTTATATCATTGCTGTTGCGTATGGCATGCACTTGCCATGCGAGTCCCTGAAATTCATTTTCTTTATTGAAAAACATGGATTGCGTTAATTTCATCGGATATGAAACACGTGGCGGTGTATCTTTTAAACCAATGGCTGCACTTAAAAATTTCTGCATGTCCGCCGCAGAGGCTTTCACTGCATACGCAGCAGGAAATAATCCTGGTTCTTCCAGTTTTACTCGATTATTCGCACGATCATATCCTTGCGCGATGTATTTGCTTAATGATTTTGGTACCGTTACACCATTCACCATACCTAATGGATTTAATACGTGACGACGATATAAATCATCATAATTACGCTCAGTGGATGCTTCGAGTGCATAGCCAAGTAACCCAATCCCAACATTCGAATAGCGCCACTGACTTTCCGGTTTAACAGCGACATGTTGCAAATATTCTTTTAACTCATCCATTGTTTTTACATTCGCTGGGACGTTAAAAGGTAAGCCGGAAGTGTGTGTTGCCAAATCCTGTAGCGTGATTTTATCGAATGATGCAGGCAAACCTTTCACATATTTACTGACAGGATCTGCTAATTGCATTTTCGCCCAATCCACTTCCTGTGCGAGCAATAAACTCGTCATGATTTTCGAAAGGGAACCAATTTCAAAAATGGTTTTGCGTATGACCGGTTCTTTTTTTTCTAAATTGGCATAACCATAATATTGCTCATACAAATTACCATCGACATACAATATGACTGCAGCCCCTGGAATATGATTTTTTTGTAGCAAGCCTTGCATGGCATTATCAACCAATTGCATATGCTGCTCAGATTGTGCCAATGCTGTCATGGCAAATAATTGCGTAATCAACAGAACCAAAAATAATTTAATTGCTTTCATCATCAATTTTTCCAGAAAAGAGTTGCGGCAATTCTATACCTTAAGCCAGGATTTTCAACCTGCACTTTCCCTGATTAATTTATCAACGACGGAAGGGTCAGCGAGTGTACTCAAATCTCCCAGGTCATTGACATCATGATTGGCGATTTTGCGCAATAAACGCCGCATGATTTTTCCAGAACGCGTCTTCGGCAAATCATCTGCCCATTGAATGACTTTGGGTGTGGCGATCGCACCAATTGCTTCTCTTACTTTTTGTATGAGTTCCTGTTTTAATTCTGGTGAAGGTTGAATGCCATTTTTCAGGCTGATAAATGCATATATTTCATTTCCCTTGATCTCATCAGGAATCCCAACAACTGCAGCTTCTGAAACAGCAGGATGCTGAATAAAAGCACTTTCCACTTCCTGCGTACCAATGCGATGACCAGAAATTTTTAATACATCATCATCACGACCCGATATCCAGTAATAACCTTCACTATCACGATGTGCCTGATCGCCAGTAATATATTTTCCGGGAAATTCAGTGAAATAATTCACAAACCGTTTGTGATCGTGATAAACCGTTTGCATCATGCCAGGCCAGGGTTCGGTGATCACCAATTTTCCCATTTTGTCATCAGGCAATGGTGTGCCTTTATCATCGACAATTTGCGGCACGATTCCAAAAAACGGCCAGCTCGCAGCACCTGGTTTAAGCAGTGTGGCATGAGGAAAAGGTGTAATCATGATGCCGCCCGTTTCTGTTTGCCACCAGGTATCGACGATCGGACATTGACCTTTGCCAACTTTATCAAAATACCATTGCCATGCATCAGGATTGATAGGCTCACCGACCGTTCCCAGAATACGCAAACTATCGCGACTCGTGCTTTTTAACCAGGTATCGCCTTCACGACGCAAGGCACGAATGGCAGTTGGTGCAGTATAAAAAATATTAACCTTATATTTATCGACAATTTCCCAGAAGCGCGCAGGTGTGGGATAAGTGGGTATTCCTTCAAACATTAATGTGGTCGCACCATTTGCAAGTGGTCCATAAACAACATAGGAATGTCCTGTTATCCAGCCAACATCTGCTGTACACCAGAAAATTTCCCTATTGTGATAATCAAAAATAATTTCATGCGTCATCGCTGCATATAAAAGATAACCACCTGTACCATGTAAAATTCCTTTCGGTTTTCCTGTCGAACCTGAGGTATATAAAATAAATAATGGATCTTCAGCATCCATGATTTCCACTTCACAACTTGTTTTTGCGTGTGCCATTAATTCGTGATACCAGTGATCACGTGCGTTTAACCATGACACTTCTGTATCAGTTCGTTTGACGACAATGACATTTTTTACCGCAGGATAATCTTCCAGTGCTGCATCAACATTTTTTTTCAGCGCAATTTTTTTATTACCACGTAAACCTTCATTGGCAGTAATCACCATTTTGCATTCTGCATCCTGAATGCGATTTTTCAGTGATTCCGCAGAAAAACCGCCAAATACTACTGAGTGAATGGCACCGATGCGCGCACAGGCAAGCATGGCAATCGCAGCTTCTGGAATCATCGGTAAATAAATACAAATACGATCACCTTTCAGAATGCCATATTGATGCAGAACATTGGCAAAACGACATACTTCAATATGTAATTCGCGATAAGTTAATGTACGTGTTTGTTGACCATCATCACTTTCCCAGATAATTGCAACCTGATCAGCACGTGTTGCAAGATGTCTATCCACACAGTTGTAACAGGCATTTAATTTAGCGCCAGAAAACCAGTGCATATCGAGTTTATCGAAACCACCACGCAATACTTTTTCCCAGGGACTGATCCATTCAAGATAATGTCTGGCTGCCTCGCCCCAGAATTTTTCTGGATCATCCAGCGATTGCTGATAACGTTTTCGATACTCAATTTCATTCATACGATATTCCTTCTTTTGCAACGGTTTCCAATATGCCAAAATAACGCCATCATGAAAGGATGATCTTATGCAAAAACAAAAAGGAGCAGCAATACTGATTATCGCAGTCATTTTATTGATTGCAGCTTTGCTCAGCATGATTTATGCCACAAACCATGGAATGTTTCAGCAAAAAACAGCCACCAATCAATATGCCGATATACAATCCCATGAAGCAGCGCAAGCGGGTTTGGAATTTGGATTAGCTTATTTAGGTGCAAACAGCGCAACCATCCTGGCAAACCCCAGCGGTGGTTATATTAATTATGGTGCAAGCGATACCAACCTCACCAATGTCCTTTTGGCTAACAATAGTAAATATTCTGTTGTGTTTACCAATCCCACACAAAGTAGTTACACCACATTAAGAATGACTTCGACTGGCATCAGTGCGGATGGTACCTCCACTGCTGTTATCACCGAAGATGTCGCACAAGCGGCTTCATCCATGTCGACTGCGACGATTGTAGGAAGTATTTCAAGCAGTGGTAAAGGAGGAAATATCACAGGCGCCAATGCAGTGACTGCTGGTGGAAGTGTTGATCCTAATGCAGTAGCCGGTGGTACGATTTCTGCCAATAATAATTCCATTACTGATCTGACAGGCCTGGAATTATTTACCAGCATTTTTGGAATAAGCGAAGCCGCGCAGCAATCCCAGTCATCCGTTTATTTAAGTTCAGCGCTGGTTCCATGGAACACTGTGACAGGTGCCGTCTGGGTGACTGGAAGCGTTTCCTTGTCTGGTAATACCACCGTTGGTACGGTGGCGAATCCTGTCGTATTAATTGTTACTGGCTCGCTTTCCCTCTCTGGCAATTCAACCATCAATGGCATTGTTTATACGATGGGTAGTGCAGCATTTAGTGGCACCAGTGCTATCAATGGCTTTCTCGTCTCTCAAGGCAGCATTGCCTTTTCAGGAAATACTTCCCTAAATTACAACTCCAGTATCGCCAATAAACTGGCAGTCACTGGTTCGGTTGCCGGTGGTTATGCCATCATTCCTGGCAGCTGGCATGATTTTTGATCTTCATATGCAAATCTTCCTATTCTTGCGACATCCTATTCCTTACCTTATAATAAGGAATATCTAAAAAAGTAAGGAAGTATAATTATGTCAATGTCTACACTCACTCAAAAAGGCCAGACAACTATTCCTCAGGATATACGTCAATACCTCGGTCTACATAGTGGCGATAAACTCGAATTTATCATTGACCCTGATGGTCGTGTTGTTCTTGCTCCCCTAACTGTAAAGGTCACTGTGCTCAAGGGAATGCTGGCAAAACCAAAAAAGAAAGTGTCTATTGAACAAATGAATAAAGCGATTACCAAACGGGGTGGTGGTCATGAAAGGAATTGATACAAATGTGCTGGTTCGTTATACCGTGCAAGACGATCCTCTGCAAAGCAAGTTGGCAGCTCAATTTATAGAACGTGAATGCACATTGGAATCTCCAGCTTTTATTAATGGCCTGGTGATTTGCGAATTAGTGTGGGTGCTGGAATCAGCCTATGAATATAGTCGCCATGAAATTGCCAATGTGATCGAACAAATATTACGAACACGTGAATTTCAGATTCAGGAATCAGAATTATTGTGGCAAGCACTGTGGGGTTATCAGAATAAAGGTGCGGATTTTGCTGATCATTATATCGCTAGTATCAATGCACAGAATGGCTGTAAATATACAGCAACATTCGATAAAAAAGCTGCGAAATCCGAACACTTTAAATATTTGAAGGAATAGATACGATTGGTATAAAAAGTTATCCCCAGTTTCTGGGGATAACTTGTGGAACAAGATGTGTGTGAGGATGTATAAGCTTAGGCAGCTTCCATGTCACATTCGATGTTACCAATGCGGCACATGCCATCGAGAAATGTAGATAACGCTTTTGCGGCTTCACGCGTTGCACGTTCAGCACGTTCTGGATCAACATATTTTTCAATCAGGCTTGCGACTTGTTGTGAATGACCAACATCGTATTGCTGATGAGCCGTAAAAAATTCGAGAGTTTTCTCATCATCAATACCATAAAATTTTTTCAGACCTTCAATCTTGGAAGCAGACACTTCTGGCACCTGACATTCGTAGGCATACAATGCACATAAGCCATCACGCCAGTCAGTTCCTGCAAGATCATAATAGGTATCGACCATGGTTTTGGTTTCTGGCAATGGCATATCATCGAGCACTGCCTGCTTGCTTACACCCAGGCCATTGGCAAATTGCATCCAAAGAGCAGGATGATCGGTGCCGTGTAATTCTTCATCGACCAGATTTTCCAGCAATACTTTACGTGCCTCGATTTGATCGCAATTCGTATGTACGCGTGAGATGAAACGTGGGAAGGAAGCAACCTGACTATAATATTGCGCTGCATAACGCTGTAAAATTTCCTGGCTCAATTCACCCCTGGACCAGGCAAGATAAAATGTGTGTTTCAACAAGCTAAATTCAGCAATAATTTCATTCAAACGCGAAATGAGATTCATGGCACGATCCTTTACTTTCTTTGGGAAAAACGAATTATCAGCGTTTATCTCTGGTGAAGCAAGGAGATCCTTCGCGTAAAAACAAAAGCACGCTCAGGATGACAGCCCGGAGTCTTTTCAAAACTCCAGCACCTGATGATTATTGTGCCGTTCCTTGATGATATGTTGTGCTTGCCGACCATCGCTAAATGCTTGTGCAACATATTCCACCGCATCACCGACTGCCAATTGCTGAAAGTTTGGATAACTGACATTGGTCATGCTGAAATAATATTCATTCCCATCCACGCCTTCGATAAAACCATACCCTTCTTTTGGCATCATTCTTGCGACATGACCATGCATAACATCATTATGTGTTTTGACATGCCCATGACGCATGCGTGAATATTCTTCAAGCTGTCGCGTAATCGCATTGAAAGCATCGCGTATGGCGATATAAACATCTTCATCTGCCTTACGGGTTGCGACCAATCTCTTTTTGACAGGAACCGTAAGTTCAATTTTTATATTGAATAACTTTCCCTGACGCTTATGTTTCTGCACCACGTCCACAAGAACACGACAACTATTTATCCGATTATGAAATCGGTGCAATTTTTCAGCGCGTTGTCGAATAGTGGTTTCTAATGCAGGTGAAATAGGAATACCGCGAATGGTGATTTGAACAGGTAACATAAGACGTACCTCCCGAGTGTTTTCTTGTTGTGTGTGTATATTTTTTCCCTAAAAGTTAAATATTTGTCCTTATTTCTTATTATAGCGCATCAAGATGTGAGTGTAAGTGCAGGCAGGATCAAGCTATTGAATATATGTTAATTCTTCTGTGATAGGGACAAAATAAGCGGCTACTTCTTCATCACTAACTGCCTGCAGCGAATCTGGCGACCATGCCGGTTTCTGATCCTTGTCTATGATCAGGGCACGTATACCTTCTGCAAAATCATGACCCTGCAGGAATCGATTCACTAATCGATATTCCATACGCATGCCAGCATCAAAATCCTGCTGACTACCTTTTTGCATGGCCAGCAAACTGACTTTGAGGCTGGTCGGCGATTTCTTTTGTAACTGTTTCAGCGTGTGCTGACAAAATTCATCTGCACTATTTGCAAGTGTCTGCATGATAGTTTCCATTTTATCGGCAGAAAAATATTGTCGAATAATCGATTGCTGGCTGAGTAATTCAGAAGGTGCAAGTGTGATATGCAATGCTTGCAGAATATCCGAAACACTTTTTTTCGCATCATGACCAAATGGTTGTTGTGCCAATTTTTCAGGAATGGTGAGTATCGCATCCTCAGCAACAGTATGCGTCACGATGCCAAGCTGCAAACAAGTATGCGCATCAATTCGCTCGCCTGTTAAACCCAGATAAATGCCAATGCGATCAGGAATGCGGGGTAAAAAATACGTGCCACCCACATCAGGAAAAAATCCAATGCCAGTTTCGGGCATGGCAAATACCAATTTTTCTGTCGCCACGCGATGCGAACCATGCAGGGAAATACCCACGCCACCGCCCATCGTAATGCCATTTAATAAGGCAATATAAGGTTTGCCATAATGATAAATTTTTCGATTTAACTGATACTCATGACGAAAAAATTCAGCCACATCTGCAGCATGTGTTTGCATGCGTTCATAAGCTAGTCTAATATCACCGCCCGCACAAAATGCCTTGCCAGGCACTGCACGAATCACGACTGCCTTGATATGATCATCAACTTCCCACTGTGTGAGCTGCTGCATCATCGCATGCACCATGTTCAGATTCAGGGAATTCAAAGCTTGTGGGCGATTGAGCGTAATGATGCCTAAATTGCCACCGTTACCCGGCATTTCTTCAAAATACACTTCCATATCCATCGCATCATTCCCCGCTAAATACTGCAGGACGCTTTTCGAGAAAAGCAGCCACCCCTTCTTTTTTATCTGCTGTCGCGCATGTCAATGCAAAATGTGCAGCTTCCAGTTGTAATGCTTCTGCCAATGGCAAATCGTAACCTTGCTGAATACTGATCAAAATACTTTTTAATGCTGTTGCAGATAAGGTCGTTAATTCCTGTAAAAGCGCAATCGCACGTGGCAATAAACCATCTGCTGATGTTATTTCATTTATCATGCCCCATTGCAATGCTTCTTCTGCCTTGAAACGTCTGCCAGTTAAACAAATATCCAGCGCGCGTCCTTTGCCAATTAAACGTGATAATCGTTGTGTACCACCAAAACCTGGAATCACACCCAACTTTATTTCAGGTTGGCCAAAAACAGTATTCGTCGCAGCAATACGCAATGAAGCTGCCATAGCTAATTCACAACCGCCGCCAAAAGCAAAACCATGTATCGCAGCAAGCGATGGCTTACCAAGATTTTCCAGTTCAGAAAAAACTTGTTGCCCAAATTGCGCGAATGTAAAACCAGTTTGTGCATTTAAAGCAACTAATTCCCTGATATCCGCACCGGCACAAAAACCTTTGCCTTCACCAGTGAGTAATATTGCCTTGATCAATTTATCTTTTTTGGCTTCCTGAAAAATATGCTGCAATTGTTTTAATACATCTGCACTTAATGCATTTAATTGTTCTGGACGATTTAAACTAATTTGTAAAATACCATCCTGTGGATGAGAAAGTTTGATGATGTCATTCATTAACCATGCTCCAATGCGGCAGATTCTGAAATTAACATGTCAGCGACTGCTTTAGAATCCAGAATAATTCGGCTGTGAATTGCCATTTTAAAAATCAAATAACTGAAAATTCCGATCACGAGAAAATCCCAGCCAAATGGAATTATTTGCAAACCCCCAAATGCACCTAACCAGGAAATGCCAATAATACCGGCAAGATAAGGCAATATCCAGAATGCAGTTTTGAGTTCATGTTTGCCAATGTTGATATTGCCGCGCAACCAGGAAATCACAAAAATAATCAGGCCAGCGCCCAGCACGATGCCCAGTTTGGAAATGGTTTCCCAGCCAGTCCAGTAGCTGAATAAGTTGCAGCAATAAAAAGCAAATAAACAAATAACATTCGCCGCAGGTAATTTGAATGGACGTTTTTTTTCTGGCAACGATAAACGTAGACACATGAGGGCAATCGGTCCCATCGCATAAGTGATGACAATGGCAGAAACCAGAAAATTCACCATGGATTGCCAGCCAGGTAAGGGTAAAAACGATAACATGCCTAGCAGAAAATTAACGACGATCGCCCACACTGGAAAACGCTGACGGTTTAATCGCGAAAGAAATTTGGGTACATAACCAATGCGACTCATGGCATATAAAATACGTGCCGTGGCAGTGACATAAATGAGACCTGCACCCAAGGGTGAGACAACTGAATTAATATAGAGTAATTTCAATAGCCAGAACAAACCCAATGCCGCTGTGATACCAACAAAAGGTCCAATATCACCAGTAAAATTTAAATTCTGCCATCCATTTTGCAGCGCCGCAGGATCGAGAGCGCCGATGAAGGAGACTTGCAAACCAAGATATAGCAATAGACAGGCAATCACCGTTCCTGCCGTGCTTAATGGAATCGCGAGTGAAAGGTTGCGGGTTTCGCCTGCTAATTCCACACCACTTTTAAATCCATTAAACGCAAGCACAATACCGCCAGTCGCAACGGCACTGAATATGGCTTGCCAACCTTGAGTGGTGGCTGCGGTTGTCAACATGCCATTAAAATTGGCAGCAACAAATTGAGTTTTCAGGATCATGAAAATCGTGATCAGGATGACAGAAAACTTGAACATGAAAATAATAAAGTTAAAACGCATCAGACCGCGATAACTGAGAATATTGATAAGACAGAGCGATAACATGAGTATGCCCGCCCAGAGATAGCCGTACAGCGTAAGTGTTGGCGCACCATTTACCATGGACATCAGTGAGGGAAAAAACATGGACGCATATTGCAAGACAGCCTGAACTTCAATCGGTGCCAGCATCAGGGTTGTAATCCATGCAATCCAGCTCAGAATAAAACTCGCAAACGGACCATGACTTAACTGCGGGATATGCGCCGTACCACCTGATACCGGCAACATGGTCGACAATTCAGCAAAAGTAAGTGCCACGAGAATGGCAGCAAAACCACCAATCAACCAGGAAAAGATCGATGCCGGACCTGCAATTTTTGCAGCATAAAGTGGAGCAAATAACCAGCCTGAACCAATAATTCCATTCATGCACAGCATAAACAAGGTGACAGGAGAAATACGTCGCAATCGATGTTCCATACAATCCTCATGATGTGTGGGAATTGGTAGTTGTAATACTGTGGCTGGCCTTTGTTCAGGCGGGTTTAGTATCAGCTTTTGTTTGTTGTCTCGCCAATATTTTGGCCTGCTGCCTATCCTGTGAATATTTGGCTTCTTCAGCTGTCACGACACCTTCTGCCTTACCATCCAGATCGATGCGTGGAGTTCCTTCCACCATACTTTTGTGATATGCCGCTGTATTCACATAATAAGAGAGACTCTTGACCATACAAGCCTTGTCTTCAGTAACAACGCCTTCCATGGTGCTCAAACGCTTGACGAGATCCTGCTTGATACCTTTCTTGAGAGGTTTGATATCATTTTGTGCGCGAAATGCCTCGGGATAATAAGCACGCAATAGCTCAACGCCATATTGAACATAATCCAGCCATTTTGGCTTTTGCTTGCCATTCTGTTCCTGAGGTCTCGGTTTATTGACTGCCTTGTGTTCAGGTTTTCTCTTGTCACTTAATTGAGACGCTACCGCTTGCAATTGCTCTTTCAAACTCGCATTACTCATTCTTTCTCCATCACCAACAGGCGAGACTTTAGTGTGATCTGGTACTTTAATGACTTATGAATAGTAAATCAACAAGGAAAGTTTCAACACATCAGTCAACGGATGTAAAAAAACATTTCTTTCCTGAGTAGACTTTTCAACATCATCGATGTTAAATTTTAACATCCAAAGTTACTAGCTCTCATGAGGAAAAAAATTTTATGTCACGTAAGAAATTGACAAAGCGTTCCAAACGTCAAAAAAGTAATAAAAGTAATAAAAGTAATAAAACAGTCAGCGTACAAAAAATGGAAAAGGAATTTCTGCAAACTCCCTCCAAATTAGCTGCACAATTAGATAAACAAGTTCATGCAAATAAAAAGAAGCAAAACAAATTAGCCAAAGCTGTCAGTAAAATTAATGTAAAAGTTAATAAAACTAATGCAAAAGTTGATTCCGCTTCTGGCAAGATGCAAGTAAAAGCTGCCAGCAAAAAACGTGATGCAGCAGTGAAAATGCAAACCGTCTTGAATAACGAATTACAAACTGTTACAAATGCACTTGATGATTTACAGGCAACTCAGGCAAAATTCCGTGCCTTGCAAAAGTGCCTCAATCAATTCAATGCTGATTGGACTAAAGCTTCCAAAACTACCAAGGTCAAAGCCAAGGCAGGAAAAGGCAGGCCTAAAAAATTAGCTCCAGTTGAACAAATGCATCAGGCAGAAGCAAGCATGGATCATGTTGCAATTGATGAAGTTACTGAATTAGCATCATAGTCCAAATATTCATTCACTAATGATGATCATGGAAAGATAACTAAAACTAAGGATAGTAGGAGTTTTATCTATGAAAAAAATGGCTACTGCCGAAGAGTTGGAAACGATTACCTTAAAGCAAGTGGTGAAAGATACGCTTCGCAATTATTTTTCAAATATTGGGAACGAACAACCAGTTGATTTCTATTCCATTTTACTGGAAGAAATTGAACGTCCGTTACTGGAAGTCTTGATCAACCATACGCATTACAATCAGGTAAAAATGGCCAATATTCTCGGCATTTCGCGCGGAACATTACGGAAAAAACTCAAACAATATGGAATGTTGGATTAGTTCTTTACGGACAATTCATCTTAAGCCATGCGGATTTTCCGCATGGCTTTTTTTTGACAATGTCAGGAACAGAACCTAATGCAAAATGATTCTGAAAGTGTGCGTGTTATTGCTCCAGATAAACAATTATTGCAGTCCGCAAATATTTCCCGTTTCATGCATCAACTCGGTTTGTCTGATTTAAAATCCCTGCACCAATTTTCCATCACGCACATTGCAGAATTCTGGCAAGCTGTCATCGCTCAATTAAAAATTGTATTCGATTCACCACCAGAAAAAATATTTGATGCAGACAATGGCATTGAAAATATACGCTGGTTTCCGCACGCAACAATGAATATTGCCAATAGCTGTTTTACGGCAAATAAAAATGCTTGTGCGATTATTTATCAAACAAGTGATAAAACATTACATCAATTAACTTATGATGAGCTGGATCAATTATCCAATCGTGTAGCCAATAGTCTGGTAGTGCAAGGTTATAAAAAAAATGATGCCATTGCGATTGCCATGCCGATGAATCATGTGGCGATTGCGATTTATTTAGGGATTATCAAAATGGGTGGTGTTGTCGTTTCTATCGCGGATAGTTTTTCCGCCGAAGAAATGGCGATACGTTTGCAAATCGCCAATGCGAAAGCGATTTTTACTCAGGATATGATTTGCTGGGGAAATAAAGAATTACCCTTGTATGAAAAAATTAAAAATAATGAATATTCCATTCATGCGATTGTGTTAGCTGAATCTCAATCGCTTGTCGTTCCTTTGCGAACACAGGATGTAGCGTTTGCGGATTTTCTGGTTGATAACACACAATTCGCTACTGTCTCCTGTGATCCCATGGCCACGTGCAATATTTTATTTTCGTCGGGTACAACCGGAACACCAAAAGCTATTCCGTGGAATCATGTCACAGCTATCAAGGCAGCGAGTGATGCATTTTTTCATCAGAATATTATGGAAAGTGATGTGCTCGCCTGGCCGACCAATCTCGGCTGGATGATGGGACCGTGGCTGATTTTTGCTGCATTAATTAATCATGGCACGATAGCAGTTTATAACGGATTGCCAAAAGATCGTGAATTTGGTGAATTTGTTGCGCGGGCTAAAGTAACCATGTTAGGCGTTGTTCCCACGCTAGTTGCCACATGGCGGCAAAGTCATTGCATGGAAGGACTCGACTGGAATTCGATTAAAGTATTCAGTTCAACGGGCGAGTGTTCGAATCCTGATGATATGTTTTATCTCATGTCACTCGCTGGTTATAAACCAGTGATTGAATATTGTGGCGGAACCGAAATTGGTGGCGCTTATCTTTCCAGCACCGTCATTGAAAATAATTATCCTTCATTATTCACTACACCGACGATGGGGCTGGATATTACGATTCTTGATGCGCACGGTAAATCTGCTGATATTGGTGAAGTCGCGATTATTCCACCATCGCCTGGTTTATCCACAAATTTATTAAATGCTGATCATCATGAAATTTACTTTGCCAATATGCCAATATTGGCAAATGGAAAAATATTACGACGTCATGGCGATCAGATAGAACGATTACCCGATGGACATTACAGTATTTTGGGACGTGTCGATGATACGATGAATCTTGGTGGTATTAAAATTAGTGCTGCTGAAATTGAACGCGCATTGACTGGCATAAAAGATATCGTTGAAGTTGCAGCGATTGCTGTGCCACCGCCGGCAAATGGCCCTACTTTATTAATTATTTATGCTGCAACAAATGTTGCACTGGATAAGCAGAAAGTAATGGAAGAGATGCAGAAAAAAATTAACAAACATTTAAATCCATTATTTAAAATTCATGATGTTGTGCTTTGCAATACATTACCCAAGACTGCTTCCAGTAAAATCATGCGCAGGATTTTACGCAAGGAATACATGCAACAACAAGCTTGAGTTTATCGGTGATGCCGACGCAAAATAACTGAAATATTTAAAAGGAGAAAAGTATGTTAGCAAAAAAATATATTACTTTATTAGTATCCAGTGTGTTTTTATCCGGTGCTGTATTTGCACAATCCATTACGTTATATGATCAGCCGAATCAGACAGCAAAAGTTGTTGGCACAGCTGATTTGGCATCTGGCATCATTCCAATTTTTACACCAGAAAAAAATAATGACTGGATAAAAGTTGCAGATCCACGTAATGGCAATGTTGGCTGGATCAAATCCAGTGATATTAAAAATGCGCGAGGTTCTGAAAATACCGTGACGTTTTCGCAAAAAATTATCAGCAATGGTTCAAAACCCACTTATCAAGTGATTCAATTTGGTAATCCACCAATGAAAATGACAGATGAACAGGCAAAAGCATATATCGAAAAAATGCAAAAAAAGCAGCAGGAATTGCAGCAATCATTTCAGGGTATTATGAAAAACATGAATGAAGTGATACAAAATCAATGGAATATGTGGAATGCTCAAGGCGGCTTCCCGATGATCATCATGCCTGCACCTGCAAAAAACGTAACTGCACCTGCACTAGTGAAACCAGTTACAACACAAACAAAACCCGCAAGTTGATGATGCAGATATGTAGGTTGAAGAGCAGTCGATATGTGACCTCTTCTCTTCAACCTACACAAAATTTAAATTGTTATTCTTTCTAATAAAGCATGACGGATTTTTTTAGTTTTTTTATCTTGCCCTTCCAATACAGCATTAATATTTGCAAAAAATACTGCTTGTTCAACTATTTTTTTATCGTTAATTAATTTATTTTCAAATAACCAGTTTATAACCTCATGCCAATTCCATAATGGAGATTTATGAGAAACTCTCATTACCGGATGAGGAAAAGACTTTCTACGAACGCCTTTAATCCATAGAGAAACTGTTTGTCTGCTTTTATTAAGACGATTAGCAATTTCTATTTCTGTCACTAAATTTTCTGGTGCTACACTTGCTACTTCAGCTTCAATGGATGCGGATCTAACATCCTTAATTGCTGAGATAACTGCCTCCTCAAGTGAAGTAGCTTCACGATCAAATTCCAGATATACCACGCCATTTTTAAAATTAATTATTGCATCATCACAACCAGATTCATAAAAACTATCTTCCAGACCATGAGTTTTTTCATCAATATTTTTTAATATAAGTGTAAATTGATATGCCTCGGGTTTACTCATTATTCATTCCTCCTCAATGTCATGCTGGCATTTATCAACTGCTCGACAAATTTGTTGTGCGTGATTGTACGAGCTCCGTGGCGTTGACCAAATTAATATCCTGTGTCCTTCTCTCGTATGTAATGGGCAGAGAAGTTGTCCCCAGGCATGAGCTGACTTACCGGAATCCTTATATTTCCATCCATTTTCTTCAGCATATAAAATTGCTCCTTCAATTTCTTTATTTGGGTGTTTACTTCTTCTCATCCACTAAAAAATCCCTGATTTTTTTTAATATTAGATAAATTATAAATCATTGTTGACATATGTCAACAATGATTTATCTTATTGTTATTATTCTTATTTTCCTTGTACAAATTTATTCTTATAAAACTCTTCGACTTTTTCATCACAAATAGCAACGTTCAATTCATTCAACATTTTATTTTGCTCGGCATTTTCCCTTTGCGATTTTACGCTTTTGGCAGTGATCTGGAAGAATCGCCAGTGATCGTAAATGGATTCGTGTTTACCTTTTTGTTTGCTACGCATCCTGTCAATTGGATCATCCGATGAATAAATGAATGAACTAATTGCCTTATATATGTAAGACACATATGACTCAGATACATTCCAGAAGGAATCATTAACGATTTTTTGCGCGTAATAAAGATTACTTTGTAGCTTGAGATATTGCGAAGCGAAATGAATAAAATTATCTTTAGATATCTGAGGAAGACTTAAAAAAACAAAATTTGCAAAAATAATATTTTTAATATCCTGCGGAAAATAACCAAACAAACACGTTTCATCATTCATCATGCTTTTTAACAAGACGAGTTGTGACATCAGTAACGGAAAACATATCACTTGTTTTTGCTGCTTCTCATTAAAACAGGCATAAAGTCCATCATCAACGATGCAACCATTTAAATTCTGGTTTTTTAAAATATCCGTTAAGTAGACATTACTGCCAATGAGAATCGAATTATCAAAGATCGTATTCGTCAATTTACATCCTGCAAAATTACAAAAACTAATATTAGTGAAAGTGAAATTAGTATCCCGTAAGCTTTGATCATCAATTTGCGTAAAATCACAATGAGAAAGATTGGAATGCCTGATAATACTGGCTTGTAATTTAGTTTTATAAAACTCGATGTTACACATAGTAACTTTATCCAGCGTAGCCAAGTGTAAATTTGTCAGTGTCAGACGCGTATTTCTAATCACAGAACCGGTAAAATTTCGCCAGGAAAAATTTTGTAATGACAAACATTCTCCTTCCAGAACACGATCAGTTAATTCCATACCTGACATGTCCTGAAATTTAAAAATGAGATTAGGTGTGTCTTGATGCTGGATTAAATCATCTTCGTCTGAGGGAAAAGGTTCAAATTCAATTAACTCTTGTTCAAGAGATGATGGCTCTAAGTCATGGGAAGAATTCATTATTTTTTATCCTCGTTTGTATATTATGGAGAAAGAATATACAAAACGAGGATAGAATGCAAGGTGGTTTTTGTTATTACTTCTGCAATTCGCGGATCACTGCACCTAGAAATCGTGTGGCTTCGCCACCGGTCACTGCCCGATGATCAAACGTCAGTGACAATGGCATAACACGACCAATCACCATTTGACCATTGCGTGCAATCACCGTATCACGACTACGACCACAACCGAGAATCGCAACAGCTGGTGGCACAATGATTGGTGTCGCATATTTTCCAGTAATCATGCCAAAGTTGGATAATGTTATCGTTGCACCTTGCAAATCTTTTGCAGCAACTGATCTATCCATCACGGATTTTTTATATTCATCCACTTTTTTACGCAATTCTGCATCTGCAAGTGTTTCCGCATTTTTTATCACTGGCACAAATAAACCTTCAGCCGAATCTACTGCCAATCCAATATGCACTTCATTAAATACTTTTCTCTCCAGCGATTTACCATCAAACCACGCATTCAATGCTGGCTCTTCTTTTGCAGCAATGACAATAGCCTGCAGCAAACGCGCTGTAATATCTGTTTTCGGCGGCAAATCCGTAAGGTCAGCATCTTCTATAATCGTTACGGGAACGACTTCGCGATGCGATTGCGCCATGGTTTGTGCCATCACACGTCGCACACCACGCAAACCTTCTGTCGCTCCAGTCAATGCAGTTGTACTGGTAGCAGCCTGATTCATATGTTGTTTGACATCATCTGCCGTAATCAAACCATCGCGACCGGTTGGTTTGACATCACTTAAATTCACATTCAATTGTTGTGCGAGTACGCGTGCGGCTGGCATGGCTTTAATAGTAGTCGATGTTTTTTTCGCACCACCGACAATGACATCGCCATCATTCCACTTCTTTTCGCTGGTTTCCAGTTTGCCAACGACGCTACCTTTATCAGCAACCACTTCATCACTTTCATATGAAATAAGTGGCGCGCCAGTTTTAATAATTTCATTCGCCTTGCCATGCAATTGCACGATTTTTCCAGCATAAGGTGATGGAACATCCACGACAGCTTTTGCTGTTTCCATAGATACTAATGGCTGATCGACTTTGACAACATCACCTTCCTTGACATACCACTCACGAATTTCAGCTTCTGCGAGTCCTTCACCCAAATCTGGTAAATGAAAAATTTTCATGCGTACTCCATCAAACGATTGACTGCCTCAATAATTCTTTTTTCACTGGGAATATAATATTTTTCCATCTTTGCATAAGGCACGATGGTATCAAAACCGGTGACACGTTCCGGTGGTGCTTTTAAGGAAAACAAGGCTTTTTCCGCCACTTGCGCAATAATTTCTGCACCTACACCACAAGTCAGTGGCGCTTCATGTACCACGACACAGCGTCCAGTTTTTTCAACAGATGCGAGAATAGTATTGATATCCAGTGGTTTTATAGTGGCAACATCAATCACTTCTACACTGACACCCGATGCGAGCAAGGTCTCTGCGGCCGCCAATGATTCTTTGACCATTGCACCCCATGTGACTAATGTCACATCTTCACCGGATCGCAAAGTGAAACAAACATCGAGTGGTAATGCCTTACCATCATTGTTCACTTCCTGTTTTGCATAGCGATACAAGCGTGATGGTTCCAGAAACACAACCGGATCAGGATCACGAATCGATGCAAGCAATAATCCATAAGCACGCGCAGGTGAAGATGGAATCACCACACGCAAACCTGGAGTATGTGCAAAATAAGCTTCAGTACTTTCTGAGTGATGTTCTGGTGCATGAATACCAGCGCCAAATGGCGTACGAAAAACGACAGGGCAAGTCAAACGTCCACGTGTACGATTACGCATGCGCGCAACGTGATTAATAATTTCATCCATTGCCGGATAAATAAATCCCATGAATTGAAATTCAGCGACGGGTTTTAAACCTTGTGTCGCCATGCCAACTGCAAGCCCTGCAATCATGGATTCAGCAAGCGGTGTATCGAGTATGCGTTCGGGGCCGAATTTATCCAGCAATCCCAATGTTGCACGGAACACACCGCCATTTCTGGCAACATCTTCTCCCATCACAATCACATCTGCATTTGCCCCCATTTCATAGGCAAGTGCCTGATTGACTGCTTCCACCAAAGTCATTTCAGCCATGTACAACTTTCTCCACTTCTTTTAGCAAATCACGTTGCGGGATATAAATTTCAGGTAATTCTGCATATAAATAATCAAACATCGATTCCAGTGGTTGCGGTGTGACGGATAAATATTCCTGTACTGCAACATCCACCTGTTTTGCACACGATTCCTGTAACTCTGTTTCCTGTTGATCCGTCCACCATTTCTTTTCAACAAGAAAACGACGTAATCGTTCGATAGGTTCTTTTTTCCATTCTGTTTCGCGTGTATTTTTTGGTTCATAACGACTGGCATCATCTGCTGTCGTATGATCATGCTGACGATAACAAACCATTTCCAGTAAACGCGGTTGACCTTTTTCACGCGCAAGTTTTAATGCTTCGACAGTGCGATGTTGAACAGCAATAATATCGTTACCATCAATTTGTTCGCCTTCAAAACCAGCAGCGATTGCTTTTTGTGCGATGGTATGTGCAGCAGTTTGTGCCTCGCGTGAAACGGAAATCGCCCATTGATTATTACAAACGATAAATACCACCGGTAATTTCCATACGCCCGCCACATTCATCGCTTCATAGACATCACCTTGCGATGTTGCACCTTCACCAATAATGGAAACAACTGCACGCTTCTCTTTGCGATATTTGATGGCATATGCCGCTCCCGCTGCATGCAAGGTTTGGCTGCCAATGGGAACGCTGTAAGGAAAGTCGTGATTGCCAAAACAATTACCACGTTCATCACCGCCCCAATATTGCAGGATTTGTGATAGTTTCGTGCCGCGCTGAATGAGTGTTCCCATATCACGATAATAAGGAACGAGGATGTCATCTTTTTCCATGGCATTACCAATGCCAACGAAAACTGCTTCCTGACCGCGCGTTGAAGGATAAGTTCCCAATTTTCCAGTACGTTGCAAGGCAATGGCCTTGGTATCCATGACACGTACCAGCATCATTAATCGATATAAATCCAGCAGGGTTTTCTGATCTTCTGCAAGTGGTGGAATAACATCAGCCAAATGGCTTTCTTCATTGAGATACTGATAATAGGGAACTTCAAAACGATCGACAATTTTCACAGACGAACTCCCTTCTGCGTTCAAAAATAATAGGGGACAAGAGTAGCGATGAGCCAGGGATGAGTCAAGCTACCTGATGGCTGTATTAAGAACAGAAGCTACTAATAATCCGAATCTGAAAACCAGTCGCTGAAGTTATAACTTACGCCAATGAAATAAGTATCGATATTACCGATATTATTATTGCGGGAAACGATGCGATACCAGGAAGCATCAATATTAAAACTGCAATTAATGGCATAGGCGATACCCAATCCCAGTGTTGGGTAGAATAATTGCAAATCATTATGCGAGCTGATGGCTTCATATTGTAAGGAAGGTAATGGAATAACGGTCGCTGTAGTAAATGGTGGTAATGGTGCTGTCGCTGAACCAATTATTACATTTGTTGGACTTGCCAGGGTTGTTGTGGTGCGTTCCAGCACTTTCATATATGCCATACCCAGCTTGGCGTAGATATACACTGGATCCCAGAGAATAGTCATTGCCTTGATATTAAAATCGAGTGCGTTATCGCTGTAATCATCTTTTCTGGAAATGGAATTGAATGTTGCAGCAACTGGTACAGCTAAACCTTGAGACGTTGCGATGGCATTTGTTACTACGACTGGACTGGCGGTGTAAGTCGTTGTCTGATTCCTGACGTGCAAAAAGCCGAGTTCCAGTGCTAATTGATCGATTAACTGATATCCCACATAAATTCTGCCGCCATAAACATTATCTTTTTGTTGCGCATGAAATCCGCCGGGAAAAAATGCTTCCACACCAGCAGATGCAATGCGAACAGGCGCACCATTGACAGTACGTGTTGTTCCTCCTGCTGATGCCACCGCTGCTTCAACATCGGATTGAACTTCACCTGCACTTAAGGTAGGTAAATTGGTATTCGCCCAACCACCCTGGATACCGAAATAAAATCCGCGGCTCAATGCTTGTGCGAGTGGCGAGAAGAATAACAAAGCCGTAATCAATAATATTGAGCAGGGAACTTCAGGACGGCCGACAATTTTCACAGATGAACTCCCTTCCATTTCAGATATACCAGCGAACAAGAGTAGCGATGGGGCAAGGATGAGTCAAGCTGCGTGCCGCATCAAATAATATGTAATGAATGAGCTTGTACATCATTATTGGCGTTTTCAAAACTCATTTCATATTGCTGGAAATTGCTGAGATCAATATTGAGAGAATCTCCCTGAATAATCGTTAGCACATTGGCAAGTGATGAACCTTCAAAAGGTGGTTGTGATATTCTCTCTTCCTTGTCGCGCCATAAATCACTGACGAATAATAATGCGTCTTTTTTAAATGTTTCGTTAACCTCAAATAAATGATTAACAGTATTTTCCACCTGGGATTTTTCCAGCCACATTCCTTTGTTTTTTGTATATAAACCTGGTATTGGCCAGGATTTATAAAATTTTTCTGGAAGTCGTATCTTTTTTAATTGAGAAGTAGATTCATATAAATCATCAGATGATATTTCATAAAATTTATTCCATTGCACAATTATCAGCATCATCTTTTGTCGATGGAAATAATAACCAGCAATAACCGCAGCATGCTCTGAATTACCATCAAATTTTCCTGGTTTGCCTTGTCGTGTTTTTTCACCCAGACGTGGATGAACGTCATAATAAGTAATGACAGGCTGTTTTTGCTGAATGGCATTTATAATAAAATTTTTATAATCCTCTTTCTCAGTGATATAAAATGATCGCGTTTTAAAATCATTATAGTCAAAAGATTTTTTGATTTGTTGCGCGCCATAGACTTCACCTACTTTTGAACCAATTTCCTGCTTTGCACGCTGTCGCAGGGAAAAATCGAAGCGGTGATGATCCTTATGCAATGGCAACGGTTTCCGGGAATGATATTTGTGCGCGACGAGATATTCCTGGACCATTAAACCCGCAATTAATTTGCAAACCTGACCATGTTGCACTTGTGGTTTTATGCCGTTGCAATACACAACCTCAATTCCATTACTGGTAAGCTCTGAAATATATTCCTCAATCGCCTCATCAATTACTGCTTTCGCAGGCGGAATAAATAGTTTTACTTCTGGCACATCGGTAATGAGTTTTGCCGGCTGAGGGATGAATCGCAAATTCTTCATCACATAGTAACATTCATATTGATGATCTGCATTGAAGCGAATAATGGCAGATTCTTTTTCAAATTTATCAAGCAAACTTGTCGGTAATTTTTTCTCAACCACACCCAGATTAGCTTTGGCAGCAAATGAGATGACTGCATCTGGCGTTAAATAAAACTTGTAATCTTCACTGGATTTACTTCTCGTAAACTTGCTGATAATGGAATCCTCATGGGCGTCAACAGAATATCCAATGATTAATTCGCTGTTTGGATGATTTAATAATTTCGTGGAAGTGTTTAATGTATCCAGATTTTCTTGTTCATCAAGATACATCGATAAACCTTCTTTTATCAGAAAAGTTATTTCATCTGGATTAAACTCGTAACTTATTAATTTTTTCTCAAGGTCATCGTTTTTGAAATCACAATTGAGATAAAACAAATTACCATTCACTACCGTTGCTTCAGGAGATAATGTTTCGATCTTTACAGATTTATATTGAGGAAAATATTGTGCCAGACTATCAAGCGCTGATAATTTTGCTTGTCTGGTGATGCCTCTATCCAGTTCATAACATTTCACATGAGGATATTTGAGCGACAAAAGCAAAGCAGTCACATCACAGCCACCACCATAAACAATAACATGCCTGGCACCATTTGCGATCATTTCTTCAGCCTTGCAACGAATCAGATATTTTCTTAGCATAATGAATAATTCATAATATTCACCCACCGCTATTTTAAAAAAATCTGATTGCATCCCCATTGAAGCACTTGTTAAAAAACGTCCGAGTTTGCCATTCATGGTTTCTTCTGGAATGGCATTAATATTATGTTGATAAAAATGTTTAATTAAATCTGCTTCGCCAGGGAAAAATAAATGAGAATGGCCTTTGCGTAATGCTCTTTCAAATGCAGCAGCAACTGTTGGCGCAGTAATGCTGACATCTGTTCTTGATGATTCCATTCTTTTATGCTCCATGATAATAAAATTTCGAGGATGATATCGATGAGGTAATGATTAATCAAGCACGAAAAAATAAGCTGTAAAGCAGGACAAAAAGAATAAATAAACTGATTATCATAAACCAGTAATCACGCTTGATAACATAATATGCGGCCAATAATGCAACACGCAGCACTTGTGTCATGACTAAAATAAAAATACCAAGATCAATAATGCCAAATGCCTGCAGATCACGCGCTTTAACCCATATTTGTTTAATGCTGATTTCATATGAATTCATGGCAATCCATTCAGCATGCATGGTTTCATGACCATGCTGCCATAAATATAATGCACCTCCCATCATCACCAGCAATAACGACAACAACATGCCGAGTGTCAGCAAGCGACTTAAAATATGTTGTATATGATTCGTGTCAGACATTTTTTATATATTTCCTGTGAGTGCTTTATACAACATCTGTGCGCCCATCAGACAAATCACGACACTAAAAATGATACGCAACCAGCGCACGTGAATTTTTGTCAGTAAACGCGCACCTAATAATGCACCAGCAATGACTCCAATTAATACCGGAAAAGCAATCGGAGGATAAATATAACCATGCGAAAAATAAATTCCAGCACTCACTGCTGCAGTAATGCCGATCATGAAATTACTGGTGGTAGTGGAAACGCGATAAGGCAAACGCATGGCCTGATCCATCGCCAATACTTTTAATGCACCTGAACCAATCCCTAATAATCCTGAAAATAATCCTGCTACACCCATTAGCAAAAATCCGGTGCGCACATGTTGCACGTGATAGGCCATCTGCTGATTTTGATAAGGATAATCACCATTCAATTGCAGTTTCATTGCCCATGGATGCGAGGCGGTATAAATCTCTTCTTCTTCCTTACGCTTGATCGTAAGCCAGGCGGAAAAAAATAATATCAGGCTAAATAGAATCGCGAGGAATGTTTGGGAAACATAAGCTATCAGCAATGCACCAATAAACGCACCAATCACTGCTGCCACTTCGAGAAACATACCGATGCGCAAATTGGTAAACCCTTCGCGTAAATATGCCGCTGCTGTTCCTGATGAGGTAGCAATCACTGAGATGAGAGATGCGCCCATCGCGTAATGAATATCGATATTAAATAAAAGTACCAGCACCGGAATGATGACAACACCGCCACCTAAACCGGTTAATGCTCCAAGAATGCCGGCGAAAAAGGAGAAGATTAATAGCAGGAATGTGAAGATGAGAATGGTCAAGGTGTCACTCACAACAACGAAACAGCATTTCAAAATACATCATTTGGTTTGAGTTGAGTATCAAAATCTGCGATAAGATAGAAAGCCAAAAATCAATGAAAGGAGCGTGACATGCGAGTACGGGGATGGATAAATTTATTATTGTTACTGACTATCATCGCCTTGCTCCTTACCAATGCCTATGCCAGCTTTGGCAGCAAATTATGTAAACAGGAAGGTTTCCACTGTGTACGCGTGAAAAGCCGGCAATCCTGGGGTTCGCTTTTTCCTGATGATCATGATCGTGGTATTGTCATGCGCATTAATCGCATGAATACCAGTCTTTATCCAGGACTGGTCATCGCTGTACCCGATAATCTTGAAAATGCTGACATCATGGATTTTTCTCCTTTCCCATTAAATGTTCCATCACCCGGCGAAAAAGTTGTCATTGTCGATCCAGCAAATGATGCCTGGGGTGCATATGATGCTGATGGCATGCTGGTACGCTGGGGCCCCGCTTCTTCCGGCAGGGATTTTTGTCGTGACATAGACAGGGAATGCCGCACACGCGCAGGATCGTTTCGTGTTTATTCATTAGGTAGCAGTGATTGTTTCTCTACAAAATTCCCTGTTCCCAATGGTGGTGCACCGATGCCTTATTGTATGTATTTCGAAAATGGACAAGCTCTGCATGGTGAGCCAAATGGTTTGCCAGGTTATAACGCAAGTCATGGATGTGTGCGCATGTATGTCAATGATGCAGAATGGTTACGTTATGATTTTATCGAAGGACCAAATTCAGGAAATAATTATCGCGGCACGCGTGTGATTGTTCGTAGTTATTCACAATAAAAAGGAAATAATTGTGTTTCATCAGGATAAACTGGAGTCGATGGATATTTTTGTTGATTGTGAAGAAAATACATTCAACTTTATTCAAGTATGGACTGACCTTGCAAAAGACCCAGACGTATTAATAAATAAATCAACTAAAACTTATGGTGATTTTGCAGGTAAAACTTCCCTCGCACTTTTTATTGTCATTGAAGATGAGGATGATATTGAAAAGCTGTATCGATCTTCATTTACTCATGCGCAATACCTGGCACTATTAAAGAAACCCGTACTTTTTCCAATCGTTATTGTGGATTTTTTTCAATTTGGAAAAGATGAAATAAATAACGAACGCAGGAAAAAAATCAGGAAATATTTTAATCGCGATTATCTGACGATAAAATTTGTTTCCGTTACTAATCTGGTAGATTTTAGTTATCAATTTTTTATTAATCACATCAAAGATCTCAATCATCAAATCACAAAAAACAGGGAACTTGTCAAAAGCATTGAAAACATCGCTGTTAAAGAATGTATTCCGATCAAACCCATTCTTGAAATAGATAAACCAGACTCGCAGAGCAGACAACAAGTTATTGAACAACTAACTAATGAAATAAAAAACATACGCATGCGTAATAATAAATTTTTCCGTTGGGGTGGTGCAAAAATCAAGATAGCGGCGTGTCAGAATGTGCTGGATTATATAGCGGAAAATCCTGATACGGATATTCAGACAATATTGCAGGAAATAAAAAATAAACCGGTGATTATCATCGAGGAAAATAATAAATACGAAGTTAAATGGTATCGCGGAGAATATATCAATGGTAAAAAACAAGCTGCTGGCACCGTCGTCACCATTGATAGCGCACTCAACTGGAACCGCAATAAATTCAGAACTAAACCTGCTAAATCAGCACAAGCCTGGAGTAATATTTGTGCGCAACAGGAAGTGAAAAAACTGTCGATTTGAGAGTTGATATTAGTCATGCAACCGGTGTGTCTGTCATCGTGACCTGATATATCTCTACGAAATTTGCAGCTCATGCAAATTTCGAGCCCGCATCAGCGAAGGGTTCCGTCAAAAAAATAGGTTGCTCAGGCACACAAAGGTTTATGGTTTTCAGGGACGGACGTCCTGTCCTCGGCTCTCCTTGCCTCCTGGCCGCGACGCCCTTCAAACCATAAACCTTTGTGTGCCTGAGCAACCTATTTTTTTGACGGAACCTGAAAGACCAGTTGGAAACTTCACAAAAAGCTTGCCAGGTTTTTGGGTATGTTTTCTAACAGCTCTCCGCACAGCATGACACTTGATCCTGCAAAGAAAGCGGATTTACGTGAGGACACATCAGCTCAAAATAACAGACGCGTGACGGCCTTCTTAGTACCCTTTTGTATTCTTCTCAAATTTCCCGACATAATGATCGACGCGTTCAACAGCCGTTTCGATATGTCCATCATCATATAAATGCAGCCAGCGAAATCCTGGTGGTAAATCTTCTATACCAAAATCATTTTGTTTACGCTTGAATTGAAAACACGTAGAAGGAGTGGCATAACACTTGATTCCATTGATCTCCTGCTCAAACTGCTGATGCACATGCCCAAATAAAACCGTTTTTAATTGCGGATAGCGTGCGGTGATTTTCCAGAATTCTTCTGAATTGGTTAAACCTAACTGATCCAGCCAATGACAACCCACTGGAATCGGTTGATGATGAAACACAGCAATCGCATGATGTTTGGGATATTTTTGCAGACAATCTTCCAGAAATGCCAATTGGGATGCGTGCAAAAATCCTTCCACCGCATCTTTCTTGTGTGAGTCCAGCAAAATAAGCTGCCAATTGCCTTTAATAATCTGTTTGTCATTCAGCATTTTTTCGTAAGGATAAATCTTCGTCATCATCTCAGGATCATCATGATTACCTGGCACGCAATAAATTGGCACATTGAATATGCTCAGCATCTCAGCAAGCCGCAAATAGGAAGACGATTGATAATCCTGAGTGAGATCACCGGAATGCAGGATCATGTCAAAGGTTCCAGCTTTCTGCTTAACAAGATCCAGCACCGCTGCCAGACTTTTTTGCGTTGGTACACCAATGAGGGATTTGTCCGCATCGGAAAATAAATGCGTATCACTGATTTGAATTATTCTGAATGGTGTTTTTTCCATGTCATCATCCCTGCCACGCTAGTTTACAAGTGTGTGATGTTATCAGGATTTTTTCTTAAACAACATCACCACACAGGCAATCAAGGCAGCGAGTGCGACGGGATAAGCAATCGAGCGAACTGTGCCTGCGAAATATAAACTCGCAACCACACTGCCCAATACAGCAAACGCTGTCCATAACACGGTATATAAAGCAACGCGCACGCTCATGGGTTCATCACTTGCTTCAATCACAGCGCGATTAAATGCTGCAAAACATAAACCTGAACCTAAGGAATAAATCGCCATGCCTGCGATCAATGGATAAAACGCATCGGGGAATAACACCGCAAAAGCAAATAAAACTGCGCCACCGAATAATGATACTAATAACCCTGCCCAGATCAGCCCATGTACGCTTAACCATTCCAGCAAATATTTCACTAAGGCATTACCAAAAATATATGCCGCAAAAATACTCGCCTGAATCACACCGAACACCATGGGTCGATAATGAAAATTCTCGATGACAAGCAAGGCGCCGGCACTGATCCAGACGATAAAGCCGCTAAAGATAAATCCCTGCACGAGAATTAACAGCATGAATTGGCGATTCGTAAACAGACGCACATATTGCATAAATAAATTTTTTAAATGGATAGGCACACGTTTTTCAGGTGGATAGGTTTCGGGCATCCAGTAAAACAGGAAAGCAATATTGATAAGCGACCAGATTGCAATCACCCAGAAAATGCCACGCCAACTGGAGAGATATAAAACGATACTACCGAATAATGGCCCGAGCGCAGGCGCCAGTACCGTAATGCTTCCCATAAACGCGAGAATGCGTATTGCTTCCCTGGTTTCATATAACTCATGAATACAGGCATATCCGGCGACCATCATGGAGGGTAAGGCTGCACCTTCGATAAATCTTGCAATCAATAAACCCTGTGCATTGGCAGCGAGCGCGCACGCCATGGTGGAGGCGATATAAATCAGGCCACCGATTAACAAGGTAGGACGTCTGCCGTAATAATCGCACACCACACCCATGACCAGTGGAAGCAACGCTGAGCCGATAAACCAGGCTGTCAATGTCCATTGAGCTTGCTGAGTATTGAGCGATAAATCCTGCATCATGCTGGGCAAGGCTGGCAGATACATATCATTGGATAGACAAGTGGCAATCTCGTACAAAACGAGAATGATGGGAAATACTAACGATTTTGATTTGCTGATCATTGGGGAATCTTTTACAAAAATGTCATGTCTATTTTTATCACGATAAAGGAAAGCAAGGGAGATGAAGGGTGCAAAAAATAATGTGGATATGACGCACCTTTCTTCTCGCCAGATGTTCCATGAGGAACATTTTGGTGAGCATAGGTTAGGCAGAGACAGATGAGTGTTGTTGTAGCAGGTACTTCGACCTATCCCACAAACGTCACATATTCCTGAAATGTGACATCTATGGGATAAACTCCGGTACGATTTATTTTTAAATTAAACACTTATATATCAATCACTTAACTCAAACTTCGGTGACCGTAGTTTGCCTGAGTAAGCGCTGCATGATGCTAGCGCGAATTAGATTGCTTTTAACACCTTCAATGGCTGGAAACTGCCTGCGCACGTGAACAATGGCTTGTTCAATACGTAGCATCAAAGCTTCAGGAACACGGATACTCACCATATCACTCAAATGATCCATGTCATCTGCAATGTCGACCAGCGTTGGATAATCAGCCAATTTCAGCAGGGATTCGATGGATTCGATAATCCATTTACTCTTGCCACGCATCCCATAACCGTCTTCGATAATGCGTTGTTGCAATCTGCGATGCAGGTTTTTTTGTAGTTTGATAGAAGTCATTACTTTTCTGTCCATCATAGCGCTGTCTCTCGTTCCATTAACTCAATTAACTTACGGAATGCCTTGGTCGTCTGGCGCAGGTCGAGCCAATTCACTTGTGAGAATACATCCAGGTATTTGTCATATTCCTGGCGGGATACGACGCTCTCAATGATTTGTCTGACTACATCCGCATGAAAGGTTGAACCCATGTTTATCTTCACCGTATTACGTCCACGTGCGGAGCTTGCCAAATCCACCCGATTTTTTTTCAATGATTTTTGTTGGCTAATAATACTGCGAATTTCCTTGAGACTGGAACCATTCCGGCATGCTTCAATCGCATGTTTACGCACATCATGCGAACTGATACCTGCGATCAAGGCAGCCTTATCCAGATTACGGATGCCACCATTTTGTATTTCTATTTGCACATCTTCAGGCGCATTCATGGCAGCGAGATAATACGTAGTCTGTGAAAGCGACAAGCCCGTAATATTTTTAAGTAAGGTAGCAGTCACTTCTGTTTTGCCATGTTGTAGTTGATATTCATGCACGATGTCGCGAACATTATCCAGACGTTCATCCAGTGTTAAATCTTCGCGTGCCGTGTTTTCCACCCATTGAATTAATTTGAGTTCAAATCCCTTGGGTTTTTCATTAAATACACGTGCTTCAACTTCCTGTTTACCAGCGAGTATCGAAGCAAGACAACGTCGCTCACCTGCTACCACGCGATACACTTCCCCCAGTTTATACACCACCACTGGATTGATGACGCCGCTGGTTTTGATGGTATGCGCGAGTTCCTTCAACCTTTCCAGTTCATCCTGCTTTCTTGCATACAAGGGATCTTCAGGGCGAATACCTGCGCGGATATCGGATAAATCGATTGCCAATTTACGCGGATTGTCAGGATCGAGTTCGATACGCGATAGAGGCAAAATCACATTGCGGAACAAGCCTGTATTATTTTCCACGACATGGATGGTTTCACTTAATCCACGCGTTAATGCTTCTGATATACCAAATCGTTTTTTCTTGCTCATGCGAAAATCCTCTCTGCAATGTGGCTACACACTTCCATGGCTTCGTTTTTGGCGACATGCTGATCCTGAAAATCAAAGATGGAACGTGGGGAAGAATCAGCAGCATCAACTTCAGCAAACACAATACGCTGAGAAAATTTCACTGGCAGCACGTATTTTCCAATAGCGGAATTATCCTGCAGACTGGTGAGAATATCCTTGTGCAAGCGTGTTTGCTTGAACATATTGGGCAGAATGCCGACTAATTGCAGCGGACGATTTTTTTCACGTATCAGTGATTCCTGCATCCACAATTGCAACATGCCATAAATCCCTTGCACGGGTTGCTCTTCCATGACAGAGGGAATGATGATGTGCGTGGCAGCTTTCATGACACTGATGGTCAGTGGCCCTTTTGATGGTGCTGTATCAATCACAACCGCATCATATTCAGCATGCACATCTGGAGAATTTAAAAAATTTGCCAGCTGTTTATGCACTTTATCCACCACTTCTGAACGCCTGACAGACTCTGCTGAGAGCAATTTTTCAGCATGTCCTGGAGCAATGTCCAAATTAGGAACATAAGTTGGATAGGGAACGACGCCTTGCCCATAAAAAATTTCAGCAATGCTGCTTCTACCATCCCAATCATTATCATCAGGATCGTGTGGATCATAATCAGGATGAATGGGTGGCATTAATCCTTCAGGGGCTGCGGGATCAATTTCCATATGCAGATACTGGTGGGAAAAATTACATTGGGGATCGAAATCGATACACAGTGTGCGCATTTTCTTGCTGAGATATTCAGCCATCAATTTGCTACATGTAGTTTTTCCTACACCACCTTTATTGTTTACAAACGCTATGATTTCCATGTTGACTCCTGTCGTTGTATTACGATATTGCCTAATATATCATTTGTTTTGTTTTATCATATATAAAAAAACACGACACAAATAACATCTCCATGTTGTGTTTTTTGTTTAGTATTAGTTTATCTTTTGTTTGGGATGCGGTAAGTCATTGAAAGCAATTGATTAACATGCTGGATTTGTGACGCTTATGGGAGATTGTGTGACGGTTATGGGATAAACTGTGACGGCTATGGGAGAGGATGTGACGGCTATGGGACGAAATGTGACGGATGTGGGAGATGAAAAAAAGGAAGCGCGCAAGGAATTAAAAAAACATGCGGCAACCATTCATTGCTCCAATTCACTGACTTTATTGCAACGAAAAATTACCAATGCCTTGTTGTATCACGCTTACAAGGAATTGATGCTGAAGGATGAACATGAAATTACGGTCAAGCAATTGTGCCGGCTGATTGGCTATCAGGGAAATAATCACGCTGCGATCAAGGAAGCTTTTCGCGAATTGATATCAACTGTCATTGAATGGAATGTCATCAATGATGAAACCGGTACGGAAAATTGGACAGCGAGTTCCATCATTGCCAGCGTCAGTCTCGAAGGACCACTTTGTTATTACGCGTATTCACCACGCATGAAACAATTGCTTCATTCACCTTCCATGTTCGGCAAGATCGATCTTGTGATTCAATCGCGGTTTCGTTCCAGCTATGGATTAGCCTTATATGAAAATTGCACGCGTTATCGAGGCTTGCCGCAAACCAAATGGTTTGATATGGAATTATTCAAAAAACTGATGGGCGTGCCTCAAGGTAAATACGATATCTTTCGTGATTTCAAACGTCGCGTACTCGATAAGGCGATTGAAGAAGTGAATACGTATTCGGATCTGGTGATTGAAGCGGAATTTGTGCGCGAAGGCCGGAAGGTATTGAAAGTGCGTTTCAAGCTCAAGGAGCGGCCGAAAAAAACGCGTTTGGGTTATCAAAAACCCTCTATCGTCAAGCAGGAAAATCCGCTGGAAGTTCGTCTCAGGGAACAATTTGGTTTGTCATCCGCACAGATTCAGGAATTATTGCAACAGCATGAGGCTGCATTTATCGAAGATAAAATTTCACTGGTGCTGGATTCAAAACCGTTTCAGAAAGGCAACGTAAAAAATATGGCGGGATATTTGATGGGTGCAATCCGCGATGATTATCAACCAGCCAAAACTCAAGCCGTGCAATTGATTGTGTTGAAAGATAGTGAGAGAGAATTCGAACTGGCAGAATTAAAACGCAGGGCAGAAAATATTCGCAAACAATATCAAAAAAATCGTGAAGTTATCATTCATGAAGCGATTAATATGTTACCGCTGGAAGATAAACAAATATTCATGGAACGATTTCATATTTTTGCCGCATCGGCAATTTCATCGGTGCTTAAATTGCAGCGCCAAAAATATAATCGTGACAATGTGCTGGATTCACCGCAAATAAAAGCCTTAATGCGGCAATTTGCCTTGCGTGAAATGGATATGTTAACGGTACCGACATTGGAAGAATTTGTCGCAGGATTGTCCGAGCCAGATGTGCAAGCCTGGCAGAAATTAAAATCCTGTGATCCTGATCATCCGTTATTACGCTGGAAAGAATGAAAAAATCAGCTGATTTCAGTTGTAGATCCAATAACTAAGAGTGGTGCTAGTACTATTACTGATACCGATAAAAATCGATCACGCTATAATAATAAGGTTAGTTCTTTGTGACTTTAACTTAAGGAGAAATACCATGGTAGCTAAAAAGAAAAAAGGCACAGCAAAGAAAAAACGTTAATCATTAAAAATTAAAACCGGGAAGAGTGTAAATTCTCCCCGGTTTTTTATTTCCTCAAATCTTCCTCACTACCATCGCTTTCAAATAATCCGTTTCTGGAACAGCGATATGCACAGGATGATCTGCACCCTGATGACCACGTTCGAGAATTTGAATGGTGGTTTGTGTGTTATATGCAGCGCGTTTCAGCAAATCGCAAATATCCTGCATGCTAATGTGCATGGAACATGAACAACTGAACAACACGCCGTTTGCTGATAATAATTTTAATGCCAATTCATTTAAGCGCTGATAAGCAATCAATCCTTCCTTTTTATCTTTCAATTTTTTCACAAATGCAGGTGGATCCAGAATAATGACATCGAAAGATTGTTTTTCCTGCACTAATTTTTTCATGGCATCAAAAGCATCGTCACTTATGATGGTGACTTTGTCTGCAACATGATTAAGCTCAGCATTGCGTTTGATAAACGCACATGCTTCAGCAGATACTTCAATGCAACTTACCTGGCTCGCACCATAGACAGCAGCTTGTATGCCAAAACTTCCAGCATAGCTAAACACATCAAGGACTCGCTTATCCTGCACATATTGTCGCAAACGCGCGCGATTCGGACGATGATCATAAAACCAGCCGGTTTTCTGTCCATTCATCAATGGTGCTATAAATGGCACACCATTTTCTTCCAGCATCACTTCATCAGGCACTTCACCAAATGCTTTTTCCACCTTCACAGACAAATTTTCCTGCACACGAATCTGGCTATCATTTTTTAACAAAATGGATTTGATATCAGGAAATAATTGCTGCAATGCATTTACAATCATATTTGTTTTTGCCTCCATGCCAGCCGTATTGATCTGCACAACAAAATTGTCAGCAAAACGGTCAATGACTAATCCTGGTAATTGATCAGATTCAGCAAACACGAGTCGATAAAAAGGTTTATCAAATAATTGTGTGCGCAAGGTTAATGCAGTGGTGATGCGTTTTAAGAAATATATTTCATCAATTACTTCATTCGCATCACGCGTTAACATGCGCACCGTTATCAATGAATTGGGATTGATATAACCTACACCAAGCAAACTACTATCATTTGCTTCCACGATCACTTCCTGACCTGCTGTGAAATTTTTCAAAGGAGTAATTTGAGTATCAATTTCATTACTGTAAATCCATGGATGACCTGAGCGTATACGGCGGTCTTCTCTTTTTTTAAGGCGAAGGCGTGCGAGTGTCATGTGATTTTTCTCCTAATTTGTGAACGCCTGATTTGTGAACGCGAACCATAGCATAGAAATATCCCTTCCGCTGCATGCAGTTTTAGGTACAATCGGACACAGAATTAAGGAGAGCGGCATGAGTTTTATGAATTTTGCGCTAGGGGAAACTGCCGATATGCTCGCCGAGGCAGTCAAGGAATTTGCTCAACGTGAGATTGCACCGCAAGCAGCAGAAATCGATAGCAGTAATATTTTCCCCAAATCATTATGGCCTAAACTCGGTCAATTAGGTTTGCTGGGTATCACGGTAGAAGAAGAGTATGGTGGCTCAGGTCTGGGCTATCTCGAACATGCCATCGCCATGCGCGAAATCAGTCGTGCATCAGGTTCGATTGGTCTCAGCTATGGCGCGCACTCTAATCTGTGCGTGAATCAAATTCGCCTGAATGGTACACACGAACAAAAAACGCATTATCTTCCGAAATTATGTTCCGGTGAATATATCGGCGCACTCGCCATGAGTGAAGCGCAAGCGGGTTCTGATGTCATGGGCATGCAAATGCGCGCGGAATTAAAGGGTGATCATTATGTGTTGAATGGCACAAAAATGTGGATTACCAATGGTCCTGATGCAGATGTGCTCGTTGTATATGCGCGCACTAGTCCTGGCACACGCGGCATTACAACATTCATTATCGAAAAAAAATTCGCAGGATTTAGCACAGCGCAAAAGCTGGATAAACTCGGCATGCGCGGTTCCAATACCTGTGAACTAGTATTCGAAAATTGTCGTGTGCCAATTGAAAATGTATTAGGCAAGGAAAATCAGGGTGCGAAAGTATTGATGCGTGGATTGAATTATGAACGTGTCGTGCTGGCGGCAGGACCGGTTGGCATCATGAAAGCTTGCATGGATATGGTGCTTCCTTACGTTCATGAACGAAAGCAATTTGGCAAATCCATTGGTGAATTTGAAATGATGCAAGCGAAATTGGCAGATATGTATACCGCGTTGATGACATCGCAATCTTATCTTTATGCTGTCGCCCACGCTTGTGATCGTGGTGATGTCACACGCAAGGATGCCGCTTCCGTTATTCTTTATACGGCAGAAAAAGCGACGTGGATGGCAGGTGAAGCCATTCAATGTCTCGGTGGAAATGGTTATATCAATGAATTTCCCACGGGTCGTTTATGGCGTGATGCGAAGTTATATGAGATTGGCGCGGGAACATCAGAAATAAGACGCATGCTGATCGGGCGTGAATTATTTGATGAAACGAAATAGGGTTTGAAACAAGGAAATATTGCGATGCCGGAATTGGAAACACAACTGAATCTGGATGATAAAACTTTCCAGCAAAATTCAGTCGTCATGCGTAACATGGCGCAGGAATTACGTAACATGATTATCAAAATTCAGGAAGGTGGTGGTGAAACCGCACGTGAACGACATCGCAAACATGGAAAATTATTGCCGCGCGATCGTATCGAATTATTACTCGACCCGGGTTCTGATTTTCTCGAATTATCGCAACTGGCTGGATGGCAATTGTATGATGATGACATTCCAGCAGGCGGCATCATTACTGGCATTGGTCGCATCATGGGAACGGATTGCATGCTGGTTGTCAATGATGCAACCGTAAAAGGTGGGACTTATTATCCCATCACAGTCAAAAAACATTTACGCGCACAAAAAATTGCAGAGCAAAATCGTCTTCCCTGTATTTATCTTGTCGATTCAGGCGGTGCGTATTTGCCATTGCAGGATGAAGTTTTTCCCGATGAAAATCATTTCGGACGCATTTTTTATAATCAGGCAAACATGTCTGCACAGGATATTCCGCAAATTGCAGTGGTGATGGGATCGTGCACCGCAGGAGGCGCTTATATTCCTGCAATGGCAGATGAATCCATCATGGTGCGTGAACAAGCCACAATTTTTCTTGCAGGCCCTCCATTAGTCAAAGCTGCAACCGGTGAAGTCGTGACAGCGGAGGCATTAGGTGGTGCTGATGTACATTGCCGCACATCTGGTGTAGCAGATCATTATGCACAAAATGATGAACATGCCATTGCGATCACAAAACGCATCATAGCCAATCTGAATTATCAGAAAAAAGGTAAAGTGGTGAGACGTGAAAGTCGTGAACCGCTTTATCAGGCAGAAGAGTTATATGGCATTATTCCTGCTGATTCCCGCTATCCTTTCGATGTACGCGAAATTATTTCGCGTATTGTGGATGGTTCAGAATTTGATGAATTCAAATCATTATATGGCAAGACAATCGTGTGTGGATTTGCACATATCACCGGAATTCCAGTGGGCATTATCGCCAATAATGGCATTCTTTTTTCTGAAGCAGCGTTAAAAGCCACGCATTTTATCGAATTATGTACGCAACGCGGCATTCCACTTTTATTTCTGCAAAATATCACCGGATTTATGGTAGGTAGCAAAGTCGAAGCGGAAGGCATAGCAAAAAACGGTGCGAAATTAGTAAATGCAGTGGCGTGTGCACGTGTGCCAAAAATAACTGTGATGGTTGGTGGCAGTTATGGTGCTGGAAATTACGCCATGTGTGGACGCGCTTACGAACCACGATTTTTATGGATGTGGCCAAATGCGCGCATTTCCGTTATGGGTGGTGAACAAGCCGCGAGTGTGCTCGCACAAGTCACGCGTGAAAAGAAAAAGCGTCAGGGAGAAGCGTGGTCAGCTGAAGATGAAAAAGCATTCAAGGCGCCGTTACTCGAACAATATAATCAGCAATCTGCTGCTTATTATTCCAGCGCCAGAATTTGGGATGATGGTGTGATTGATCCTGTTGATACACGCAGGGTAATTGCCATGAGTCTGGAAATCACATTAAATGCGGCTATTTTACCCACGCGCTTCGGCATATTCAGAATGTAGGATGTTGCATATGGAATTTATTACAGTTACGCACAATGAAACAATCGCTACTCTCGCATTAAATCGTCCTGATAAACGCAATGCCATGCACGGTTTGATGATTCGTGAATTACGCGAAGCTTTAAAAACGCTGTCAGAAGATACCTCGCGCGTTCTCATTATTCAGGGTAATGGCGAAAATTTCTGTGCAGGTGGTGATATTGCATGGATGCAAAAAATTGCAATGGGTACGGAAAATGAAAATTATCAGGATGCGCAGGAACTGGCGGATTTGTTATATGAATTATATTCATTTCCCAAACCAGTGATTGTGCTTGCACATGGTGCTGTGTTGGGCGGCGGTATGGGATTGCTGACAGCAGCAGATATTGCGATTGCCGCCAAAGATGCGGTGTTTGGTTTGCCAGAAGTGAAAGTCGGTCTCGTGCCTGCGATGATCAGCCCATATGTGATGACAGCGATAGGCGAGCGCATGGCACATTATTATTTTCTGACAGGCGAGCGTTTTGGTGCGGAAGAAGCTTTACGCATTGGTCTTGTGCAACAGACGGTAGAAAAAGATACGCTGATGAGTAAAGGTGTGATGCTGGCGGAGATGTTGTTACAGAATAGTCCGGCAGCACTGCGCTCGGCCAAGCAGTTGATACGTGCAGCAGG
>JABDFQ010000008.1 GCA_013286495.1 Gammaproteobacteria bacterium | reverse complement strand
CCTCGTTTCCTTAAAGCACCTGTTAATACACCAAATATCAATGAAGCATTCTTAAGAGATCTTGCCGATACAGAAGAAGAAAAACTTTTGATTAATGAATTTATCAATAAAAATACAACGATGAAATTTGCAAGCTACTGGCAACTTAACAAGATATCTTTCATCGATAAAGTTATAACAACAAAAGACATGATGAAGTTGGCAGATAAATTATTTAAATGTGATCCTGATCTGGTGAATGTAACTTTTGGCAAAGATAAGCATTTAATGTTGCATAGCGCAGCTTCAACAGGCAATTCACCCTGGCTACATTTTCTGTTAAAGAACAACATTGATATTAACTGTAAAATGAAGGACGGATACACAGCATTACATATTGCCATAAAGAAAGGACATACTGAAATCGTGAATATTTTGCTGGCAAGTGGTGCGGATGTGAATGCTAAAAACGATTCAGGCAAAACACCGCTGGAATTGCTTATTAAAAATGAAATCAAATTCAGTGATAGTTATATATTCATCAAGCTAATCGCCTACGGCGCTGATATATCGCGACTGGAAACCTTGTTAAATAATGACACCCTGGAAAATGCTCCATTGCCAGTTAAAAATGCGTTCGCACTACGCCATTTACTAGCAAAAGCACAACAACTACCTCCTGTAGACATGAAAAAATTAGCCAAAGCTCCATCTGCTTTTCAGGCAAGGATCGTGGAGTTAATTAAACCAGAAGCACCATCCAACATGCTGGAATTAACCAAAGCATTATTGAATGCCTATATCAACGAAGTGACAGACACGCACAAGTTCACAGTGGAGGCTCAAGCCTTTTTAACCTTTATTGAAACCGGCAAATGGGAATTTAATTTTAATGATGTCATTCAAATCGGCAAATGGGAACTTGATTTCGATGATGTAAAAGAAGTTGCCGCAGCATTACTGGAACAACCCTTCATGAAGAATTCTGAAACATTCAGGGAATTGTGCGAATTCATTTGCACAAAGGAATTTGAATATTTTCTTGAACCACATAATAACCAGCCCGGCTATAACAATACTGAAACCGCCGAACAATTTTATAGAAACATGCTTTGAGGAGTACATATGGAACCGCGCAAGTCTATTGCACAACCTGATGCTGAAAAAATGACGGAAGTCTTATTAACAAGCTTTGCAAATAAGGATTCGGTTCAATTTATCAAGCAGTTTATAGGTGAAGCAGGGATTGAGAAATTTGACACCTACTGGCAACGTGAAAAAGATAGCTTCATGCATATTCTGGTCAAGAAAGGTTATATTAAAACAATAAAAAAACTGATTCTGCATAACAAGAATTTGTTGCTCGCAACGGAGTACGATAATAAAACACAACTTATCCATACTGCCTGTGTATACGGAAAATACGATATCGCAGCTTTCTTGCTCCACCAGGGAGCGGATATACAAGCAAAAAATCATCTTGGTGAAACACCGTTACATTTAGCCGCATTAGGTCATCACATCACTACGGTTAATCTTTTACTAAAACATGGTGCTAATGTGGGCGCCAGAAATAATTACACTAAAACAGCATTGGGAACATTGCTGGTTACCGGAAAAAATTATTATGCTGCTCAAAACTTAAATATCATTACCTTATTGATTGCCTACGGAGCCGAGATTTCTGATTACCAAGTCAGCAGCACGACACTCGAAAGTTTGAAAAACATTATTAATGTTGCGCCTCTGCTGCGGAGTGCATTAAAGACTTTCCCAACAGATTTCAATCAATTAGCAAAGGCTTTATTGCTGGAATACAGTAAGAAGTCGGGCGCCAATTATGCAACAATCGCGAAAGAATTTAGCAACTCGATAGACGAGGACAATCCCAATTTACTTCTCCTTCAATTAGAAGCAGAATCGTTCGCAGAACGAGTAAAATCGTCAAAATCATTCGAGCCACTTTGCAGGTTCATTGCTTCAGAGCAATTTCAATATTGTCTCGCGCCGATCACTAATCCAGTCGCTCATCTCGAGAGTATTCTTGCGGAAAAAGATATTCATACTCACCTCCTTAAACAGATGCTGGACAACCAGGATAAAGATTCGCCTAATCCAAGACTTGCTAACTTGCTCGCTACGTGGCTGTTAGATCTCAAAGACATCTCAGATGAGCTTGTTGAAATTCTCAGGTGTCACAAAGATAAAATTGATTTCCAATCCATCATCAGAGATAAGAATTATTTACATATTCTTGATCCCAGGACGCCCATCGGTCGCGTGTTGTGGTCGCAGAGAAAAGACATACCGTGTTCGTTCTACGCAGGAACATGTTCAAATCTTATTTCTTATTTGGAGCAACACTACCGCATCAAACCACAAACGATTATTGATAATCTTCTGGTGATAGGTGTAAAAATTCATAAACCAAAGGGTTTTTATAGTATTATTAAGCCAATTGAATCTTCAATCCCTCGCTTCTATAAAGCACCGGTTAATACAACAAATATCAATGAAGCATTACTAAAAAATCTTGCCGATACGCAAGAAGAAGAACTTCTGATTAATGAATTTATCAATGGAAATACAGCGCAGAAATTTGCAAGCTACTGGCAACTGAATAAAAAGTTTCTCCTTTTACAGGCTGTTGCAAAACGCATGATAAAATTCGCAGAAAAATTGTTTAAGCATGACCCTGATTTGTTGAGTGCAACTTTTGGCGAAAATCAGCATTTTCTGCTGCACAGCGCTGCTGGCCAAAATGATCCAGCCTTGTTGACTTTCCTATTAAAAAATAACACTAACATCAACTGTAAAACGCTTGATGGCTGCACGGCATTATCTATCGCCGCGCATAGAGGACATACTGAAATAGTTGATATTTTGTTGGCTAATGGCGCGGATGTGAATGCTGTAAACAATTTAGGCAATGCATCATTGCAAGTAGTTATCAGAAGCAACGTCATTAAAAAAGATAATTTTATTAATATTTTTGTGAAACTCATTGCCAATGGTGCTGACACTACTTGTTTACTCACCAAATCACTCCATAAATTACCCATTTATGATGTGCCAGCCCTGCATTTCTTGCTGCAGATAAAACACCGCCACTTGCTCCAGATAGCGCAACAAACATATCCAGATAACATGCTGGAATTAACCAAAGCATTATTACAAGCCTATATCGACGATAAAATGACTATCCATAAGCACATAGATAAGGCAAAACAATTTTTAGGTATTCTTAAGAACTGTAGTTTTGATAATGCAAAAGATATGGCCGTAAATTTACTGCAACAGCCTTACATGAAGGATTCTGAAACATTCAAACAATTGTGCGAATTTATTTGTACAAAAGAATTTGAATACTTCCTCATACCACAAAAAGAAAAACCAAATTACAACCCTAAAAATGAAACCATTGAAATGTTTTACAACATGCTTTGAGGAGTACATATGAATACACAACAAATTATTACATTCGACGACGAACAGCCTATTCATGCAGCATGCGAATCAGGAAATATTGAGCTGGTTCGCAATTTACTGGATCAGGGATGTGACCTTAATACTAAAAATAAATCTGGATATACACCATTACACCTTGCCTTATCAGGAAAAAATCAAAACTCAGCAATGATAGCCTTACTCCTCGCCTATGGTGCCAAAGTTCCTACCTGGTACAAAATCAATTCCAATACTCCACTATTAATAAAACATTTAATTAATAACGCGCAGCTTATGGCACAAGCACGGGAAAAATTGCCGGCAAATATAGCTGAGTTATCTCATGATGATGCAGTCATTGAATTAGCCAAGTCTCTTCTGAACCAATATAGTTTATTGACATTCAGTAATTACTCACAATACGCAAAACTCTTTCTCGACTCGATAAAAAAACATAATCGATCATTGGATAAAGTACAGAAAGAAGCAGCATGGTATGTTACTTATTCGCTAAACTCCAAAACATTCAATGCCATTTGCGCAATCATTGCATCACCTGAATTCAAATACTTCATTGACGCGGAAATTACTAAAATTACGCTAAAAAAGAACCTGGAAAAAAGATACGAGGATAAGCGCGCAGTAGACAATCTCAATGAAGAACAAAAGAATCAGCTGGATGATCAACTAAAGTCATTATTTTTCGAAAAACTCAGCGAGGAATTTACTTCCAATAAATTCACAATAGAAAAAGCAGAACAGGCAATCAAACTGGTAAACGCAGGTGCTAAATTTAAACTGAATAATGATCAATTGTTAGGTCAATTTCTGATTGGCGCCTATCTTGAGTATCAGTTTGATTATGCAATGAATGAGTCCGTAGCAATACAGGATAAAAATATTCAGAATTATAAGGATAAATGTAAAACAAATCCTGGGCATTCTATTTTTATTGATGGTATTTTACGACTGGTGGAACTTGGCGCGGATGCCAAAAAATCCATCACTGCGACGATAAAATTTGATGGTATTCCTTACTCCAGCTGCACTCTAACTGCACATGATTTTATTATGATTTACAAACCCGAAGCAGCAGAACATTTTTTTCTAACTAATGCTTGCCCCGTGCTAAAACATACTTTTTACAATACTTTTCAAAATCGTGCGATTGCCAAATGTCTTTATCATCTCGAAGAAATTTCTGAAGACATGATTATCATACTCAAACTTGATAAAGACCTTATCAATTTTGAAGCGATCATAACGCCTGAAAATTATTCACGATTTTTCGATCCCAGAACAGCAATTGGCAAGGTATTATGGGCAAAGAGAAAAAATAATGAATGCTCATTAGGTGAAGGTAGACTTGCGACAATCATCGCTTATTTGCGAGATAAATATGGCATTTCAAAGAAAGACATCATCAATAAGCTAAAAACAATTGGCATCCTGATTGATAAAAATGGCAGATGGCAGATTGATCCATTGTCTGATGTATTTTCTCCGGCAAAACAAAATAACATTAAGCTAGAACCGAATCATACTCACATGCCAAAAGTAAGTATGGAGACATCAGGAAAATGTAATATCGTTGTGCCAAACAATCCATGGAGAATAAATAGTTTTTTTGCAAATGTTACTCGAGAAACATTCGAAAAAACCCTGCAAGATCATAAAGTGTCATTAATGACCTCTGCCATCAAAACAGGTAATGTCAGATTACTGGAAAAATTATTTGAATATGATGAAAATCTTAAACACGCAGACACCTACCAGGGTAAACCTCTGCATACGGCTGTTTATTACCAACAATGCAATGTCATTTCCTTTTTACTCAAAAACGGTAGCGACATTAATGAAGTCATGTATGGCAGTCCTCCATTGCATCTTGCCATTTACCCTCATGAGCCAAAAGTTGTCAGTTTTTTACTGATGCATGGTGCCAATCCAAATATCAAGGATGCACAAAACTGTACGACATTCATGCGTGTATTAAGTAAAAATTGCCATGATCGCGACGCGAATATAATTATCGCCTTATTGATTGCTTATGGTGCTGATATTCCAGCAGATTATGCATCAACAACCAGTGCCTCATTTATTGCTCGCTACAAAGCAATCAAACCGCTGCTACAAATAGCACGTGAAAGCAATCCTGCTGATGTCATACAGTTAACCAAAGCACTACTACTGGCTTATGTGGGTGCTTACAAACACCAGCACATTGAACAAGCGCAAACTTTTCTAGATTGGATTAAAACAACAAAAGATTGCAAATTTTCTGATATACAAAGTAGAGCTCTTAAATTGGCTACTATACTGGAAAAAGAAACAACCAGTCCTTCCAAAACACTGCTGCCACTTTGCTTACTGATAACTTCTCACGAATTCGAATGTTTTCTCGCGCCAAAAATTGATCTGTCTGCAAATGACAATACATTGGATATAAAGCGCTACTCATTATAATTCTGGAGTCGAATATGCAATCTGCACAACGAACGAGATATGATCTTAGTGAAGAAGTAACACGCAATCTGGATGATCAGCTTGTTAATCTAATAATGAATAATCATCCACTCTATAGAAATCATTTTATAAGCGCGATGCAGCTCATTATCGACGGTGCAAATATTGCGGTGCGCGATTATTTATTTTTGCGGCAACTTGCTGGTTATCATGACTGGTATGAAGTGGATAATATTTCCCAGGCAAGTATTGATATTCTTAAAGCATATAAGAATAAATTGAAACTGGTTGATGGTGTATCGCCAAATAATTATTTACTAATGCTTGATCCACGCACACCCATTGGGCAACTCGTCTGGGCACAAACAGGAAATAAAACATGTACCTTATTTAATGGCACACGTTTAAAAATGCTAAATCGTCTGGCTAAATTTGGTTTATCGCAAGCACAAATCCTGCAATCGCTTGCTGCGATCGGAGTGAAAATTGATAGCAATACTGGCGTCTGGCTGAGGTCGTCGAATAAACAGACACAATTTAATATAAGCATGGATGAGGGTACATTAAAAAATTATGCTTTAGATGCAAAATCGCTCGAGTATGTGAACACGCTTATTGAAAAATTCAAGTTACACGAAACAATCGATTTTAATACTTACTGGCAACAAATTAAGAATTCATTTATCCATTCTGCAGTTGAAAATGGATATATCTTACTGATGCAGAAATTAATCCAGCACGATCCCAGTTTATTGCATGCCAGAAAACCTTTTGATCATTGGAGTGGACTATACCGCATCATAGAACACGGCAAATACGATACGACTGGTTATCATTTACTTCATACGGCTGTCATGCATGGACAATCTGATGTGCTTGTGTTTTTGCTCGAGCAAGGATGTCATGTAAATACTAAAGCACTGCACACTGGAGATACTCCATTACATATAGCTGCGTCTCTATTCCATACACAATTTGTGAGTCTGTTACTTAAAAATGGAGCGAGCGTTCATCTTGAAAACAAAATGTATCATACTCCGCTGGATGAAGTATCTTCAGCAGACAAACATCAATATAAACCTGATATTACTTTGAAACTTCTTGCTTATGGTTCGTCTATTCCCCATATGTATTCGCTCGCGCCGACGGGTCTCCTTAACTCGGACTTATATTCCCTGCTAAAAAAAGCCCAGGCAACAGCACCAACCTGCATGATGGAATTAACGATTGCCTTGATGAAGGCTTATATAAAATCAAAAGTGTTCGCCAACAATAATCCGCAGCTTATTGATGCAAAGAACTTCCTTGACTGGATGGAAAAACCCAATCGCAAATTTGAGGAAGTGATATCACATGCAGCGGAATTAATGACTAAAAACTCGATGAAGAATTCCACCAATCTCAAGGCAATATTGAACTTAATCAGCCATGATGAATTTACTTATTTCCTTGCACCTGTAACTGAAGCTGTCAAACAGCAACGAAAATCCAGTGGATTAGTGGGTTATTTTTTTGAGAACAAACAACCAGCGCCTGTCAAAAATATTCCCGATGAGAATATGTTACTGGAATTAGCCGGTTACGAATCACGTGAATATATAAAAAATTTCATTGAGCGTGCCGATGGAAAAATCTCTCCATCTTATTGGCATGCCAATAAAAATAAATTAGTCCATTGTCTTGTAGAGGGACATCATTTCAACTTGCTGGAAAAATTAATTAATGATGATCGTGATTTACTGAATATAAAATTAAAAAATCGCGAACCCATTTATACTGCGGTTGTCAAAGATAATGGGATAATGGTGAAATTCCTGCTGAATTTGGGCGCCAATGTGAACTCATTCGACGACTCAAACAGAACATTATTGCATGTTGCAGTAGACAGGGATAACCTCGCTCTCGTCGATCTTTTACTTCAATATGGTGCAAAGTTATCTTGCTCTGATAACATTGGCACAACTCCGCTGGATCATCTTGTTTACATAAAACATACAAAACAAACGCCTTACATCATTGCCAAATTGATTGCTTATGGAGAAAGGACTAACACGTTTTCTTCCATATATGTTGATTTATCCAACAGCCCTGTTTATTTGCGTATTCATGAACTGGAATCATACCTGGTGGAGGCGCAAAAAAACAAATCTGCGGATGCGAATATAGTGGATTTAACTCAGTTATTATTGAAAGCATATATAAATTCAAGCTTTCCGAAAATTCATCCACACATCAAGCAGGCGAAGGATTTTCTTGTGTGGATACAGGAAAATTCCTACATCACATTTGCAGTAATTCAGGAAAAAGCGCGCGATTTGCTGGAAGAACCATTCATGAAAGATTCGAAGACATTCAAATTAATTTGTGAATTGATTGCTGATGGTAAGGAAGAATTTTCCTATTTCCTCGCACCACGAGTGAAAAAACCTGGCATTGAGCAGCAAGCAAACATGCAGAAGACGGAAAAACATGAATCTGCTGTTGGACGGTTGGGGATGCTTTAGATTATTTGCTTTTTTGCCACTCTTTATGAAGTCGAAAATTTCGACTTCTGGCAATTATAAGCATTCCCCACTCCATCCTTAATCTCCTTATCCTCATCCGGATACATCACACGTGTGCGGCCGGTTTTGCTAATCATGATCGCCCACGATGGCAGACCGGCATGGCAATGCCAGAACGTGCCATTATCTGCTTGCAACATTCCGGTCGGTGAAAATAATAAATATTGCCGATAATGCGGGAATGAACGCCAGTTTATCTCGCCATGTTTTGTGGATGTTTGACGCTGAGAAATAATTTGCGACTCGTCAGTGAGAACACCATCTTCATTGGCATTCAAAAAAATAATCTGATTATTAGCAGAATAACGCAAGACAATCGCAGCATGACGCGCTCGCGCTTCATGCTGCGCAAAGGTAATCGCACTCAATATCTGTTTTTGCAAAATATCATCTTGCGCACGCGCGAGAAATGGTTGCACCATCGGTAGTGATATCGCAAATAAAATACCAATGATCGAGAGTGCAATCAGTAATTCAATAAATGAAAATGCGGCGTTATTCTTTCGGACGCATGTGCGGAAATAATATGACATCACGTATGGATGGCGAATCAGTCAATAACATGACTAAACGATCAATACCAATTCCCTCTCCTGCGGTTGGCGGCAATCCATGCTCGAGTGCAACAATATAATCCGTATCATATGGCATGGCTTCTTCATCACCGGAGACTTTATCTTCCATCTGCTGTCGCAAACGTGCTGCCTGATCTTCAGGATCATTCAACTCAGAAAAACCATTCGCGATTTCTCGTCCGGCAATAAATAATTCGAAACGATCAGTGATTTCAGGATTATCATCATTACGACGCGCCAATGGCGAAACTTCTGCTGGATATTCAGTAATAAACGTTGGCTGTTTTAATTCATGCTCAACCGTTTCATCAAATATTTCCACGAGAATTTTGCCTAAACCATCTGTATCCCTGACGGAAATATTTAATGCTTTCGCTGTTTTTTTTGCAGCATCGCGTGTTGCAATATCTTTTTCACTTAACTGCGGATTATATTTTAATATCGATTGCGCCAGCGGCAAACGTGCAAATGGTTTGCTAAAATCAAAATCGATTCCCTGATAGGTAAAAGCTGTTGTGCCAAGACATTCGCGTGTAATGCGCTGAAATAATTCTTCTGTCAGATTCATTAAATCATGATAATCCGCATAAGCCTGATAAAATTCGAGCATGGTAAATTCAGGATTATGTTGCGTGGATAATCCTTCATTACGAAAATTACGATTGATTTCAAACACACGTTCAAAACCACCAACGACCAGACGCTTCAAATAAAGTTCCGGTGCAATACGCAGGAATAATGGCATATCAAGTGCATGATGATGCGTAGTGAATGGTTTTGCTGCAGCACCTCCTGCTAATACTTGCATCATGGGAGTTTCTACTTCGAGAAAACTTTTTTCATGCAAATACTGACGTATCACTTGTGTAATCGCAGAACGCATCATAAATGTTTTGCGTGTTTCATCATTGGCAATTAAATCGAGATATCGTTGACGATAACGGGTTTCCTGATCCGTCAAACCATGAAATTTGTCTGGCAAGGGTCGCACAGATTTTGTCAGCAAACGCAAGGATTTTACCTTGACTGACAACTCACCGGTTTTGGTTTTAAATAAATGACCTTCTGCACCAATGATATCGCCCAAATCCCATTGCTTGAATTCTTCATACACATCAGGTGTGACATCTTCCTGACGAATATATAATTGCATGCGCGCTGTCATATCCTGGATATGCGTAAAACTCGCCTTGCCCATCATGCGCCTTGTCATGATACGACCTGCTACTTTTACATTAACCGGATGCGCTTCCAGTTCCGGCTCGGTTTTATCAGCATATTGTTTCAGCAAATCCGCTGCGAATGCGGTACGACGAAAATCCGTTGGAAAAGCTTTTTCTTTTCCACGCCATTCGGTTAATTTGCCACGACGCTGCTCAATGATATCGTGTGTGTCCTGCATTTCATTTTCTTTGTTGAGTTGATCGCTCATTGCCATATTTTTCCTACAATCCTGCCAGTAAACTGGCTTCAATAAATTTATTTAAATCACCATCCAGCACTGCCTGTGTATTGCCAACTTCCACGCCAGTACGCAAATCCTTGATGCGCGACATGTCCAGTACATACGAGCGAATCTGGCTGCCCCAGGTGATTTCTTTTTTATTCGCTTCCAGTGCCTCTTGTTTATCACGCTGTTTTTGCATTTCCAGTTCATATAATTTGGCACGCAATTGCTTCATCGCTTCAGCGCGATTTTTATGTTGCGAACGATCTGACTGACATTGCACAACAACATTGGTCGGCATGTGTGTGATACGAATCGCAGAGTCAGTTCGATTAACATGCTGTCCACCCGCACCACTCGCACGATACGTATCAATGCGCAAATCCGCAGGATTGATTTCAATAGCAATGCTGTCATCAATTTCTGGCGAAAGAAAAACAGAAGCGAAAGAAGTATGACGTTTATTATTCGAATCAAATGGTGATTTACGTACTAATCGATGCACGCCACTTTCTGTACGTAACCAGCCATAAGCATAATCACCACTGAATTTGATCGTTGCACTTTTAATACCTGCTACTTCACCAGGAGAAACTTCAATTAATTCCGTTTTAAATCCATGACGTTCGCCCCAGCGTAAATACATGCGCAATAACATTTCTGCCCAATCTTGCGCTTCTGTTCCACCAGAACCGGATTGCACATCCATATAAGCATTATTGAAATCCATTTCGCCGGAAAACATGCGGCGAAATTCAAGTTCTTCAATTTTCTTTGTCAGCTTTTCTGCATCACGTGCAATTTCTGCTTGTGTATCCGTATCATTTTCAGCAATCGCGAGTTCATATAACTCTTCTGTATCTCGCAGTTGCGATTGCAAGGCTTCCATCATGTGAACGGTGTTTTCCAGCTGCGAACGTTCCTTGCCAAGTGCTTGCGCTTTTTCCTGATCTTTCCAGCTATCGGGTGCTTCCAGTTCGTTTTGAATAATCGTTAAACGTTCGCGTTTTTTATCAACTTCAAAGATACCCCCAGATATCTTCGAGGCGAGTTTGCAACTCACGGAGATAATTTCGCATGGATGTAATTTCTATCATGATGTGAGCCTTGTAAAAAATTATCGACGGTCGCCCATGAGACGCAGAATGCTCAGGAACAAATTAATGAAATCCAGATACAACACTAATGCGCCATAAATCGCGCCTTTTCTCGCCTGCCCTGATGATGCGTACTGGAATTGCAAAGCCTTGATGCGCTGCGTATCGTAAGCAGTCAAACCAGAAAATACGATAACACCAACAGCTGAATAAACCATTTGCATGGTGTTACTCATGATCGATGGGAAGATAAGACTAACCAGCATCACACCAATCATGCCGAATAAACCCATGATGCAAAACGATGCAATCGGTCCCAAATCTTTTTTGGTCGTGTAACCAAATACACTTAAACCTGCGAAGGCAAATGCAGTGACCGCGAATGCTGATGCAATGCTTGCATGCGTGTATACAAGAAATATGCTGGAAAACGTGAAGCCCACCAATGTGGCATAAGTGACATAAATAAACGATGCCATCGCCACACTCATACGCTGCACCCAACCGGTTATCGCAATCACCAAACCAAGTTGCGCAATAATCATGCCGTAAAACAGGAAAGGATTTTGCAGCATGTAAACAACAATTTCAGGACGCGTTGAAACAAACCAGGCTGTAAGACCACTGATGGTAATGCCAACGACCATCCATAAATAAACCGCACTCATGAATGCACTCAGTGCCTGACTAAAGTCACGCGGACGAGTAGTTTGTTGCCAGGAATTATTTGAAAACATGATCAATCCTCCCATAAATAATGGTCGATAAGTTTACCCTAAAATTGTTTGTGCAGACAGCGGATTTGAACCAGATAATTGTTTGGCAAAAATCAGCGCATCTTCCTGACCTGAGACAGTTGGGTAATAACCTTTACGCTCGCCAATTTGCTGAAAGTGCATTTTTTGATAGAAGGAAATAGCCCGACTATTGGAACGACGCACCTCCAGCCAGGCAACCATCGTGCCGCGCTGAGTCGCCTGATTCAGCACATATTCCAGCAATTTCTCGCCCAAACCTTGCCGCTGAAAAGCATGATCCACACAAACGTTCAGGATATGACATTCATCTGCAGCATAAGCAACGATCACATAACCAACGATAATTTTATCAACTTCGATTAGCCAGCCCAGATAGCCCGCATGAAAGCAGACGCGGAAAGTTTCCTCTGTCCAGGGTGAAACCTGAACAGCTTTTTCTATACGCAAAATTTGCGGTATGTCTGCCGTAAACATGGTTCGTATCATGGAGATCAATAGTAAGATAGCAGCAGCAAACTGTACAACTTTTTTCTGTCTTTAAATCATACACTTGTATTAATTTTTGACTATTAATGCGTTATAAGTATAATAACCGATCAAACAAAAAACCAGGAGTAATACAAAATGAAGTTAAAAGTATTAGTTTTAGGCAGCATTCTTACTTTAGCCGGCTGCGCCCAGACATCGATTTTCCCTACCGGTCACAATTCCTACGCTTCAGTCAGCACATCATCCTCGCAAGGTCCTGCTGAAAAAGATGCGCGTGAAAAAGCAGAAGCGCAGTGCAGATTACGCGGCAAACGCCTGATCGTGACCCAACATCAGACGCAATACAAAGGTGCAGATACAGCCACCAAAATCGCAGGCGGCGTGGTGTCAGCCCTTGTAGGCGGCCCCAACATGGCGGTTTCATCCGATGACTATGAAGTGAAAATGCGATTTAAGTGTGTTTAAGCATTTTTAATGCTTTCAAATCCAGTCACTGCAATTGGCGGACGATGAGGAAATTTTGCAATTATATTTAATTCGCCGCCCATTGCTTCTATGTAAGACACCAAGGTAGAAAGCAATAAATCAGATCGCCTTTCCAAACGAGAAATAGCTTCCTGATTCATATGTAATTTTGAACCCAAATCTGCCTGAGTTAGTTCTAATGCCTTTCTTAAATCACGCAAAGTCATTTCCTCAGCAATAAGCTCTTTTGCACGCTTGTTAATTCTTTTACGACGCGTGATGGATAACTTCTTTAGTTTGTTTCGCAATGTAGTCATAATTTAAACCTCATTTTAAAGAGTTATATATACAACATATGACTTCAATATCATATATGGACACAAAGCTCATTCGCGATGAATTAAATTACAAGGAATTATTTTCACCGGAACAAGCCATACGAAAATCCATTGGCTGGTTGCGAGATAAAAAATAACTCCCTACGACAATGATTTAAATCCAACTTGTCCGCACTGACCGTTATACATGTAATTGTAGATATATAATGGTCGTCGGCCGGTATTCACAAATATCGAAGCATTATCTATCCACTGCACTTTGGTTGGTGTTGCGGTATCGGCTGGTGGAACGCCCTGAACAGCATTGAAATTATAATGCAGTGCTGGTGAGCTGATAGATCCCATAAGAATATGCATCAATGTTCCAACTGGCACTTCATCATTTGCATCATGCGTTCCTGCTGGCCATTCCGCTCGCGGTAAATCAATAAACATATAATCAATACCAACATCCAGTAATGCTGTACCGCAAAATTGATTAGGTGTTGGTGAATTGGGAAATTGATAACAACCTGCTTGCGCATTGAAATCACCTGGCACAGAAGTATTTGGTGTCAGATCGAGAATGTTATAATCCGTCGTCGATTTAATCCCCAGCGTCAATCCAGTTGCAGCAGTCATATCATTTGGCGAAAGGATATAACCTGGTGTGATATCTGTTCCATTGTTATTGTCAGTGAGATGAAGAAAAGCATTTGCAGTCGGTGAATTAAATAAATCATTTGCTGTTGAACTATTACGATTAAATCCCACACCAAGATAATGCAAAGTCGGTGATGGTGGATTGGAATAACATGCTTTTGTTGTAGGACCTGTGCAATAAGCTTTATTAATTCCCAACACCATAATTGGCTGAGTGATCACATCACCGCTTGCATGTTTGATTCTCACTGGTGCGAGATAATAAAAACCAGAAAAAGTATTACCGCTACTATCATAATATTTAACACCAGGAGCACCTGGCCCAATCACATTACCATTATTGGGTAATTCACTGATCGGAACTACAACACCAAGTGAACCAGTATCAATCGTATATATATTCAGAGTGGTTTCTGGTGAAGCGGCGGTATAACCCACATCTGCGCGTACTTGCAATGCACCAGGTAATGTTCCTGCAAGTGGCACATGATAATCCTGAGTGCCAAAACTGCAGGATGGTGTATTTTGTTGTAACACAGAGGTAACACCTAATGCTGCACCATGATTGCTGCTATCACTAATCCATGCATTGATGGAAATATTATTGGGAAATGTTTGTCCGTTATAAGTAAACGTTACGCTTCCGGTACTGGTTGTTGTTGAAGTGGGTGTAATCACACCATTAGGTGCGCCATACACATCAACATGAATAGGATTAGTAACACTTGGAATGAGCGCATTACCTTGCGAATCGCACATTGTCATGCTGATAGAAAATGTTTGCGGTGAATTTGGTGTGTTGCTGGTGGGATTATTAACTGTGGTATTTGCTGGTAAAAATTGAATGACATCTCCCTGACTCTGACAGGTAGATGGAATCGCTTGCATACTTGCAGATTGAGTATTGCTTACTGAAAATAAACAATAACCATTATTATTCATGGTGCAATTCGTTGGTTTAAAGCCTGGAGTATTTATTTTTATTCCAGCATTCGGATAAGTGTGATTCGGAGTGAGTGTAGTGATATCAAGATTGAGTGCGGGAATAGTATAATTTTGACAGGAAATCGCGCCTAAACCATTGAGACACAGGGTTATCGAAATATTACTGGGAGGACCATTGGTTACAATATTAAAAAGATTGCTGGCGAAAATGGTTTGAGTGACAGGTAAAAGCATAAGCCCAATCAGGGTTCGTTTAATCACAAGCTCGCTCCTTAAGCAGGGATTCCAAAGAGAATGTAAACCACTATAACGTGTGGATTGGTGGTTAACAACCTCTGACAAATACAAGCGTTTAAGTTCCTTAATAATAACCTTTAAGTTGATTTTTTGCATATTATATGCAAATATTGGCAATTAAATACATTTCATTGGAATTAATAATGATTGTTGAATTTAATGTAAGCAACTTTCGATCTATCTTTAAAAAACAAACCTTTAGCATGGTAGCCAGCGTTAGCAAAGGTTTGGAAAACAATATTTGCAATTCTGATTGCGATGACAAGCTACCACTTGTTCGCGCTGCCGTTTTATACGGAGCAAATGCCAGCGGCAAAAGCAATTTATTAAGCGCTCTTTTACTCATGAGGAAATTGATTATTTCTTCAGCCAAAGAATCGCAACAGGGAGAAGTTATTCCTGTGGATGGCTTCTTTTTTAACAAAAAAAATCGGAACAAACCATGCGAGTTTGAAGTAACGTTTATAAAAGATAAAACAAGATTTCAATATGGTTTTTCTGCAAATAAAAAACAGATTCTTGAAGAATGGCTTTTCGCATATCCGCTTGGTAAAGCACAAAAATGGTTTAGCCGAGTATACGATTCAAAAGAAGGAAACTTCAACTGGAATTTTAGTAAATTTTTTAAAGGTAACAAACAGCGAGTCATTGAATTGACACGCGACAATGTCTTGTTTTTATCAAATGCCGTGAAACTGAATAACGAACAACTTTTTCCTGTTTTTGAATGGTTTCAAAAAGACCTTATACTTCTCGACCCCCTGCATGGAACTGGATTAAACAACCAAAGCAGTAGCACCATGCTTCTCAAAACAGAAGAAAATAAAAAAAGATTATTAAAGTTTATGCAAGCCGCAGACCCAAGTATCATTGATATCAATGTAGAAAAAATAAAGCCTGATGAAGAAGAATTACACTTCCCAGACTCAATGCCAAAAGAAGTACGAGATTTTTTTACCAAGGAATTTGCCAATCAGGAACGCGCCCGGATTAATTTCATACATATTGGCAATATTCCAATTGATTTACGCGAAGAATCAGACGGAACACTACGTTTGCTCGCATATGCAGGACGTTGGATTGATGCGCTTGATAACGGTAGAACCATAGTGGTTGATGAACTGGATAATAGCTTGCACCCTTTGCTTGTAAGAGCATTAATAAAATTAATCTGCAACCCTGAAACAAATAAAAAAAATGCCCAATTAATTTTTTCTACGCACGACACATCATTACTGGATAACGAACTATTTCGCCGCGACCAAATCTGGTTTGTGGAAAAAGATGAGATTAACTCCACTCAACTTCACCCTCTTCTGGAGTTTAGCCCCAGAAAACACGAAGCGTTTGGAAAAGGATATCTTCAGGGTCGTTACGGAGCATTGCCATATATCGGTGAATGGAAATTTTAATGGGTTCAGATAATTTACATCACAAAAGAAAACAACGAACACGTGATTCATTTACACGAAAATTTTCCCAACGTGATTCATATGATCTTGCATTAGTTGTTTGTGAAGGCAAAAAAACTGAGCCTGGCTATCTTAGGGAAATTTGTGATCATTTAAAATTAAATAGTGCAAATATCAAAGTGATAGGTGTAGGAGCTGATCCATTAAGAATCGTGGAATACGCAGAAAAGGAGTTCAACAAATCAAAGGATTATGATCGTGTTTTTTGTTTATTTGATAAAGATGAACATTCCAGTTATCAAAACGCCATTAACAAAATTAAATCTCTTCGGCACAGAAGCAGAAACCCCATACCAATTGACTACATAACTTCGGTTCCCTGTTTTGAATATTGGCTGTTATTACACTTTACAGATAGCACACGGCCATACAATAAAACGGAAAATAAATCTTCTGGAGATTTACTTTTAAGTGAGATTACACGCTATCTTAATACATACCATAAAGGGCATGAAAATATTTTTGCAATGACAAAAGATAGATTGTCAATCGCCATCAAGCGTTCGAAAAGAATTTATAGTGAGCAGAAAAAACAAGGAACAGATAATCCATCAACCAACATGCACGAATTAATTGAGTATTTGATGAATCTAAAAGGTTAGAAATTTTCTAAAATACAAGCTAGCCATTTTCAATTTTCTCAAGAAAATGTAATACGTCGGTATTAAATTGTTTTGGATCTTGCAGGAAAGAAAAGTGACTAGCACACGGTTGAATTAACAAACCAGCATTTTGAATTTCTGCTGCCATAAACTCAGTATCTTTACGCTTAATTCCTTCATCATGATCAGCACCCACAATCCAGGTCGGTTGGGGGTAGTTTTAGCCATTGAGATTCAGCGGATGCGATTTTTATTCCGAAAAACAGGAAATAAAATATTAAAAAAATATTTATTATGCGATGGGTCATGTGGTTTTATTTATTTACGCTAACAAGATAATGCTATCGCCATTAGGCTTTAGTGATCTTTATTTTTCCCACTCTGTTTTAATTCTTTTCTTAGTTTCTTGATTTTAGCAGCAGAAAATCCCGTCAGCCGTTCAATAATAGACGGTTTCATCCCTTCTTCTATCATATGCTTGGCAATTTCAAGCTTGCCCTTCTCTATACCAATCTCTATACCAAATTTTTCGGCGTTACTAATGTAAGGCATCTTTTTTACCTCCTCCAACTCATACACATCATGCAGGTATTCTACTTCAAGCAATCCAGGCAATCCAATTAACCAATTGGCTTCCATTAACTAAATAAATATAACGCTAGCAAATGGATGGGGCGAATCATCCAGTTCCTTTATTTGATTGAAGCCACGGAATGAATTCATTAGATCATTAGTTTGTTACCTGGCTCATATTTAATTAAATTATTTTCTTTTAAAAATGACAGGAAGGTATCAAAATCATGGAATTTTTCATTGCGTGAACAATTTTGAATTATACCGGAAAATTTAATCTCCATAGTATTTAAAGTTGTATGGATGTAGTAATCTTTTTGCAATGATTCATAGATATACTTGTAACTACTATAGGGATGATCATATATATCTGAATACAGAACCGCCAACAAAATTCATGCAAAGAGTGATTGTTGCTCTCGAATAATCCTCTTGCGCTCTTTGATCAAAAAGTCTGGGATTCATATGGTCTCCTTTTATCTTTTATCTCGCTTGAGAAATTGCTTAATCGATTTTATATACTTATCAGCCACATCAAGAGCCATTGCATGCCCACATTTATTAAAAATTTTTAAAGTTGAATGTGGAATGTTATCTGCCATGATTTTTGAAAGCTCTGGCAAGCAAATCCAGTCATTCTTTCCCGACAAAATTAGAGTTGGGCATTTTATTTTTTTCAATTTCGGCACGAAATTAAATTCATGCAAAAAAGTGCTGAATCCGACATTTAACACATCATGCGCGATATAGTTTTTGATCCCTTTCGTTTTAGAAGCAAATTTTCTCCGTTTTTTCTGTTTACTATAAATATACAGCGGATCGAGCGTCTTGATATAAAAATTAACATTTCGATCATTTTTAAAAGTTCCATTCCATAAATATTTTTCACAAACAGCGATCTGTTTTTTCGTGCCAATTTTCTTCAGGTTTTCACGCGCCATCTCAATAAAATGATAGCTCGGTGTCGTTGATACGAGAATAAGCTTATCCACATGTTTGCCATAACGAATCGCATATCCTTGCGCAACAATTCCTCCATAGGAAACACCCAGCACGTTGATTTTTTCAAACCCCAGATATTTTCTCAGCGCTTCGATATCTTCAATATTATTATCAAGCGTGTAATTGGAACGTTTGTCTTTTTTACTCAAACCACAACCACGCTGATCAATGAAAACCAGTTGCGCATATTCCTGTAGCTTTATCGAATCATGTTTGAAATGAATATGGTTTCCACCAGGACCGCCATGGATCAGGAATAAAACTGGTTTTTCGATAATTTCCTTTCCAACTGGCGCATGTTGCATGCCTGCGATATCAAAATAAATTTCCGTGCCGCGAATTTTGGCTTTCATATTTTTTCATTTCCATTAAAGATTAATTTTAAAAAAGGTGTTATTTGTCATTTATATTCTGATTTAGATTGGTTTCAAAAAAAATCGAGCAGAAGGAGTAATTTTGATATTCTCTGAAACATGATTATTTTCCATCTTCATCATCATTTCTTTCCACTTCATATTCGTAATCTTTTCACCTGCTAGCAAGGAAAAGCCACGATCTCTGACTATTTGTAATGAATTACATCCAGCAAGACGCATTGCAAGTATGAGCTCCTTCTGCAATCTTGTTAGCAATGACTCCAGCTCACTCTCCCCACCCACAGACAGAGCCCATAATACAGGTCTTCCTATCATTACAGCATTAGCTCCCAAAGCAATCGCCTTAAAAATATCCTCGCCACATCTTATTCCACCATCAACTATTAATGGCACTTTATTATTTACCATCTTTGCTATTTCCGGCAGCACCTCAATTGGCGAGACAACACCATCAATCTGCCTTCCTCCATGATTTGAAATGATGATACCTTGTATATCATGATTAAGAGATTCGATGGCATCCTCTACATTCAAAATTCCTTTTAGAAAAATAGGAAGTGAAGTAATTGAACGCAACCAGTCAATCGTATCCCAACCAATATTTGCATCGAACTGTTGATCTGTGTGTTCCTTTACTTTTGATCCTTCACTTTTTTCAGAAATATCTGACAAATGGAATTTCTTTAAATTCACTGCCTCTATATGCTTTGGTAGTGAAAATTGATTTCTTATATCACGCAGACGCATACCCATTGCTGGCAAGTCAACAGTAACAACGAGCGCTTCATATCCAGCAATTTCCGCGCGTCTAACCAAATCCTCTGTAATTCTCTGATCCTTAAAAAGGTATAATTGAAACCATTTATCGTTATTTGAAACTGATGCAACATCTTCCATTGAACAAGATGACATTGTGCTTAAAGTAAGAATTGTATTGCATTTGGCAGCAGCTTTTGCGGTAGCTAACTCCCCATCCTCACATACCAGTTTGTGAAATGCGCATGGTGCAATGATCACGGGAAAAGAGAGATTCTTGCCTGGCAAAGATACACTAGTATCTATTGTTCCTGATTTTTGCAAGACACGTGGAACAATTTGAATCTGATGAAATATATCCAGGTTATTTTTGACGCTCCATTCACTCCCCGAGCCTCCAGAAATAAAATCAAAAATTTCAGGCTTAAGTATTTTTTTAGATGCCTCGAGTAAATCATCATTAGAAAGAATTTTAGAAGTTGACTGCATTTGCTTTCCTTGTTTCATTTTCATTATTTTTAAAAGGGTCAAAATTTAAAGTATTAAATCTTATACCTGAGCGAAGCTTTATATGAGTTACCATCAAAGTGCTCGGTAATGATAAAAAAATTGAGTAAATCAGTTTAATAGAAAATATTCCCATCATGAGCTTGACAATGCCCAGCGAATTGGTAGTACCAGCAAATGCAATTATGTCTGCAATGATGGATGTTATCAGCTCCCCAATGACTGATGAGCCAATACTTCTTAGCCAAAAATGTTTTCCCTGCATGACAATTTTCCATTTGGCAATAAGGTATCCATTAATGGTAATACCAACAATAATTCCTATTGTATTCGCAATAAAAAATCTAAAAACACTTCCTAATACATGCGTGTATCCTGATTGATATGGCCAACCAGAAGGAGGTGACATTATTGCAAGGAATGGGACTACAGTACTAAAAAATAAACAACAAATAAAAACCAATTTTAGCATTTTCTTTGTTTGTTCATATCCATATACCTCTGTCGTAATATCGGTTATTGCATAGTTGATTGGAAAAATAAATATCCCAGCAGAGATAATATAACCGCCCACAGAAATCATTTTATAAGCCAAAACATACGTTCCCAGCATAATTGTTAAAAACAACATGGATAAGAATTGAAAACAGCTTGTAGCATAACTATTATCTGGCTTGGTAATTTCAATATTCATAACACAATCCTTTACTTCGAGTTTTTGATATTTTCCATGGATTTTTTTTCCAAAATCATTTGTTCAATTGCTAGCAAATATCCAGCCCTATGCGCATCTTCCTGACTTAAGCCATTCAACAATTCTGGATTTGATGAAATTTGATCAGGTGTAAAATTATCATATTGATTATCTTTTGTTTTTACGCGCAATACTGTTCTTTCAAAGCATTCTTTATATTCAAAACCAACGATTTTATTTCTCGGCTGAAATAAATCTTCTGTCGCCAGATAAGTAATAAGTTTAATATCACTCTTCGAAAAACATTCCAATAGCTGATCGTGACCTATAATTTCATCAACCCTACAACGAAAAACAGAAGCTTTATTAATTACCTGCACATCAATGACATTTTTTCCATTTTTCCTTTCTTTTTTTATTACACGGAAAATACTTTTGGTTGTTTTTTGTAATTCAAGATTATACTTATACAAATAAGATATATATTCTATCAACGTTGAAACCCTTTTAAGCATTGCATTTACTCCTGACATGCATTTCTCAATCCTTCAATTATGCAACTCAACTCTCGTTTGTTTTCTATAATGCTTCGCAATCAAACCTTACCTCCACAATTGTGCCGATTATGTTGTCCTTTGGTGTGAGCATGATCATTTCAAATTTTTTGAAGTCCTGACTGAGCGGCCTAATATATGAATTACAAGCATCATTTATTAATTGTCGAATTAATACACCTTCATAATTATGTAATTTCACGACAATTAGATTTCGATACTCTGGTTTTTTTTCCCGGTCAACAATCAGGAGACTATCTTTTATTATTAAGGGCTCCATCGATTTATCTGGCATTTTTATAGCAAATGCATTTTTACTTATAGGTTTTTCATAGATTAAATATTGACAATTGGTATTCAGAGAATGTGTCGAATTAATATCATCGCAATTTAATATCGGAAGTTGTGAAACAGGAAGTTTACCACTCGTAAGATTTTCAATCGGCTCCCATCCCAGTAACTGATCTATAGTTATATTGAAAAAATCAGATAATATTTCTAAGGTTTTCTTATGAGGTTTTTGATGCTGCCCATGAGCAATACGATGAAGCGTCGGCTGAGGAATACATGTCCTTCGCGCGAGATCAGAAATAGATAACCGTCTTGTCTCTATCATGCTTTGTAAAACAAATGAAATATTTGTTTTAAAATTATTCATATAATCTTTTTTCTCATTTTAAATAATCATCATATAAACAAAAAGTATAATTATCGTATAAAAATAGTATTGACATCGTATTTTCGAAATAAGATCATACCAATACGAAATTTATGCGTATACAGATTTTTTAAAGTTAACTGCAATTAGGAATTGAACTCACATACACCTTCTAATTAAGTTATCTCAACAAATAAACCCACAATCCAAACAACTTTTCCTAACCACCACCTCAAGGAGAGAACACTGCATGTCTGCGTTACCATCATTATCGAAACTTCTGGGCATCAATACTTCGACATTAAGCATCAAGGAACATGTGCTTCTGGAAGCTGGGTTGTTTGTATGTATTTGTGAAGAGCTAAAACAAATATTTAGCGAGGAATACAAGGAATATTTTCGGTTACTCAATTTTACGACAGAAAAGGAGAATCTAATGCTTGAATCCACGTTAACCCAGTTAATCATCAAGGATATTTTATCGACGGAAGAATATAACCTGAAAGGCATCGCTTACTACACAGACACTTTCGAAGAAGTAGTTGAGGAATTTGCAATAGGAAGTAATGCAAGTCCTTCAGCAATCTTCCTTCGCAAACTGATTAATCTGCATATGTCAGTTAGACGCGAGCTCTATAGTTTCATTATGAAAAAGATTATTGCAAATACTGAAGATGCGGGACTTGATCTGGAAATTTCATCGGTGGCTTGATAATAGAAAAATTATATTCCCCCATCCGCCTGTCGGCACCTTCCCCCAAAGGGGGAAGGAATTCTTCCGTCACCTTATCAATCCCTACACCTTCTCTGCTTTCTTCTTCGGCATATATAAATCTGTAATCGTGCCTTCATATACTTCCGCAGCGAGTGCGACGGTTTCAGATAATGTTGGATGCGGATGAATCGTGAGCGCAATGTCTTCAACATCACAACCCATCTCAATGGCAAGCGCAACTTCTGCTATCAATTCACCTGCATTGGTTCCCACAATTCCTGCGCCAATGACACGATGCGTTTCTTCATCCACAATAATTTTCGTCAACCCTTCACTACGACCTATACTCAATGAACGTCCGCTCGCTGCCCACGGAAATACACCTTTGCCATATTTGATTCCTTTGGCTTTTGCTTCATTTTCAGTGACACCCACCCATGCTATTTCTGGATCCGTGTAAGCAACGCTTGCAATACATTTTGCATCGAAATAATGCTTTAATCCCGAAATCACTTCCGCAGCAACTCGCCCTTCCGGCATCGCTTTATGTGCCAACATCGGATTACCAACAACATCACCAATTGCATATATATGCGGAACATTGGTTCGCATTTGTTTATCCACTGGAATAAATCCACGATCATCTACCTTGACACCAGCTCTTGCTGCATCAATCTGATCACCATTCGGACGTCTGCCAACCGCAGATAATATACGATCAAATTTTTGTGGTTCTTTCGGTGCATTCTCACCTTCAAACGTGACATATAATCCATCTTTCTTCGCTTCCACTTTTGTCACTTTGGTCTTGAGATAAATATTTTTATAACGCGCCTTGATGCGTTTATATAATGGCGCAACAATATCACTGTCTGCACCAGGAATAATCTGATCCATTAATTCAACAACTGAAATTTCACTACCAAGACTGTGATAAACCGTTGCCATTTCAAGCCCAATGATGCCACCACCAATTACCAGCATATTGCCGCCGATATCCTGCAATTCCAGCGCACCAGTTGAATCAATAATACGTGCATCATCTGGCAAGAATGGTAATTTTACGGGACGTGAACCGACTGCAATAATCGCTTGCTGAAATTTTACAGTTTCCTTGCTGCCATCTTTCATGCTGACTTCAATTTCATGATCAGAAATAAATTTCGCAACACCCGTGATCACATTCACCTTGCGTGTTTTCGCCAGCATTTTCACACCGCCAGTTAATTTGCTGACGACGCTATTTTTCCAGTCCAGTAATTTTTTTCCATCCACTTTTGGTTTGCCAAATTGCACACCGTGTTCTGACATTTCCTGTGCATCATCAATTACTTTTGCTGCATGCAATAATGCTTTCGATGGGATACAACCGACATTCAGACACACGCCACCAATATTTTCATAGCGCTCAATCATCACGACTTTCAAACCTAAATCTGCTGCGCGAAATGCTGCAGTATAACCACCAGGTCCACTACCAATTACGACGACTTCTGTTTCGATACTCATTTTTAATCACCTATAACAATAAATTACGAATGTCTGACAACATATGACTTAAATGCACAATAAAACGTGCGCCTGCTGCACCATCAATCACACGATGATCATAGGAAAGCGATAATGGCAACATGAGACGCGGAACAAATGCTCCATTTTCATAAACAGGTTTGTATGAAGATTTTGATATACCTAAAATGGCAACTTCCGGTGCGTTAATAATCGGCGTAAATGCTGTACCACCAATTCCACCTAAACTGGAAATCGAAAAACACCCACCTTGCATATCAGCTGGTGTTAGTTGTTTGCTACGTGCTTTTTCGCTGACTTCTGCCAATTCTTTCGCAAGATCCATTAAACCTTTTTTATCAACATCACGAATCACTGGCACTACTAATCCGTCTGGCGTATCGACAGCCACACCAATATTGTAATAATTTTTAATAATCAGATTTTCACCTGTTGCATCCAGTGAGGCATTCATTTGTGGAAATGCTTTTAATGATGCAACCACTGCTTTCATAATGAAAACCAATGGAGTTAATCTGACATTTTGCTTTTCCATATCCGCTTTTTGTTGCTGACGAAAATCTTCGAGTATGGTGATATCTGCTTCACCAAATTGTGTCACATGCGGAATCATCATCCAGTTACGCTGCAAATTTTTTCCAGATATTTTTTTGATACGTGATAATGCTTCTATTCTTGTCGAACCAAATTTGGAAAAATCAATCACCGGCGCTGGCGGCATGGCAGTCGTTTGCAATGCTCCACTCGTTTGTATTTGCGATAATTTTGTTTTTACAAATGTTTGCACGTCTTCCTTGAGAATTCTTGATTTCGGCCCTGTGCCGGAGAGACTTCCAAGATCCACACCTAATTCACGTGCAAGTTGTCGCACACCTGGGCCTGCATGTACATCGCTGGTGGATTGCACGGTACCAGTTAATACATTTTTATCTTCGGTTTCTTCTTCTACAGGTTCAGTTTTCTTTTCTGCTTTTTTCGCTGGTTTTTCTGCTGATTTTGCAGCTTTGGGAGTAGCAGGTTTTTTATCTGCAGGTTTTTGTTGTTCGCCACCTTCTGCTTCAACTGTCATTAATACTGTACCCGTTGAAACATGATCACCAACTTTTACTTTTATATCTTTTATTACTCCCGCTTCAGTTGCAGGCACTTCCATTGTTGCCTTGTCTGATTCGAGTGTGACAATTGGGGTATCTTTAGCAATGGTATCACCTGGTTTTACCAGTAATTCAATTACGGTAAGGTCTGCTGCACCACCAAGATCAGGGGTCGTCAAATTCTTTACTGTCAACTTGTTATCCTCCGTAAATATCACACCGTTATTGGTGCTGGTTTTTTCGAATCAATTCCATATTTTTTCATCGCTGCTGTCACTTCACTTGCAGGTAATTCACCATCTTTCACCAGTGCATGTAATGCAGCAACCACAATATGATAACGATCCACTTCAAAAAATCGGCGTAAACGTTCGCGTGTATCACTGCGGCCAAAACCATCGGTTCCCAATGTAACATAAGTGCGCGAAATAAATGGTCGAATCAATTCAGAAACATTACGCACATAATCTGTTGCTGAAACCATCGGGCCTTTATGTTTTTGCATGACTTGTTCAACGTAAGAAATCGCCGGTTTTTTATTGGCGTTATACATATTAGCGCGCTCAACCAGCATGCCATCACGATATAATTCCGTGAAACTCGTCACACTCCACACATCTGCACCAACGCCAAAATCTTTATATAACAATTCTGCTGCGGCTAATACTTCATTGAAAATCGCACCACTTCCAAGCAATTGCACGGTCAATTTAGTTTGCCCTGCAGGACGGAATAAATACATGCCACGAATAATCCCTTCTTCCACATCTTTTGGCATCGCTGGTTGTGTGTAACGTTCATTCATCGCCATGATGTAATAAAACACGTCTTTTTGTTGATGCATCATTTCATCCAGTCCATGCTGAATGATGACTGCCATTTCATAACCATATGCAGGATCATATGCACGACAAGTCGGAACATGACAAGCTGCCAATAAACTCGTGCCATCCTGATGTTGCAAACCTTCACCTTCCAGTGTTGTTCGTCCCGCTGTTGCACCAATTAAAAATCCACGCGCACGCATATCGCCTGCTGCCCAGATAAAATCACCCACACGCTGGAAACCAAACATGGAGTAATAAGTAAAAAATGGAACCATGGGGAAACGATTGGTCGCATAAGATGTTGCTGCAGCAATCCAGGATGCCATGCAACCTGCTTCGGTAATGCCTTCTTCCAGTACCTGACCATTTTCCACTTCGTGATAATAAAGAAATTGTTCCTTGTCTTCTGGTGTATACAATTGTCCGACTGGCGAATAAATTCCAACTTGTCTGAATAATGCTTCCAGACCAAACGTACGCACTTCATCAGAGAAAATCGGGACAACACGCGCACCAATATTTTTATCTTTCAGCAATACATTCATGATGCGGCCGAATACCATTGTCGTTGACATGGTACGATCGGCTGAGCCTTGTAATATCGCATCAAATGCAGATAATTCTGGCGTTTGCAATGATTGTGAAACGATTTTTCTCGCAGGTAAAAAGCCGCCTAATTTTTTGCGCTGCGCAAATAAATATTGCATCGCAGCACTATCTTTATCGGGTTTGACGAAACGATGGGAAGTGAGATCTTCATCCGTCAATGGTAATTTGAAACGATCACGAAATGCTTTTAATTCATCATCCGTCATTTCCAGTGCATTGTGCGCAACGTTTCTGCCTTCGGCAGTCGTTGTACCAAGCCCATAACCTTTTACACCTTGCGCCAGAATGACAGTCGGTTGTCCCTTGTGCTCTATGGCTGCTGAATAAGCGGCATAAATTTTGATGGGGTCATGTGCACCGCGATGCAATGCCATGGTTAATTCATCATTGGAAATATCAGCGACTAACTCTTTTAATTCATCCGTATTAAAAATAAATTCACGTTTATATTCACCGCCACGCACATAGGCCGTTTGCAAATCACCATCCACACATTCAGTTAAACGTTTCAGCAATGCGCCAGATTTATCTTTTGCAAAAATAGGATCCCAGCGACTGTCCCATAAAACTTTAATGACATTCCAGCCAGCACCACGAAATATTCCTTCCAGTTCCTGCACGATCTTGCCATTGCCACGCACCAGACCATCGAGACGCTGTAAATTGCAATTGATAACGAAGGTGAGGTTATCGAGTTTTTCGCGTGCCGCGAGTGACAAACCAGCAATCGATTCTGGTTCATCCATTTCACCATCGCCGCAAAACACCCACACACGACGACCTTCGGTCTCCAGTAAACCGCGATTTTGCAGATAGCGTAAAAAACGCGCCTGATACACGCCTTGCAACATGCCAAGACCGAGTGAAACGGTTGCAAACTGCCAGAATTCTGGCATGAGCCAGGGATGGGGATAAGAAGAAACACCCTCACCTTCGGATTCCTGACGAAAATTGGTGATCTGCTTTTCACTGATGCGTTCTTCGAGATAAGCGCGTGCGTAATTGCCTTCGGAGGAATGTCCCTGGAAAAAAATCAGATCGCCAGGCTGATCTTTGGTCGCACCATGGAAAAAATGATTCAGGCCAACTTCGTATAATGTGGCGATTGAAGCATAAGAAGATAAATGTCCGCCGACACCACCGACTGTATTTTTGGCAGCTAGTACCATGGCAATGGCATTCCAGCGGATATAGCCTTCGATAATGGCTTCCAGTTCCAGATCACCCGGGTATTCCGGCTGCTGATCGGCTGGAATGGTATTGCCATAGGGAGTGTTGAGTGATGCAGTACCGATGCCCTTTTGCTGAGCTGCTTCCATCACTTTTTGTAGTATAAATTGCGCGCGGTCCTTGCCTTCCACTTCCACAAGGGATGCAAGCGCATCCAGCCACTCCTGGGTTTCAATGGGGTCGTTATCACTCCACACTTTCGTCATTATTCATATCCTGTTGCTATTGTTGGTGATTTTGGTTTGCGGCTAAGTGTACTCGAATATGGAAAAAATCCAAAGCAAGAGAGGCAGGTTGATGCGCGTTTTTTATGCAAATTTAGATGAAATATAATTTCCTCATGCTAGAATCCAGCCCTCGTTTTAACACCATTGAGATACCGCGCATGAAAGATAGAAAAATACCTGAACTGAAAAATGAAAAAAAATATCTCGATATTTGGTCTGATGAAAATTACAACACAGATTTTAAGAAAGCCCTGGCAATGCTCGAATACTATTGCCTTTATGATGAGCTTAATTCCAGCAACCCTATTTATTCCAACCTTGCTGCAATCAGGAATTTGCAAAAAATCCATGTGAAAGCCATTACAAAAGTTATTGATTATTATTGTTTGATTAAACCAGATTCCATTACACGCACAATTGAGTTTTTAATCTATAAACTCAATCAGTTTATCGATGTTAATAGCAACGCATTGAATGATAATTTACTGACCATACTTTCCATTATTAAAATCAAAACCAATATCGACCTGACACAATACAGGAATTGTAATTTCATTAATAAAACAAACAGCTCCATTGAATTATGTACGAGCTGGCTTTCTGCTTTTTATCAAAATCAGTTTGAGCTACCAGCACCTGCTATCATCATGGACAAACTTTGGCAGGAATTGAAAAATGATAAAACCTTACTGGAAAATCTTGATAAGGTTGAGAAATATAATGCGCTTTTTATTATTACAAAAAATATTAACGCACTTTTGTCAGAGCAGGATTTATATCAAATTTATAAAAATTCCCTGATTAGCAAACGGGGTCTAATTTCTGCATTTCTGTTTTGCAAATTAAACTCTATCCCGGAATTGCATGTTATTCCCAGTGAATTTAGCAAAGCATTACCAAATATTATTTCCGCATATGAAGGTAAAAAGCTGATTCCGGCCAAATTTATTCTTGATTATTTTGAGGCAAGTGATAAAACCTCTTCTGAAGTGCTTCTGGATTTGTGTCTGCACAAGAAGAAAATCGACGATTGGGAAAAGATTGAGGCGACAGTAAAGCTCAAGCTCAATAAGGCACTTGATGAACTATTTATTTCCCTGATTAATGAATTTCCTATTAATATCGAAAAATGCGAGCTCTTTCTTGCGCACAAACTGACGGAACCCTTTCTTATAGAATGTGAACTGAATGAAAAGAAAAATAAAATTGATGTGTTAAATTTTGCAGCATCGATGTTTCCTTCAGAATATAAATTAAAAAATTACTCCAGATATATTTTTAATACAAACCAGCAACAAGTAATTAACATCTTAAAATTGATTAAACTTTTGCTTGATCACGATTTTCGTTTCCATAAACATTTCATGAATTTCGCGGTGTCTGAATGTTATCAGATATTAATTTCATCTCCGAATGTGGCGGCTGCATGCGGCGAAGAATTCATGCAAGAGTTTTCAGCAAGCGAAAAGAAAGCATCATTAAAATCCGGCATGTTTTCTTTCTTCCTGTTTTGCAAAAGACAGCCTTATGCCACAACGCCACCAAAGGAAATTGTGGAAAATATTTGTCAGCTACGTGTGAGCTTGTAGCGCAGGCAGTTTTGCTGCGCAACGCCTGAAATATATGCTAAACTTTGCAATACTAAAAAAACGAGGATCACAAGATGGAAAACAGAAAAATATCTGAATTAAAAGATTATCCACTTTATTTGGCTATCTCCAGCAACCCAAATTATCGCACCGATTTTGATCAGGCTATGGCGATGCTCAAACATTACTGCAATTATGGCAAGATGCTGTCTGCCATTAATAACTCGCAAAAACATCATGCGAAACCCATCACAGGTATCATTGATTATTATGCTTTGATAAAAGTTGATTCTATCGCTCGCTCCATTGAATATTTGCTTTATCTGATTAACAAACAAATCGGTATAAATACCATAAGTGCTAAAGGTGATTTGCATACAATATTATTTATTATCTCTACAAAGATGAATATTAATATTGAAGAATATAAAAATAATAACTTTATCAATGAAGTCGATTATAAAATTGATTTATGTACTAGCTGGCTGGAAGCTTTTTATCAAAACCAGCTTTATGTCCCAGCATCTACCAGCATTATGAATAAATTATGGATTGAACTTAAGAATGATGTGAAGCTGATTGAAAAGCTTGGCAATGTTCATGAAAATACTGTGTTATGGCTAATCACGAATGACACGCAAAATGTTTTGACGGATGACAAACTGAAACAGCTTTATAAAAACTCCCTGCTCAAAAAACATAACTTTATTGCTGCAGAGTTGTTTTGCAAATTAAATTCGATACAGAAAGGAACGTATGTTTCCAGCAATTTCAATGAATCATTAGTTGAAATTATCAAGGAATCAGCCTCCATAATACCCAGCGATTTACTTGTCACCTATCTGGAAACCATTCCTGCTGAAGATCAAGCATGGAGAAAAACAGCTATCGAATTATTCCTGAATTTATATCCTTACAAAAATAAATTCAGCGATTGGGATAAGTTTCCAAATAAAATTAAACAAGATTTCCCTGGTGCACTACTTTATGGTTTTTGCTGGAATCTGATTGAGAGACCAGCCAATAGCGTGAATGATTATGAGATACTCCTTGAATCCAGATTATTGAGCGAATACATTCGCGATCACATGATGTGGAAAACCATGCTCAGATTTCTTGAAAAGCAAAGATTAAATGCATTAAGCAGATGGGTTAACTGTCCTGTATTGATCAAGGAAAAAATGATTGATATGTTAAAAATTCTTAAAGTTTTGGTTGATCATGATTTTAAATTGTCCGGATTCTATCATATATTCAACAGGGCAATGGACTACAAGGAGTTAAAGAAACAGTTAAAAAAATCAGGGATACTAAATGATGCCATCTACAAAAATTTCAAAGCAGCGAACGATCAGTTTGAGGCAAGCATAATAAAAGCAAAACAAAAATTTAAAATGTTTCACTTCTTTATGGCAAACAAACAACTGCCTTTTGATTTGCAGTTGCCGAATGAGCTTGTTAAGGAAATTTACACAATGGCGCTGAAGTGAAACAACTTATGCGTTGTCATTGCGAGGCGCTTTTCAGCCGAAGCAATCCATGTAGCGCAAATGGATTGCTTCGCTGCGCTCGCAATGACAGGCTGCTCGCAATGACAAGCTGCGCTTAACAACCAAATGCAAGTAACTATACAATTTTCCATCCATTATTCATCTTGCAAAATCTGTATATCGCCTTGTCGTTCACGCGATTGGCGGTATGCAGGATTTGCATGTCACGACAAACTGATCCTTTGGCATGAAACGTATGTGTGGGAATAAACGCGCCATGACTGCCAGTTTCAGGATTGGTCCAGGCAAGCCTGACACCATCCTTGATTTGATCAAGAGCTTTTAATTGCGCGGATTTCGATAATTTCCAGTCTTCATTGGTATAAAAACTAATAGCTGAATTACCAAAAAAACTGAAGTTTGATGCAAATGTTTGTATGGAGGAAACCAGCAACAGAATCAGTGTGCCAATTTGCAGATAAGATTTCATATCCATTCCCTTTATTTAAAAAATCTTTCCCTAAAAAATTTTCCATTGATGATTGGTTTTGCAAAACCGAAATCTGCCAGCACCATTAATCAAATGCGCCGTGTTGCGAAAAGTTACATAACGACATGGCATACCATTTAAACTCGGCGCAGCAGATGCCACCAGATCACCATGCGCATGTGTCTCTGGATTCCTCCAGCTCACACGCATGCCATTTTTTTCCTTGTTTAATACAGTAGCTTGCGCCTGATTGAAGAGCGCCCAATCTGTTTTGGTGAAATAACTCATGGCTGTATTATTGAGAAATGCATCATTTTGAGCGAACACGCTGCCTTGCAACATGAACAATATGGCTATCCATTTTCGTTTCATTCGCGCACTCCCTGTGCCAAAACGTTGTGCTGAAAAAAGTTAGCTTAGCACATCATCGTGATGCTTAATGCAACATCACGATAATCGCTAAAATGACGAGTGTAATAATGAAAGAACGATCGAGTAAGCCAATCGCATTTCTTTCGATTGAACCATCTTGCGCAACCGCTTCAACTTCACCATTGCCCAATGCTGCTGTGCCACATTCGGTTAACAGGCTTTCATTCATTTCCAGCCCCATGACGGGTTTTTTACGCCAGCAGGAAATGACGCGAACAAAATGTCCACCGAGCGCAAATACACACGTGAGAATACGCACTGGCACCCAATCCAGCACAGCTTCTGTGGAACGTGCGGCTGGCATCAGTGATGGCAATGTTTCCTGCTTGGGAAATCTTGCGGATGACAAGGTAATCGTGCGATATAAAACAGCGCCAACTGGCCCTAATAATAAAAACCAGAAGACGATCGCAAAAATGCGACGATTAGCTGCAATAAAAATATTATTCAGAAGCTGTCCATGCATGCTTTCCTTATTACTGTGATCGGTGACGCCAAAGGAAGCTTGCAGTTTTTCTCCGGCTAAAGTCATATCACCTTGTACCAGCGCATTGATACAGGCAAATGTATCGGCCCAGAGATTTTGCGGCCCGAGACAATATAAAAATAAAAATAATTGAAACAGAAATTCGATCAACCCAAATAGCACATGCTGTAAAGCAAGCTGAACAATCAGTGTCAGCAATAATAAAGGAATAATTGTTGCCGCTAACACCAGATAAGGTGATTTGCCTGGTAGACGCTTGCTGATAGCTTTCTGATAATTTGCAAACCATTGCCAATTACGCAAATGGCTCCAGTCAAAAAAACGCTCTATCAATAATGCTATTAATGTCACGATAAATGTCATGCTAATCTTCCTTTTAAATTTTCCCAGTCAAATGCAGGTCCAGGATCTGTCTTGCGTTCAGGTGCGATATCAACATGTCCAACAATTCTGTCCTTTTTAATATCAGGATAAGTTTGTCTTAGCAAGTTAATCACTGCGCCTAATTGCTGATATTGAATATCTTCATAAGGGTGATCATCAGTGCCTTCCAATTCTATCCCAATGGAAAAATCATTGCAGCGCGTTCTTCCTGCAAAACAAGATTCGCCTGCGTGCCAGGCACGTTTAACAAAGGGAACAAATTGTATAATTTCACCCGTACGCTGAATCAGTAAATGCGCGGAGACGCGCAATGTCGCGATATCAGCAAAAGATGGATGTGCAGCAAAATCCAGCGAGCCGCAAAAAAAGTCGCGTATGTTATCCGATCCAAATTCACCTTTCGGCAAACTAATGCCGTGGATGACGATCATATCGATAGGCATAACGAGAGGACGTTCATCCTGATGCGGTGAGGCATAAAAAGTAACTGGCTCAAGCAGCCCAGTGTCTGGATTGATGGAGATGGGAGTTATCATGGCGGTCATTATAAACCAATATTAAACCCAATTTTCAATTCTTAAATTTGGTACACGCGTAAATTCTTTTGTATTATTTGTTGCCAGGATCACTTGCAAAGCACGCGCATGAGAAGCAATCCAGAGATCATTATTACCAATTGGTTTACCAATCTTCTCAAGATTTGCCCTTATATCACCATAATGTTCAGCTACATCAGAATTTAATGGTAAAACCGGTATAAACATCGTTAGATCAGCCAACTTCTGATGCGTCTGATCAGGAAAGTGACTTTTATTAGCGCCATATAAAAGTTCACCATAAGTGATCGTTGACATGGCTATTTCACCAACGCCGAGTTTTTCAAATTTTCTCAAAACGGTAACAGGTTTTTGTTTGGCAATATAAATACAAATATTTGTGTCTAGTAAATACTTCACTTTCATTAAAAAAACTCCCTGTCTTGCGGTAAGGAATCTTCCCGGGATTCCGAAAAGAAATCCTCAGGCAAACTGGTTAACAATTCAAAAGCATGTTTTAAATTTTTAGGTTTTTCTCGCAAAATCACATCATTGCCGCATCGAAATATTTCAACTTCCCTACTTTGAAATTGAAATTCCTTGGGCAAGCGCAAAGCTTGTGAATTACCTGATTTAAATATTTTTGCGAATTTCATGAGGTTTATCTCCGCTTTTTGCTGCTTTTTGGTATATACATACAGTATATACATTTAATATAAATATTCAAGTTTTGCCGACTAATAGTATTTAAATCAAATTATTCAAATACTTGATTGAATTAAAGTCATTCCTGATAAAACCCAATTTTTCTTACCCTAGTTGCAAAACAGATAAAAATATGCAAAAAATGGCAACCTCGATTTTCTGATAGAACAATATGCAGCCAGAAGAAATCAAACGTTTGATAGAAGCCGGTATTCCAGGTTCCGAAGCCTTTGTGGAAGGTGATGGCGCACATTTTCTTGCTTGTGTGGTCAGTCCTGTTTTTGCAGGCAAATCTCGTATCCAGAAACAACAAATCGTGAATGATACCGTCAAGACACAATTACTAAATGGTACCTTGCACGCACTTTCAATCAAAACTTTCACACCTGAAGAATGGGATCAACTCGATCCTGAAAGGGAAAAATAATGGAAAAGCTAATTATCAAAGGCAACACGCCTTTAAACGGTGAAATTCGTATCTCAGGCGCAAAAAATGCTGCCCTGCCCATTCTGGCCGCCTCGCTATTAAGCAGTGCACCGGTACAAATCAGCAATATCCCCCATCTGCAGGATGTGACAACCATCGTCAGTCTGCTCGGACAAATGGGTGTGCGCGTGACACTTGATGAACGCTCAAATATCGAAGTCGACGCTTCAAAACTGGAATCTTTCCATGCGCCATATGAATTAGTGCGCACCATGCGTGCATCAGTATTAGTATTAGGCCCATTGCTCAGCCGTTTTGGCGAAGCTGAAGTTTCCTTGCCTGGCGGTTGCGCGATTGGTACACGTCCTGTTGATCAGCATCTGAAAGGCATGCAGGCAATGGGTGCAGAAATGTATATCGACAATGGTTATATCAAGGCGAAAGCTTCCCAATTGCATGGTGCAACTATCGTGATGGATATCGTCACGGTAACAGGCACAGAAAATATCATGATGGCAGCGGTGCTTGCCAAAGGCCAAACCATTATTCATAACGCTGCGCGCGAGCCAGAAGTTGAAGACCTCGCCAACTTTTTAAATACCCTGGGCGCAAATGTCAGTGGCGCTGGTACTTCCACGATTGTGATTGATGGTGTCGATCGTTTAGGCGGCGGACAATATCATGTGTTGCCAGATCGTATTGAAACTGGCACGTATCTTGCAGCAGCCGCGATCACCAAAGGCAAAATAAAATTAAAGAACACACGTCCTGATTTACTGGAATCTGTGTTGCTCAAACTGGAAGAAGTCGGCGCCATTATTGATACCGGCATTGACTGGATTGCACTGGATATGAAAGGACGACGTCCGCATGCTGCCAACATTAGCACTGCACCTTATCCTGCCTTCCCAACCGATATGCAAGCGCAAATGATGGCGGTGAATGCCATTGCAGAAGGCACGGGCGTGATTACGGAAACGGTATTTGAAAATCGCTTCATGCACGTACAGGAATTGCATCGCATGGGTGCAAACATTGCGCTCAAAGGCAATACCGCAATCTGCACGGGCGTTGATAATATGCATGGCGCACCAGTCATGGCAACGGATTTGCGCGCATCCGCGAGTCTTGTGCTGGCAGGATTGGCAGCGCATGGTGAGACGGTGATCGATCGCATTTATCATATCGATCGCGGTTACGAACGCATCGAGGAAAAACTCACGCAATTAGGCGCGCAGATACACAGAATTCCATCGGATAGTGAGGCGTAGGGAATCTGGACGCTCCAGACTTGATTTAAGTTCCAGGATAATTCTGAGATGTATGTTATCTAACTTTTATCATTGGCCTGAAAAAATTAGCATTCCTATTTTTATTGCCCCATAAAGCAGGGTCATTAAAAAAATTATGATCTTTATTATTTTCCATAAACCATCCAGCCTATTCTGATACCACCAGGTTATTTTCCCTAACAACGATTTTTGAGAAAATTGTTCGAATGATTTAAGAAAATTCTTCCCTTCTTCAGTGATATATCGCTGTGATTTAACTGTATCCGAACCTCTGACATAACCACACTTTGAAAGCCCTTCCAATGCTTTTATTATTTTATTTTTTTTATGTTGCGACAGCCTATCGCATAACGGTTCTACATGATTCATAAATCTTTCTTCTTCCTTTTGAAACTTTAATAATGCTCGCAAGATATCTATCTTGATCGCAGGTTCAAAACTTTCATGCAACTTTTTGTGTAACACCAACAAACACATAACTCTCTCCTTAATTTCATTTCAATTGTTGTGCGCGCCAAAGCAATAACGGATGAACAGTCAGCCTTTCACAAAAAATCTTATCGGAACAGAGGAAATCCGCTCGTATTTCACCGCGCTTCTGCAATGCATTCAAAAATTCAATTTCGTTATCCCTAAATGGCAAAATCATTTCAAGTGCTGTTTTGCATTCATCAACCATGTTTTTTGCCCATTTTTCAATTAAGGGAAATCGTGTGCCAGGAATTTCGCTTTCTTTTAAAACCGGTAATAATTTGTTGCGAATATCTTTCACCGAAAATTTTATTTTATCTATTCTTAACTCACTCCATTCCTGTTTTCTCATACCTGCATAAATAGTAAATGCGAGTCTAAGTTTTTCAATTTCCAGCGGCCATTTTGTCAATAGTTGATGGCTATCAAATAAATCACGGCTCACCTCTCGCTCCAATAAAGCATTTAATTTACCTGCAGCCAACTCATGAATATCCAGCACCTTTGCTTTTGTCTCCTTCGGCCAAGGTGGAGATGAACGCCACTGAGCATTCCAAAGCGGTATTCGATAAACATAATTGAGGTCAAGCTCAAGACGACCCTTTGTGCCTGTGATACTTTGGTATGTTAATACTGTTTTACCGCCCGCATGATTGCCAGGATTACGATGTAATCCATATTGTCGCCTCTGGCATATATCAAGCAAAACGCGCTCAAGCTCTGGCTTTTCTTGTTGCATAATATTTTTATCAATAGCACCAACATAATTAAAATCAAGATCAACCGATAATCTCGGAAATTGATCAGTGCAAAACAGATTAATTGCTGTACCACCTTTCAATGCTATTCTTTCTGATAAATAAGAAACTGACATAAATTCTTCAAGTAAATTTAATAAGTGATATACCTTTTCAAGCATTTCAGGTCGATAGCCTTTAAATTGTGCCTCTTGTTTTAATTCTTGCTCAGACATTCTCAACATTCGTTTCTTCCCATGTTCGATTGATAATTGAAAGTGGAACCATCAACTTCCACCTCTCAATATATTTTCCTCGAGTACGCTCATCTCTATCCATGTAATGAGCTTGCTTTGAGACAAAAGTTAAAAGTTTTTTTATGTATTTTTCATTAGGAGCTAAATAATGCGGTCGTTGCTCGAGAAAAAATCCTAACTTGGCAATTGTCGTTGAGTTTTTCAAAAACAATGCGTACTGAATAAGCTTATCCATATTGCATTGAGTAATATTATCAAGCGATCGCCAAATCTCTTCCCAGCCACCGCCTAAATCAGGTCGATCAAGCACGTCTACCATGGTACGTTCCAGGCTAGTAATCTTAATTTTCATTCCATTATGATTAATTTCCTCAATTCCAAATTCAGCATGATCTTTTTTTATTAACATCCTTGGCGGAGAAATAGATCGGAAACTTTGAGCTTCATATGAAAAAGGTAGAATTTGTCTTTTTGATAAATACATCAATTTATTAAATGTGGTATACGCGATGCCATGCAACTCTAACGCAGTATGATATGCAAGAATAGAATCCAGACTAATTTTGCCGGCTAAAAGATAAGGATCAACACTTTGCTCTTTACTAAAAACAGGATTTACTGCATATAGAAATTTACGAATATGAACAAGATTCCCAACCTTTCGATGGTAGCTCAATTGCTGGCGCCAACTTTCAGGACGATCAGTCCCCAGAGCACTCATGTAAGCGCCAAATTCTTCGAACCGAAATACAGGATGAGTTATAAAGAATTCTTTTATCTTCATTTTTTTGCTCTAATATCATCAAAATATATAATAATTATATATTTTAATTATAAATTGTCAAATATTTGGCAAAAAATATGAAAATAATCATTTAATTCAAATAAAAATCCAGCGTCTTTTTCAATCCTTCCATCACAGCGATGCGCGGTTCCCAGTTGAGCACATCGCGTGCGCGCTGAATGGATGGCACGCGCAATGACACATCCTGATAACCTTCACCGAAATAATTTTTTGCATCCACATCCAGCAATTTTACATTGCTCGCTGCATCTGCATACTTTGGATAATTCGCAATAATCATCTGCACCAGCATTTCTGCTAACTGACGAATGGAAATATTTTCTGTCGGATTTCCAACATTAAAAATCTGATTGTGCGCAACATTATTTTTATTTTCGATAATACGCATCAAGGCATTAATACCATCATCGATATAAGTAAAACAGCGTTGCTGCAAACCACCCCCAACCAGATTAATATTTTCACCACGCAAAATATTACCAATAAATTGCGTTAATACACGCGAACCTCCCGGCTTGGGATTAAATACATTATCGAGGCGTGGACCATACCAGTTGAACGGTCGAAACAGGGAAAAAGCCAAATCCTGATGTTTTCCCATTGCATAAATGACACGATCCATTAATTGCTTGGACGTGGAATATATCCAGCGCTCACGATGAATGGGGCCTGTGACCAGATGACTTTTTTCTTCATCAAATTCTGTATCGGTACACATGCCATACACTTCAGATGTCGATGGGAAAATCACGCGTTTTTTATATTCTGCACACAAACGCACGATTTCAAGATTCGCCTCAAAATCCAGTTCAAATACACGCAAGGGATCTTGTACATATAATGCAGGTGTTGCAACTGCAACCAGTGGCAATATGACATCGCATTCTTTCACACGTTCACGTATCCAGTTCTTTTCCTTGAGCATATCGCCGATAAAAAAATGAAAACGATCATGAGCAAGACAAGCCGATAATTTATCATCTGCCAAATCCATTGCATAAATTTGCCAATCAGTTTTATCAAGAATCTCTTCACTCAAATGACTGCCAATAAAACCATTTGCACCTAAAATTAAAATTTTCATATTCAATACCTAATTAAAAATCGTATACATCACATCCAGTACGCGATCGTGATCGGCATCGGTCATGGAAGGAAATAATGGAAGACTGACAATACGTTCGCAGACATCTTCCGCTTTTGGAAAATCACCCAACTTAAAATCAAACGCCTGACGATAATATGGATATAAATGCACAGCGCGATAATGCAAACCTGTTCCAATATTTTTTTCTTTCATCGCCAGCATGAATTCATCACGATTCATTTTTGCTGCTTCTTCATTCAAAAGCGGTGTGTAAATATGCCAGGAATGCAAATGTTCGTACGCAGGCGCAGTCGGCAATGTCCATTGCTGCCAATCAGCCAGCGCTTCCTGATAACGTGCAGCCAGTTCATTGCGTCGCGTGATAAATCCCGCTAATTCCTTCAACTGATGAATGCCAATCGCTGCCTGGATATCCGTCATATTGGATTTGAAACCCGGCATGACAATTTCATAATCCTGACTACCATTTTTTCCATAACGATTGAATGCTTGCCTATCAATGCCGTGAAAACGCAAACGCGCAATCTGCTCTGCCAGCTCCTGATCGCGTGTGACCACACAACCACCTTCACCGGTTGTCATATTTTTATTGGGATGGAAACTGAATACTTGCGTATCGCCAAAACTGCCGATGCGCTTGCCTTTATATTCTGAACCCATCGCATGCGCCGCATCTTCAAGAACTCGTAAACCATGCTTGTTGGCAATTTCATATAACCAGTCAAGATCAACCGGCAAACCAGCAAAATGCACCGGAATAATTACGCGTGTACGTTCTGTAATCGCTTCTTCCAGCAAATTGAGGTCCATATTCAATGTCGTGGGATCAATATCAACCAGAACTGGTTTGCCGCCAGCGAGTACGATCGAATTCAAGGTAGCTGCGAAAGTTAATGGTGTCGTAATGACTTCATCACCAGGTTCGAGCTGCATGGCTAGCAAGGCGAAATGCAAGCCAGTGGTTGCAGACATGAGAGGTAAGGCATGTGCGGCATGAAAATAATCCTTAAGTGCATCGGTAAATTGTGCAACACGTGGGCCAGTGGTAATCCAGCCGCTTTTCAGGCAAGCAACAACATCATCAATGGCTGCCTGACTAATGGAGGGACGGGAAAACGGTAAGAAGTCATCAGACATGGGATTTCCTTCAAGTGGTTTTGGCAACGACATACACGCCAGCAATAATGATGAATATTCCCAGCATACGCATGGAGCTGAGTGGTTCGCCGAATAAATAATAAGCAGCGATAGCATTGATAACATAACCCATGCTGAGCATGGGATAGGCATAACTCACTTGTACGCGTGAAAGCACCAGTAACCACACGCCGACACTGACGACGTACAGACATAAACCGCTAATGATCGGTGTATTGGCAATGACTTTCATGCCGACTGGGAAAGCATTTGCCATGGTGAATTCGAAATGGCCAATCTGGCTCATGCCGGTTTTGAGCAAAAGCTGAGCGCCTACGTTCAGTAAGACACCAAGAAGGATCAGGGCAAATATCATCATGTTTGGCAACCTGTTGATTTTAAGGTTTTACGTGGCGATCGCGTCGGCCGAGTATACAAAATTTTTTACAATCCAGATATACTTGGCGACCAATTTTGGTATATGAGGAATCATCATGAATATTTTAGTCGGCAAAAAAGCCCCGGATTTTACTGCTGCTGCCGTTATGGCCAATGGCGAAATCAATGACAGCTTCACCTTGCATCAGGAAATTGAAAAGAAATACGCCATCATCTTTTTTTATCCGCTAGATTTTACCTTTGTTTGCCCTTCTGAATTGATCGCACTCGATAATCGCATCCAGGAATTTGAAGCACGTAATACATTAGTCATGGGTATTTCCATTGACTCGCAATTTACACATAGCGCATGGCGTAACACTCCGGTTGCCAATGGCGGTATTGGTCAAGTGCGTTATCCGTTAATTGCCGATGTAAACCATCAGATTTGCCAAGCTTATGGTGTGGAGCATCCAACCGCTCATGTTGCATTACGTGGTGCATTTGTTATCGACAAGCAAGGTATTGTGCGCTCACAAATCGTCAATGATTTGCCATTGGGACGTAATGTCGATGAATTATTGCGTTTGATCGATGCGCTCGAATTCCATGAAAAGCATGGTGAAGTCTGCCCAGCCAACTGGACCAAAGGCAAGACGGGAATCAAGCCAACTGCTGAAGGCATCGCACATTATCTCGGTAAAGAAGCTGGATCGTTGTAGTTTATAAGCGGGCCCTCACCCCTTCCCCCTCTCCCCTCGCTGAAAAGCGCTCCGGGAGAGGGGAAGCTCTTCGTAGGAAGTTTTGGCTGGCAATTTATTGGGAAAATAATGACAAAAAAGCTGGATCGTTGTAGTTCATAAGTGCCCTCACCCCTTCCCCCTCTCCCCTCGCTGAAAAACGCTCCGGGAGAGGGGAAGCTCTTCGTCGTTATTTCCTAAACTTACCTTATCAATCCTCAGCTCGCCCCAAAGAAGCTCACCGTAGGGAGTTTTTGCTGGCAATTTATTGTGAAAATAACGACGAAGAGCTTCCCCTCTCCCGGAGCGCTTTTCAGCGAGGGGAGAGGGGGAAGGGGTGAGGGCCCGCGCGCATGCAAGCAAAGACACCCAATTAGAAACATAACCAGGAATGAAAACCATGCTCAAAGATCGCGCCCGCAGCCACAGAAAAAACATGACACAAGCGGAAAATCGCATGTGGTATTTTTTGAGAAACCGACGATTGGGTGGTTATAAATTTGTTCGCGAACTTGTTATTGGCCAATACATCGCAGATTTTGCTTGTCGGGAAAAGAAACTTGTCGTTGAAGTGGATGGCGGTCAGCATATGCTAGCAGCAGAATACGACAAACGTCGCACTGCGTTTTTGGAAAGTGAAGGTTTTCGGGTATTTAGAGTATGGAATAACGAGGTCTTTAATAATACAAGCGGTGTGCTGGAAACGATTTTGAAATTATTGCAGACCGAGACATCTTCAAGATGATAACCAAACGCCCTCACCCCTTCCCCCTCTCCCCTCGCTGTAAAGCGCTCCGGGAGAGGGGAAGCTCTCCGTAAGAAGTTTTGGCTGGAAATTTATTGTGAAAATAATGACAAAAAAGCTGGATCGTTGTAGTTCATAAGCCCCTCACCCCTTCCCCCTCTCCCCTCGCTGTAAAGCGCTCCGGGAGAGGGGAAGCTCTCCGTAGGAAGTTTTGGCTGGAAATTTATTGTGAAAATAATGACGAAGAGCTTTCCCTCTCCCGGGAGCGCTTTCATTGTGAAAGTAACGACGGAGAGCTTCCCCTCTCTCAGGAGCGCTTTCATTGTGAAAATAGCGACGGAGAGCTTCCCCTCTCCCGGAGCGCTTTTCAGCGAGGGGAGAGGGGGAAGGGGTGAGGGCACGCACGCGCCCGCAGCCGTCGTTATTTCCTAAATCAACCTTACAACCCTGTTAAATCCTCAGCTCGCCCCAGCGGTTCACGATCTGGCAAAACAACTCCGCCGTACGCTCAGCATCATAAATAGCCGAATGCGCTTTTTCGACATCAAATGGCACACGGGCACGACGCGTGGCGCGAGCCAGCACGGTTTCGCCCAGGGCAATTGCTGATAGGGAGGCGGTATCAAAAGTGGTAAATGAATGAAACGGGTTATAACGAATACGCGCACGCTTGACCGCTGCCAGCACAAAACTCAAATCAAACCACGCATTATGTCCCACCAAAACCGCACGATAACACGTGGTTTTTTGCAATTCCTTCTCGATAAAAGCGAAAATCCGATACAAAGCCTGCGCTTCCGGTAACGCAAAACGTAAAGGGTGTGTCGGATCAATACCCGTCACTTCCAGCGCTTCCGCATCAATCCTCGCTCCAGCAAATGCTTCCACATGATAGGACAAAGTTTGATCGCGATAGAGCTTGCCATCACCATTCATGCCGAGTGTGACTGCTGCAATTTCCAGCAAGGCATCAGTGGCAGGATTTAAACCAGAAGTCTCAACATCCACTACAATGGGCAATAATCCTCGAAACCGACGTGAAATCGGTGTTGTTTTAGTATTTTCAGGTGTTTTCATCAATATTTTCACTAGTCAAATGGCTGATTTTCACTACAATAGGGAATCCCAAAACGAGGCATTACTACCTTAGATCTGGAGCTTTATATTATGAATAACCCGGAAAGGCTAAATTCCCTGCGCGATAGTATCACAAAAGCTTATCGAATGAAGGAAGATGACTGTCTTTCCCCACTGATTGCAGCAGCCACTTTTCCACCCGCAGAAAAAGCGCATATAACAACTATCGCAAAACAACTGGTGATAGAAACGCGTGAATATAAAAAACGTCAGGGAAAAATTGATTCGCTGTTACATCAATATGACTTATCTACCGATGAAGGCATTGCACTCATGTGTCTTGCCGAAGCCTTATTGCGTATTCCTGATAAAGCCACAATGGATAAATTTATCAGCGACAAACTTTCCACTGTTGAATGGAAAAATCATTTAAGTCGCGACAATAGTTTATTTGTGAATGCTGCGACCTGGTCATTATTATTGACAGGAAAAATCTACGCACCCGCCATCAATCATGATCAAACTTTTTCGAGTGCATTAAAACGCAGTGTTAGTCGTTTAGGTGCAAGCGTCATTCGTCCGGTTCTTTTGCAAATGATGAAAACCATCGGCAAACAATTTGTCATGGGAGAAAATATTCAATTAGCCTTATCGCGTTCAGTGGAACTGGAAAATATCGGTTATCGTTTTTCCTATGACATGCTCGGTGAATCTGCACGCACAGTCGAAGATGCTGCCAATTATTATCAATCTTATGTGAATGCGATTGATGCGATTGGCAAATTTGCACATCAAAATACACCGGCAAAAAATCCGGGTATTTCCGTGAAATTATCTGCATTAAGCCCGCGTTACGAATACACACATTATGATCGCGTCATGAATGAAATTCCGCCGATGTTACTCGCGCTCGCCAAACAGGCAAAACAATACAACATTGGTTTGACGGTTGATGCTGAAGAAGCAGATCGTCTCGATATTTCACTGGATATCATCGAACGTGTATTCAGTGATCCAGCGCTCGCTGGCTGGGAAGGTTTTGGATTAGCGGTGCAAGCGTATCAAAAACGTGCGCCTTATGTGATTGACTGGCTAAGCGCCTTATCACGCAAACACGGCAAACGCATGATGGTAAGACTGGTGAAAGGTGCTTACTGGGATGCCGAAATCAAAATGAGTCAGGTGTATGGATATGAAAATTATCCTGTGTTCACACGTAAAAATTCCACTGATGTCTCTTACCTTGCCTGTGCAAAAAAATTATTATCACAGCCTGAATGTTTTTATTCGCAATTCGGCACACATAATGCCTACACAGTAGCCGCCATCATGGAAATGGCGAATAAACAAAGTGATTTTGAATTTCAATGTTTACAGGGAATGGGACGCGCGCTTTACGATCAGGTGGTTGCAAAAGATGGTTTCAATATTCCCTGTCGTATTTATGCACCGGTTGGCACCCATCGCGATTTGCTCGGTTATCTTGTCAGACGTTTACTGGAAAATGGTGCCAATAGTTCCTTCATCAACAAATTAGCTGATGATAAAACACCGATTGATGACATGATTGTTGATCCTGTCGCGCGCGTTGCAGCACTGGTCAATAAACCACATCCACACATTCCCTTACCAAAGGAAATTTATGGTGCGTGGCAAAATTCACAAGGAATTGATTTATCCAATGCAATCACGCGTCAACAATTATTCCAGCAAATTGAACAGGCAAAACAGAAAAAATGGATAGCTACTTCCATCATTAATGGCAAAACGTATCATGACAAAAACGCACATGCCGTTAATTCACCGATTAATAAACAAGTCATCGGCAAAGTCAGTCATGCAGATGCACATGATATTGAAATAGCCTTGCAGACTGCAGAGAATGCCAAACGCAAATGGGATGAAACTCCCGTTGAAAAACGTGCGAGTATTCTGGAAAAAGCAGCAGATTTATTTCAGCAATACATGCCAGATTTAATTGCATTACTCAACCAGGAAGGCGGCAAATGTATTCCTGATTGTATTTCTGAAATACGCGAGACGATTGATTATTGTCGTTATTATGCCTATCGCGCGCGTCATGATCTTGTCCCACAACCTTTACCTGGTCCTACTGGCGAATGGAATCAATTATCCTTGCATGCACGTGGCATTGTCGCTTGCATAAGTCCATGGAATTTTCCGCTCGCTATTTTTTCCGGGCAAATTGTTGCAGCGCTCGTCACAGGTAATCCTGTACTTGCCAAGCCTGCAGAACAAACACCATTAATTGCATATAAAGCCGTGCAAATTCTGCATGAAGCAGGCATTCCAGAAGATGTGTTGCAATTATTAATTGGTAAAGGCAGCGTAGTGGGTGCAGCGTTAACAAAAGATGAACGTGTCGCAGGAGTCATGTTTACTGGCTCAACCGAAACCGCAAAAATAATCGAACGATCGCTTGCTGATAAAAAAGGTGCGATTGCTTTTCTCATCGCAGAAACTGGCGGTGAGAATGCGATGATTGTCGATTCATCTGCACTCGCTGAACAAACTGTCATGGATATTGTGCAATCTGCATTTAATAGTGCAGGACAACGTTGCTCTGCATTGCGTGTGTTATTTGTGCAGGAAGAAATGGCGCCGAAATTACTGAATATGCTGAAAGGTTACATGCAGGAAATGACAATCGGTGATCCTGCATTCTTATCCACGGATGTTGCCTGCGTGATTGATGAAGAGGCACAGCAGATGTTGCAAAAACATATTGCGAAAATGAATGCAGAAGCCACACTGATCGTAACCATCGAACCTGAAAATTTACCTGATGGATTTTATGTTGCACCGTGTGTGTATGAATTACAGAATCTCGATCAACTTGAAGGTGAAGTATTTGGCCCGATTCTGCATGTCATTCGTTACAAGGCAAATGAGCTGGATCAGGTAATGGATGCTATTATCAAAACCGGTTATGGATTAACATTAGGCATCCATAGTCGTATTGATGCCACCATACAACACATTGCAAATCGTATGCCAATCGGCAATATTTACGTGAATCGCAATATGATAGGCGCTGTGGTAGGCGTGCAACCATTTGGTGGTGAACGTTTATCTGGCACAGGCCCCAAGGCTGGAGGGCCACATTACTTGCCAAGACTTTGCATGGAACGCTGTATTTCCAACAACACGACCGCCGTCGGCGGCAATGCACGTCTGGTTACCTTACTGGAGGATGAATAACATTGGATCAAACCCACGGTATAGCACATGTTATTTTTTTAATTTTCACTGGCACCGCCATTTTATCTACTGCTGCCTTGTTTACACGACAATCGTTGTTGGTGGCATATATTGTAGTGGGCGCATTATTAGGCCCGTTTGGATTCAAGCTGGTATCGAATAGTGAAGTGATCAAGCAAGCTGGCGATATCGGCATTGTCTTTTTGTTATTCCTGTTAGGTTTGCATTTGCAACCGCAAAATTTATTTCACTCCTTGCGCAAGATGAGTCTCATTACTTTAGTTAGCTCGCTGGTTTTCTTCGGCATGGGTTTTCTCACCTGTTACATGTTTGGTTACACACTGGTCGAAAGCATGGTGATCGGTATCGCTGTCATATTTTCCAGTACCATTATCGGTCTGAAATTATTACCCACTACCATTCTGCATCATCAACATACTGGTGAACTGGTCATCAGCATTTTATTGTTACAGGACATTCTCGCGATCGCCGCTATTCTTATCATGCAGCTTTTTGGTGATAGTAGCGCTACTACCAATCTCTGGTTAATTGCCATTGCCTTCCCGATTTTATTAACCGTTGCTTATTTATTTCAGACGTATGTGCTTTCCTGGTTGCTGTCACGCTTTGATAAAATTCATGAATATATTTTTATTGTTTCCATTGGCTGGTGTTTATTCATGGCTGAATTCAGCCATTATTTTGGATTATCCGAAGAAATTGGTGCGTTCATTGCTGGTGTCTCGCTCGCTTCCAATCCCATTGCATTTTATATTGCAGAAAGCCTGAAACCTTTGCGCGATTTCTTCCTCGTATTATTTTTCTTCTCCATCGGTGCAAGTTTTAATTTCGATTACTTTGGGCAAGTCTTTGCATCCGCCTGCGTTCTCGCGCTTTTCATTTTATTATTGAAACCCATGATCTTTAGCTGGTTGCTGCAACGCTCAGGTGAAATCAAAACCGTGAGCTGGGAAATTGGTGTGCGTCTGGGACAAATGAGTGAATTTTCGCTGTTAATTATTTATATGGCACAAGGCACGCATTTATTATCACCACCTGATGCTTATATGGCGCAAGCTGCTGTGATTATCACATTCATTGTTTCCTGTTACTGGACAGTAATGCGTTATCCCACACCACTTGCATCCACCGATAAATTACGCAGGGATTAATACAATATGGGCGCGCATCATTCTCATTCGCACGATCATCATCATGAAGCGGCACGTTCATTTAATTCTGTATTTGCGATTGCGGTGTGCATGACCCTGGTTTACACCATAGTGGAAGCAGGATTTGCGATCGCTGCTGATTCCATGAGTTTGCTGGCAGATGCCGTACATAATCTTGGTGATGTGCTAGGACTCGTGCTTGCCTGGATTGCGAACTGGTTGCTGACTTTACCAGCACGCAAACGTTACAGCTATGGTTTCAAGCGCACGACTATCATTGCATCACTCGCGAATGCATTTATTCTGGTTGCAACCTCAGCTGTGATTGCCTATGAATCGATTTATAAATTATTTAATCTCACTGCAGTCAATGAAACGATTGTGATTGTCATGGGTATCATCGGTATTTTCGTCAACGTCAGCGCTTCATTATTATTCATGCGTGGTGCGAAAGATGACATCAACATCAAGGGAGCATTTTTACATTTGATGGCTGATGCGCTGATTCTCGTTGGTGTGGTTATTTCTGCGATACTCATTCATTTCACCCATTGGCACTGGATTGATCCTGTTATTGGTCTTTTGATTGTGGTGATTGTGTTATGGGGAACGTGGGGATTATTACGTGATTCGGTGATTCTTTTAATCGATGCCATTCCGCATTACATCGATTACGTTGGTGTACGCCAATATTTACATGATTTACCAGGCGTGACTGCGGTGCATGATTTGCATATCTGGGGATTAAGCACACGTGAAGTCGCCTTGACCGCGCATCTCATCATGCCAGAAAAAAAATTATCGGATGCGGAGTTCAGGGAAATTAATGAAAAGTTACATCATGAATTCCGGATTAGCCACGCTACACTGCAAGTGGAAACAGGTAGCGAAGATAATCCGTGTATTCGGATGGAGACGTGTTAGTAACCAGAACCACTACTGCTGCTATTTGTTAACGTTCGACGATTGAGATTGTTTAGTGTAATTTCTTCTTTAATGCCTTTCTCATTTCTCATGACCCAATCGAAAATTTCCTGATTATAAATTTTTGGATTTTCCAAATTATTATTCTGCTCATTATAGATAAGCGCCCCATTATCATTTATTTCCTTGATAAACGAATCGAGAATTTTCTTATCATCCTCATTTAATCTCAAACTAATATCTCTAATGAAGCTTTCATGGCGATAATTTTCAACCAGATATTCAACAATCTCGTTTACGCCGGGTTCTGGCTTGCAATTCTCGATTCCACCAGCATTTTGTTCAGAGAAAAACTTATAACTGAAACTATTCTCAAAGGTTACTGATCGGGATTTATTTTCAACAGTACCTCTATTAACTGTATTTCTTTGCGATAATGTTGGTATCAGCGTATTTCTGGTTATTCTGTCATGATCCTTTTGATCATTCATTTCCTTTTCCTGATTTGTACTGAAGAATTCCTTAACCCAGTAATTGATTGTGTTGATTGCTGGTTTTAATAATGTGAACAAACCCGAAGCTGCAATAACATAACATGCAGCTTTTGCAACAATTGGAAGTAAAAGCAATCCGAAAGCGTTGGAAAGTGCAAATCCCAGCAAAGCACCACAGAATACAAAGGCAGCAACTACTGCTATCGTTCCTGCAACTGGATATCTCTGGATAAAAGTTTTTTTAGCTTCTTCCTCACGCTCAGCTATTTCTGCTATTTCAGCAGGAACAATAGCTTGAGGAACAATAGCTTCAGGAACAGAGGCTTCTTCTGCAGAAGAACTGTGATCTTCATCATTTTCAGAAGATGCGTGTGTTTCTTTAACATTACGTTCTACATTAAAAAAGCTTTCCGAAAAAGTTACTCTTTTTGAGTAATCAAGCTTGTCTCTCGTAGTATTCATGTTGTACGTAGTATTCAGAATGTTAAAAAGATCAGCTATTTTCTTTTCTTGTTCTTCCATTATTTTTTTTCGTTCTTCTGCCTCTGATAATTTTTTATCATCAGCATCAATTATTTTTTTCTCATCAGCATCTGAAATGCTCTGGCTTCTGGACTTGGACATGCTCACACCTCGTCGTATTTATTATGGTTTAATTTTCAACCACGCTACCTGTCTTGAAATAAATTATAGAGGTATTTTACCGGATCTTCTCTTAAATAATTATTAAATCAATGATAATTGTTGCGATATTTTTTGTGGATGATAGCCAGTGTAAGTGGTTGAAAAATGGTGAGGGGAAGAGAATGAAGTGTTAATTCAGGTAGTTACGTACTTCACGCACGCAAACTTTTACCCTTCCGCTCAAATCTCTCCACCACTTTCTGCAATTCCTTGGAATGCTGCCTGAATAATTCCGTCTGCTCGCGTGTCATCTTCACACTGAAATTACCAGCGAATGAAAATGTTGCATGCTGTATGAACCCTGCAAATGCCGCCTTGCCTGCCTGATCTGGAAAAACATGGCTCATGGCGGCATATAAACCATCCGTTTTCTTTGCCTGCATTTCTTCCTGTAATTGACCCTGATGTTCCATCACAAACGTCACCACGCCATCCTGATCAACATTCGGTTTACTGAATAATCGCGATTGATGAACAAGTGGCGGCAAAATAATTTTCTCACCTTGCTGCTCAATGGATTTTTTGACAGGTTGATCAGGAATAATTACTGCTGCTTTCGGCGGATTTTTCTTTTCTTCACCAAAAACTTTTTTAACATAATCACTAATCGCATTCAGCATGGCATCAAAAAAATTAATCATCACACGATAAAACGGTACATCTTTTTTTCTTCTTTTATCATGCATCAATATTATTTCATCTGCTTTTGCTACATCTGCCACTAAAAATTGATCTATATAAGATATTTTTTTATGCGATGGATAAACAACATTATTCACAGTAAAAAATTCAGCAAGACCTGTCACACCTTTTTCCGCAACAATATTGCAAAATTGATTCAACCCCTCGCGCACTTCATCAATATCCGTGTTATATGCTGTATGCAACAAAGTATCGTCATCAAAAAACATCGGTGGTGTAAGTTGATTGGCAAAATCCTTTTGTTTTGCGACATACAAACCAAGATCGCGATTAAACAGGTTGGTCTCAGCGATTTTATTGAGCAGAATTATTTTGTCATACGCTAATTGATGTGTGATGCCTTTTACAGGATCAAAATTAATAGTAGATACTGTGACACCCATTGCCAATTGCGATTCGGGCTTGAATAAATCACCTGTGTTGAGGAGATAGCCATTAATATTGAATCGTTCGATATACACAAGATTATATTTATCGAGAATAATATAATCGCAACGATCCTGATCCGCAGTTAGAAATAAACCATGCAAGGAAAAATATTCCTTGGTCACAGCATGCGAATGATCCAAAAATCCGCCAGCTTTACTATTACCCTGATTGGAAGCGTTTTTTACGTACTCTTTTAGTTCATCACACACAAATTCCTGAGTTTTTTCTGCAAAAAATTGTTCATCAAATACTTTTTTTATATCTTCTTTGGTTTTTTCAATTTTCGGCAGCGCTTGTGTTCCATTGATATAAACGCAGTTACCACCACCTCTCTTCCAATCTTCAACCGTCACTTTAAAAGAAAGATTGTCATGCGTGTGAATGCGAGGAAGATTTTTCCTGATGAGCGGAAGACGTTTTTTTTCATTGGTTAGATTGTCGTCGGACATGCGGTGATGCTCCTCGTGTTGGTGAGCAACATCATAATCCGCATTCATTAAGCTTTTCTTAACTAGCTTCCGAGCTTTTTGTATCTCATTCTCTTCGGTTGATTTGCCTGTTCTCCCAGACGTTTGACGCGATCTGCTTCATATTCCGTATAATTGCCTGCAAAGAAATTAACCGAACTATCTCCTTCGAATGCAAGAATATGAGTCGCTACTCTATCGAGAAACCAGCGGTCATGCGAAATAACCATCGCACATCCAGGGAAATTTAAAATCGCTTCTTCCAGTGCACGCAAGGTTTCCACATCCAGATCGTTCGTCGGTTCATCGAGCAATAACACATTACCGCCGCTACTCAGCAATTTCGCCAGATGCACACGATTACGTTCACCGCCTGATAAATCCTTGATGAATTTTTGCTGGTCAGTCCCTTTGAAATTAAATCGTCCCACATAAGCACGTGATGGCATCTGAAACGTTCCAATCGTCATGACTTCCTGACCATTGGAAATTTCTTCCCAAACCGTTTTATCCCCATTTAATGCATCGCGGCTTTGATCAACATAAGCAATTTTGACTGCATCACCGATACGAAAATCACCACTGTCGGGCGTTTCAGTACCGCATAGAATTTTAAATAACGTGGATTTACCCGCACCATTTGGCCCGATAATTCCAACGACTGCACCTTTTGGAATATTGAAATTCAAATTTTCAAATAAAACACGATCAGCAAAACGTTTATTTAAATTCGTTGCTTCAATCACGATATCGCCGAGGCGCGGGCCTGGTGGAATAAAAATTTCCTGTGTCTCACAACGTTTTTGAAATTCCTGCGAATTAAGTTCTTCGAAACGTTCCATTCTTGCCTTGCTTTTTGCATGTCTGCCAGAAGGATTGCTGCGCACCCATTCCAGTTCTGCTTTCATCGCTTTGCGATGTGCAGTTTCCTGACGCTCTTCCTGTTCCAGTCGCTTTTCTTTTTGCTCCAGCCAGGAAGAATAATTACCTTCGTATGGAATACCTTTGCCACGATCCAGTTCCAGTATCCAGCCTGCTGCATTATCCAGAAAATAACGATCGTGAGTAACCGCGACAACCGTGCCAGGATAATCATGTAAAAATTTTTCCAGCCACGCGACACTTTCTGCATCCAGATGGTTGGTGGGTTCATCGAGCAATAACATATCGGGTTTGGACAATAATAAACGACACAACGCGACACGGCGTTTTTCACCGCCGGAAATTTTAGTCACATCTGCATCCCATGGTGGCAAACGTAGCGCATCAGCAGCAATTTCCAGTTTGCGATCAATATCCCAGGCATTGATGGCATCAATCTTGTGTTGTAAATCACCTTGTTCTTCGAGCAATTTCGTCATTTCATCAGCATCGAGATTGGGATCAGCAAATTTATCGCTGATGGAATTAAATTTATTCAGCAAATCGATCGCTTCCTGCACGCCTTCTTCTACATTGCCACGCACTGTTTTTTGCGGATCAAGTCCTGGTTCCTGCGGTAAGTAACCAATATTAATACCTGGCATGGGACGTGCTTCACCGACAATTTCCTTGTCGATTCCCGCCATGATTTTTAGCAAGCTGGATTTGCCCGATCCATTTAATCCCAGCACGCCAATCTTTGCGCCAGGATAAAACGATAACCAGATGTTTTTTAATATTTCGCGTTTTGGCGGAACAATTTTGCTCACGCCCTGCATGTTGTAAATATATTGTGGCATGTGAATTCTTTTTAGTGAGTATTTTAAGGAGCGGCAATTATGGGGGAAGATGGCAGGATGAGCAAGTTAAAGAAAGTTCCTTATCTTCTCTGCTTCCCTTATCCCCGACAATAATGCGCCATGTGTTGTTGCTGGATGTTTGGCATGTGTAGCTTCTCCTGCAAAAAATAATCGATCACCCACAGGCTTGGCGAGCGCATCCATATCTTCACTACTCGCACCGACGGGAAGATATGAATACGAACCCCGGGAAAAAGGATCAGATGCCCAGCGTGTATTCATGAAAGCATCTGGTTCAGCAAGATGATCGCCATACACCATGCGGAAATTACGCAGGATTTTTTCCATCAATTCATCATCAGAAAACTTTTCCAGTTCTCGCGCACGTTGTCCGCCGCTATAACCCATTAAAATCGGTTGCTCGGCAAACGAATGCAAATTAAAAAAGAATGGCACGGATAAATAATCAAATTGCGTATAGAAAAAAGCCTGTGATTTTTTCGGCCAAAAACCATGAGGAAATTTGATCGCTGTTACATTTAACACACCCATTGCTGTACGATGAATTGCTTGCTGCTTATCATCCGGCAATGGTGGATTGAATTGAATATCATTATTTTTTAATACACCCAATGGAACAGTCACCAGCACTGCATCAGCATGAAAACTTGAATCCTGCGTTTTTATTTCCACCTGATCAGAAGAAACATTTATTTCTTTCACAACTTGATTCAACTGAATATCACAATCTTGTTTAAGATAATTAATAATCGGTTCATAACTATCAATCAGAAAACAATTTTTACCTGGCCACGGTTGTTCTGCATCCCAATGACGTGCGGAAAGTAATTCATAATCCTCGCCAATATAACCTTCGAAATACATGAGTTTAGTTTCAAACAAGGCTTTTTCCCGCGCAGATAATTGCGCAAAAGGAATAATCGCTGTCAATGCCTGCGCGAGTGAAATATCTTTTTCTGATTGATAAGCTAATTGTCTTGCCTGTTCCAGCCATCCATCAAAACGCTGATTAAAATTTTCTTTCTCCTGCACTGAAATAAAATTTCCCTGATGATCGTAATAACAAAATTGCTCCTGATCCATGGTTGTCATTCTGACATTGCACAGATTCGCGAGCGCTGCAACTGGATTGCCATCAATACCATGTATCCAGCTTGCACCACCGCCAATTGGCATACCGAGGGCATGATTCGTGACAATACGACCACCGATGCGATCGCGCGCTTCCAGAATCGTGACACTAAAACCGTATTCCATAAGTTTATGACACGCAGAAAGACCCGCCATTCCTGCGCCAATAATGATGATTTTTTCAGGAGTCATTTAAATCAAAAATCCAAATAAATATAAGGGAATTTTATTGCCAAAACCGACTTCAATATTATCCAGTGCGAGCGAGGCATTCGCTTCTGCCTTGATCTGTCTTGAAGATTTATTTTTACCACCTATCTCAAAAACATATTTATCATTTACGATGTAATCCCCATTTTCATAAGTATTTACTTTATATTTTGTTGCAATCTGATTAGTAAAAAATGTTTCCCGGATGGCACCTATATCACTATTCAGATTTAACGTTCCATTGATTGCATAAAGCATATTTGGATTATTTAATAATATTTTTCCGGGCTTGCGCACCAGTTTCATGCCAGAACCTTCCGGATAAAGATTATGTATTAAACCTGCACGATCAAGATATTCCAGGCAATTGTAGACAACTTCACGCGAAACCTGGAGATTTCTCGCAATATTATCAATGTTAGGCATCAGAATTTTCGCAGACGCAACCAGCCATAATATTTTTTTTAGAATTAATGTTGTTGAGACTTTGAGATTGTAAATAACAGAAATATCTTCATAAATCACTTTTTCAATCACATTATTTAGTCTGGAAAGATAATCTTCCTGACCTTCGAGATAAAATGGATAATATCCATGATTCAGATATAAACGATACTGCTTCAAAATATTTTTTATGTGTAATTCATTGCTTATCTGAACATGCGACTGGATGATATCCTCCAGTGAATAAGTAGATAATTTAACATTGTCATTCAACTGCAAAAACTCACGAAAGGAAAGACCAACCAATCGATGATAAACAACACGACGTGACAGATCACCCTTGCTCTTTTTCAAATCCAGACTGGAACTACCCGTAAAAACAATCTGATGATTTTTGTAGGTATCAATAATATTTTTTATTTCAACTGACCAATTATCATATTTATGAATCTCATCAATGAATAATGCTTCACCGCCATAAGAAAAATATTCCTGTGCAATCGCGAACAATCCCATGGATGAAGCAATGATATTATCGGCAGAAATATATAATGCCTTGTCAGGTGTTTTGTATTTTTCCAGCAGATATTGCGCAATTAACGTAGATTTGCCTACGCCTCTATCCCCATAAATACAAATGGCTTTTGCAGACCAGTTGATTTGATCAAAAAGATAGCGATGATAAGTGACTGGAATATTTGCCATTACTTCACGATGGATGGAAATCAGGCCTTCAAGCATTTTTAGAGGTCTCAGATGACTGTAATCTACACATTACAATAATTGGGTATTTTTGTAAACTAGAGATGACACTCTTCCAAATCACACTTCCACCACACATCTTGCTTCCCAGATGAGATTAATTTTATTTACCGAGATTTCGCCTGCATCCACACCTTTCACTTCCACTCCCTGAAGCAAATCCATACGCAAAGGCTCGCCGGAAACAGTTGCCTTCCAGTGATTACCTTCACGTCGCAAACGAAAATCGCCAAATAAAATTTGCTGTTCCTTACTTTTTTCCAGCAGAAAAGCAAGCCAGGTACGCAAGGCAGCGACAACATTTTCTTCTTCAAATTCGATGGATATGACTTGCAGGGAATGAATATTTTCAATATCAGCGATAAGGGAAAAAAGCGTGCGCGCGATATTCTCAAAACATGATTCGACACTATCGCCATGACCAATGATGCCGATATTGTCATCATGCTCAAAATACTTTTCCTTGTTAGCTATTTCCATATTCATCTTTTATATTGCCACCATTTGCGGATGAACCAGTTCGTCATAATCCTTATATGTCATGCGCATTAACTCTGAGTGTGATCCTGCATTGAATAAAATATTATCCTGATGCGCAAGCTCATCGGAAACAAACACAGGCATATTATATAAATTTCCGAATGGCGGCATGGCACCTACTTCACAGCCAGAAAATTTTTCCTTGAATTCCATTTCCGATGCAAGATCAATTTCCTTGCAATGTGTTGCCTCACGCAACCTGGAAAAATTTACATGATCATTCGCAGGTAATACTATCATTGCTAATTTTCCATCCATCTTTACAATCACACACTTGGCTAATTGCTTGCCGGAAACATGCGCTGCTGCTGCAATTTCCTGGGAAGTAAAAGCAGGTGAATGCATCATGGGAGCATATTTAACTTTATGACTATCAAGGAATTCCTTAAGTTGTTTAACAGGCATAACACCCTCCACAACTAATCATAACTTTATTATTATAGACCCTTTTTATGCAGCACAATTTGATAATGGAATCATATTTCTTCGTAATTATTTGAATGGCAACGATATTCATGAACATCACAACGCGCTTCCCTGCAGGTCGAATCCTCTATTTCTTTCTCGCACTGCATTTGCTGCTGTGGACTATTATTCCAGCCTGTTTACGCTGTAATTTGCCACTGGATGCGATGGAAGGTGTGATCTGGGGACAACATTTGCAATGGGGATATGATAAAAACCCATGGTTAAATGGCTGGTTAACAGGTTTTGCGACATTTATCGATGGACGTTCTGGCTGGATGATTTATTTATTCAGTCAAATATGTGTGATTTCCTGCATGTGGGCGATGTGGCAACTGGGGAAAAAAATTCTGTCGCCCATTCATGCACTCATTGCTGTATTGCTGCTGGAATGCATGCAGTATTTTAATTTTCACGCGATTGATTTTAATGACAACACACTGGAATTAAGTTTGTGGGGATTGGCGAGTTATACTTTCTATCTCGCCGTGCATGGCAATAGCATTGCGTGGATGTTAACAGGATTATTGCTGGCACTTGGCATGATGGCGAAATACTACACGCTCGCACTGATTGTGAGCATGTTTTTATTTCTGATAATTTATCCGCAAAATCGCCAGTATTTTTTTCGTACGCCATTTTATTATGGTTTGATTATTTTTGTGCTGGTGTGCTCACCGCATGTTGCGTGGTTGTATCAGAATAACTTCATCACTGTGCATTATGTACTTGAACGCGGCAGCAGTTTACCTTCGTGGAAAAATCATTTTGTTTATCCAGTAAAATTTTTGTGGCAACAATTGCAAGTGGTTTTGCCAGTGATGATTCCGTGCGTGATATTGAGTACCCTCACCCCTGCCCCCTCTCCCCTCGCTGAAAAACGCTCCGGGAGAGGGGAAGCTCTCCGTCGAAATATTCACTCCTCCGACTTAACATATTTATTCTTCGTCGGTTGCTTACCTTTACTCCTCACTTTATTCCTATGCTTCATCACCGGTATCAAATTACGCGCTGGCTGGGGCATGCCATTGCTTTCCACATGGGGAATTATTCTCATTGCGATCATACAACCACGCATTACGAAACAACGCATGACAATTTTTCTTTCGTTTATTTGTTTATTAATCACCGCAGAAATCAGCGCCTATATTTACAAAATCATTTATCCCACCACCACTAGCACAGCGAATTTTCCAGGAAAAGAAATTGCCGCGAGAATGACCAATGAATGGCATAAAAAATATCATACAAAACTTGCATACGTTGGTGGCTCACGCTGGGTTGGTGGCAATATCAGTTTTTATTCAGATGATCATCCTGCTGTGTTTGTTGAACTCGATCAACATCGTGCACCATGGATTGATCAAAAAGATATGCAGGAAAAAGGCGCCATATTTGTCTGGCAAATGTCGCAATGGAAAGATTTGCCGCAAAAAATCGCGCAAGATTTTTTATCCCATCCTGATTTACAAGTCATCACTTTTGAATGGCATCGGCATGCCGATGAGATGCCAGTTAAAATTGGCATGGTCATTGTCCCGCCGAAACATTCGCCTAAAGTGTAAATAATTGCTAGTTTTTTACTGTCTGGTATAATATCGCTCAAAATAATTAAGATAAATTTTAATATCAGACACTTACGAGATAAGCATGCAAAGAAACATTACACGAAAACCACAACATCAACATCTATCAGAAGCTGGTTTATCCCTTGAGTTGCTGATGTTTTTATTCAGTTACCTTTTGCCGGAAGATATCGCGCAATTTGTGAGAATCAACAAGGAGTTTCGCTCTCTGATTTTTTTCAAATTTGATGGTCTGTGGGAATCCAAAATGAAATTACATTCCTATGATTTCCTGCACGGCATCAGTATGTTTCAGCAGTTTAAAAATGCTTACCAGGAAAGATATGAAAAAATAAAACCATACGCATATCATTTCTCCATGGTAATTGAAGGCGATGCCAGATTATTCAAAAGTAACAGGTTGAAAGACCCAGATGGTTATTACGAAACAGACAACAAGAATAATTTTATGAAAAAAATGGCATCGGAAAAAAATCAGCAATCCATGCTGGATACCATTTATTTAGCGACAGAAAGAGAATTTGAACGCGCAGAAAAACCTGGTTCTGCAGTTAAGCTTTGTTATGAAACGGATAAAAAAATCCACTATGGTGATTATACAATTTTAGGTACTGCGCTTCTTTGCCAACAACCTTTCGACTTCATACTGGAATTGCTCAGCCAAGGCAGTTCTTTCGATGAATTATATGTTGATTACAATCGTCCAATTCATCTCGTTGCCTGTCATTATCATTCGCCAGATGTTCTTGCAAATCTCTTAAAGCGCTTCCCGCTACATTTAAATATCAGGAATGCTTTCGAGTATAGTCCAGTCATGTATGCTTGCCTGTATGGACGAGACCGGTTGGTTGATTTCCTGTTAAAGCAAAAAGGAATTGATATTAGAGGATTAACCAGGCAGTCCAAAAACATTCTGGATTTGGCTGTTGATTCGGGAAATGCAAACTGTCTGAAATTAATTCTGCGTTTTAATCAAGAAAATAATATTTTTTCAGCAAACGAGATACACGCGGGCTGCATACGCGCCATGAACATCAATGCAAATATTGAAATGTTAAAGCTACTCGGAAATTACCTACAACTGGAAGCAAACGATAAATGGATAAGCATCTTCCACGCTGCATGTGCAAATAGCAATATTGAACTTGCAAAACATTGCATCATGAATATGACCACGGAAGCATTCACTACACGAAGAAGTGAACGCTTATCAGCGCTGGATCTTGCGATTGGCATGGGAAAAAAACAAGTAGAGATTATCCGCTTGCTGCTGGAAACAATCCAAACCAAATATTTAATTGCTGATGAACGTATCTGGAACATGCTTACTCAAAGTTATCGCCTTGCAAAAAAACCACGGCAATTCCAGTTGGCAGCATTGTTATTACAATATTTCCCTCAATTAGCATCGGATAATAACCAGGAAGATCGATTCCTTCTTGATCTGGCAAATAAAACAAATCAGAAAAATGCCATTGAATTTCTGATGATCAAACGCCCAGATGTTAAAGTGGATTTTTATAGACAAATTTTACTTGCGCGAGACATTGGCAATCATGAATTAATACAAGTGTTATCTGATTATTATGTGGATATGCAGACTTCCAATATTAAATTTAATAAATCAGAATTAAATGCATTAAATGATTATCTCGTCATCGTATATACAAATATGACGACAAATAATATAACTGGAAATCACGTAGCTGAATCGTTAAGAGGATTGGTATTTTATTCTGGCGAACAAAAAAGATTCTCTGAACATTTGCAAAACTTCAAACTGAATTATGCACCATATCTTTCAGACGAACTTAAAAAGATTTATCTGATCCTGGAAGAAGCGCTGGAAAGCAAGGCAGGAATAGGTAACACAACAAATAATAATTATCGACGATAGACGAGGTGATACATGCTAAGAGCCGCTGATATACAATTACCACCGTTCAATCTGATGGATTTTAGTATTGATATTTTTCTCAGGATTTTTACTCATCTTCTTCCAGAACAAATCGTCTGGCTAACAGCAGTTCATCGTGATTTTAATATCGTGAAAGAACATGAATATTTTGCTGACATGTGGGGAATCAAATCTGAACTTCACTTTCCATCCGGTGTTCTTGTTGCTGGGAATACTCATGTTATGTTTCAACAATTTAAAGATATTTATATTGGTAGATACAATATCGAAACCAAGGCAGAAACGATTAAACTTTCCCCCATGGATCACGAAAGATCCAGGCTCCATGCTCATTTGTTTTCCATGGTGATTGAGGGCGAAACTACTTTATTTAATAAACGTAAATTAAAAGAACCCAAACTATACAGCTTGCCTATACATAACGTTTCTTTAGAAAAACTTATTCTCCACAGCAAACATCAATCCATGCGCGATACTCTCTATGCCGCCGTGACAAACGAATACAAAGTACAAAATAATTTTTACATCACAGAAGAAATTGATACACAACTTAGAATAAAAAACAAAACTATTTTAAGACAAGCTCTTGAACATCAACAGCCATTGACTCATATTCAAATGCTGCTTGATAACGGAAGCTCATATGAAGAAATTTACGATTTTGGGTTGCTACCTATCCATCTCATCGTGATGACTCATTCCGAAGTCGAGGTAATACAGCATCTTTTGCAAAAACATCCAGCACATTTGAATGCAAAAACGTTATCTGGAAATACACCATTTATACTAGCCTGTTGCCATGCCAAGGAAAAAGTCATTCAATTCTTATTGAATCAGGAAGATATAGACACGAAAACGCCTATCGGCACACCCAATGCTCTTATCCTTACTGCAAAATCTGGCAACACCAAATCTGTTGAAGTGCTTCTCAAATCCGAAAAAGCCAAAAGTAGTTTCTACGGCAAAGAATTCCTATCTTTGGTCACTATGCTCGATTTTGCAAAAGATGAAATATTAAAGATTTGTCTGAATAATTTTCCCAACTTAATTCATCAAGTAGACAATACTGGTTCTACGCTATTAATGCACACCTGCAAGAAACGCCTCTCTATGGCAGAATACTTTCTCGATAAAATTGATGCAATTACTCTTACCCGTCGTACGAACGACGATCACCCTACTTATAAAAATATGTCTGTATTAGACATTGCAATTTCTCAATCCTCTCTGCGACTGATTGAACTGATTTTAAAGACAATCAAAACCAGGTTTCATAAAGCTAGTGATAATATATGGAAAATGCTCACCCAGGGTTATTCACTTGCCAAAGAAAAGAAACAATTCCAGATTGCTGCATTATTGCTACAGAATTTTACCAGCCTGGCAGTGAAGGATAATCAGCTGGATAAAAATATATCCGCCCTCACTTTCAATAATGACCCGGGCAATGCACTGAAATGTCTTTTTGATATCAATTCAAAACCGGATTTTTCCCTTCAAATTTTTATGGCTGGTCATTTGGCGAAAGAGAGAATTCCTTTCTTATACAAACAATATATAGACAATCTACCTCTTGAAAAAAATAAAAAAGTAAAATTGCAAACAGCGTGCAATTACTTAAATAATTTCATACAAAACCTGGAAATCGATCATAGGCCTGATTTATTCAGAAGAAATATCGGATTTCTTCCAAAAGGCATACAAGAATTAGTGTTTACGCCCTCGGATTTGTTTGTTAAGAAGTTTGAAAAATTCAATCAGGATCTTAGAAAATACATCACAGGCAAACTCCTGGATATCTTGAAAGATCTTGATTGGTTTTTGGAATGGAAAAAAGATTTTGCCACGACACCAAAAGAAGAAAATAATCTGGGCATGAGAATGTAGCCAGCTTGAGATACCACAACCCACGAATGATTTCCGAGGTGATATATGCTAAGAGCCGCTGATATACAATTACCACCATTCAATCTGAGAAATTTTAGTATTGATATTTTTCTCAGGATTTTTACTCACCTTCTTCCAGAACAAATCGTCTGGCTAACAGCAGTTCATCGTGATTTTAATATCGTGAAAGAACATGAATATTTTGCTGACCTGTGGGGAATCAAATCAGAACTTCATTTTCCTCGTACTACTATCCTGGCTGGAAATACCCATGTTATGTTTCAACTATTTAAAGATAAATATATTAATCAATATAATATCGAAACAGATGCAGAAAAAATTAAACTTCTTTCCACATCCACAGATCATGAAAAATCCAGATTCCTTGCTCATTTGTATTCCATGGCAATTGAAGGCGAAACCACATTATTTAATGAGCGCAAATTAAAAAATCCCCAGGATTACAATCAGCCACTAAAAAATAATAAAAAAACCATAGCGCTTCGTGTCATCGCGGGAAAACATCAATCCATGCGCGATACAATTTATGCCGCAGAGATAAACAAATTTAAAATTAATTACCCTTTTTACACTGAGGAAAAAATTGATACAAAATTAATATTAAAAAACAAGACTATCTTATACTATGCCCTTTTATATCAACAACCGTTTACTCATATTCAAATGCTGCTTGAAAAAGGGAGCTCATATGAAGAAGTATATGACACAGAAGTGAAACCTATTCATGTGATCGCGATGAATCATTCCTCAGTCGAAGTGCTGCAGCATCTTTTGCAAAACTCTTCAGCACAATTGAATGCAAAAACCTCATTTGGAAATACACCACTTACACTAGCCTGCTGGAATGGTCACGAAGAAATCATTCAATTTTTATTGAATCAGAAAGATATAGACCTTGGAATAAGCACTGGCACAGACAATATTCTTATTTGTGCTGCGAAATCTGCTAATGCAAAATGTGTCGACCTGCTTCTCAAGTCAGAAAAGGTCAGGGAGAATATTTCAGGAGTAGAATTCCTGTCTCTAGTAACAATTTTTGCATTACCAGATTTTGAAAAAAAAGATGACGTAGTAAAGGCCTGTCTTGATAACCTTCCCAACTTAATTAATCAAGTTGACCATACAGGTTTTACGCTATTGATGCATTTCTGCAAAAAGAAAGATTTCTCTAAAGATTTCTCTATAGTGGAATATTTAATCGCTAAAGTTGATGTAACTACTCTCACTAACCGTTCCAGTGACGATCATCCTACTCATAAAAATATGTCCGTGTTAGATATTGCAATTTGTGGAAGTTATCTGCGAATAATTGAACTGATTATAAATGCAATCAAAACCAGGTTTCATAATGCTACTGATAGAAGATGGGAAATGCTCACCAAAAGTTATTCTCTTGCCAAAGAAAAGAAACAATTCCAGATTGCTGCATTGCTGCTACAGCATTTTCCCAGCCTGGCAGCGAAGGATAATGAAAAGGATTATGGACTGGATAAAACCATATCCAGGCTTGTCTCTAGAGATAATCAGGGTGAAGCACTGAAGCATCTTTTTAATATGAATACCAAGCCTAGTATTGTCCAGCAACTTTTACTGGCGGATTGCCTGGCAAATGAGAGAATTCCTCTTTTACAAAAACAATATATAGACAGTCTACCTCTTACAGAAAATGAGAAAGCAAAATTGCAAACAACGTGCAATCAATTAAATGATTTCATACTAAGTCTGGGAGTTGATCATAAGCTTAATTTATACAAAAGAAATATCACATTGATTCCACTATGTCTACGACAGTTAGTATTCATGTCTTGTGATACGTATATTAATATTTTTGAAACATTCAACCAATTCCATAGAAAATACATCACAGGTAAACTGCTGGATATTTTTCATGATCTCAATTGGTTTTTGGAATGGAAAAAAGATTTTGCTGCGGCACCAAAAGTAGAAAATAATTTGGGCATGAGGATGTAGATATTCGATTGAGGAATGTCCCTGTCATTGCGAGGCGCTTTTCAGCCGAAGCAATCCATTAAGCGTCATATGGATTGCTTCGGCTGTAAAGCGCCTCGCAATGACAGGTCGCCCGCGAATAACCCACGAATCATTTCCGCTGCTTTTTGCGCTTCTTCATTCGTGGTAAATCTTCCGAATGAAAAGCGCACTGAGCTTTTCGCTTGTTCATCCGTCAATCCCATCGCACGCAACACATGCGAACCTTCAGAACCTTTGCCCTGACAAGCTGATGCTGTAGATGCTGCAATCAGTGGTAATTGCCGCAAAATCTCATCTGCAAGCATGCCATCAAATCGCAAATTAATAATATGCGGAACACAAAATGCTTGCTGTATATTCATTTGCAAATTCGGAATATCGCGCAAGCCTTGCAGAAAAATATCACGCAATTGTGTAATGCGTTTTTGTTCCATCACCATTTGCTCGCGCGCAATTAAAAACGCTTCGCCCATTCCCACAATCTGATGCGTTGCCAACGTTCCCGAACGCATGCCTTGCTCATGTCCGCCACCATGAAGCAATGGCTCAACTCGCACACGTGGTTTTTTACGCAGATATAATGCACCCACACCTTTTGGTCCATAAACTTTATGCGCACAAAATGAAACGAGATCAGCAGGAATATCGACAAGATTCAAGTCAATTTTTCCAATAGTTTGCGCTGCATCTACGTGTAACAATATTCCGCGTGCCTCAGTTAATTTTGCAAGCGCTGCAATATCCTGTATCACTCCGGTTTCATTATTGACGTGCAGAATTGAAACCAGAATGGTTTCATCGGTGAATGCCTGTTGTAATGTTTCTACTGACAATAATCCATTTGCATCGGGTGCGAGATAAGTCACACGATAGCCTTCTTTTTCCAGATGCAGACATGTATCCAGCACGGCTTTGTGTTCCGTTTTCAGCGTGATGATATGTTTACCTTTGCGCTGATATAAACGCGCTGCACCTTTAATAGCGAGATTAATGGATTCCGTTGCACCGGATGTAAAAATAATTTCAGAAGGTTCAGCCTTGATTGTCGCAGCAATTTGTTCGCGCGCTGATTCAACCATCTCACGCGCTTGATATCCATATTCATGTTGTGATGCAGGATTGCCGAACACAGTTTTCTGTGTGAGACATTGCAACATTTTTTCAGCAACGCACGGATCCGTTGGTGTGGTTGCAGCATAATCAAGGTAAATGGGTTTCGTGATTGCCGACATTACTTTTTTTCCTGCACTGCGCTCAATAATCCACGCAGAATATTCATTTCCATCACATCAGGACGTGTACGTAAAAATAATCGGCGCAAGCGCGTCATTAGTTTACGTGGCGCATTCATTTTCAGAAAATCAATTTCAATCATTACTTCCTGCAGATGATTAAAAAACTTTTCCATCTCATCCGCTGTCGCTAAACGATAATCCCATTCTTCCTGCGGTAATGATGATTCATCCAGGCTCGCGACACGTAATTCATATGCAATCACTTGCACAGCAGCGGAAAGATTCAATGAACTATATTCAGGATTTGCGGGAATTTGCACATGCAAATGACAACGCTGCAATTCTTCATTGCTTAATCCTGACTGCTCACGACCAAACACAATCGCTGTTTGTGCATTCGCTGCTTCCTGTTTTATTTTTGCAGCAGCTTCACGTGGTGCAACCAGCGGCCAGGGAATAGTGCGGGAACGCGCACTGGTGCCAATTACCAGCGAACAATCATGAATTGCCTCATCCAGTGTTTCAACGATGATCGCCTGATTAACAATATCATCTGCACCTGAGGCCATTTCCAAGGCTTTCGGATGCGGAAATTCCAGCGGCGCAACCAGATAAAGCTCAGACAAGCCCATGGTCTTCATGGCACGCGCAGCTGAGCCAATGTTGCCAGGATGGGAGGTGTTGACTAGTACAATTCGTGTTCGTTCAAGCATATGTGTCGTAATTGGTGAGTAAATCGGCCGCATAGCTTAGCATTAATTACTGGCATCCTCGAGCCATTCGTTTTATCATTTCGCCCTTTCCTTTCATCAAAGAGCTCTTTAACCCTTATGCGTGAACCACTCATCAATATAGCCATTGAAGCCGCTCGTGCGGCGGGAATCATCATTCATCGCGCCATGAAGCGCATGGATACCGTCAAAGTGATGGAAAAAAACCCTAACGACTTCGTGACAGAAATCGACCAGCGTGTTGAACAGGAAATTATCTCCATCGTACGCAAAGCTTATCCTTCTCATGGATTTATTGGTGAAGAAGGTGGTGAGCTGCAAGGCGATGATTACCAATGGATTATTGATCCCATCGATGGCACACGCAATTTTATACACGGGTTTCCGCATTTTGCTGTCTCCATCGCCATTGCCTATAAAAATCGTATTGAACACGGCGTGATCTACGACCCCAATCGCCAGGAATTATTTATCGCCTCACGCGGCAAAGGTGCATTTTTGAACGATAGACGTATTCGCGTCAGTGAACGCAAGCAACTCGCTGAAGCCTTGCTCGGCACAGGTTTCGCCTATCGACATACCGACAAGGATGATGATGTGCCAAAAAAAATCCTGCAATCATTGATTCCCCTGTGTGGCGATGTGCGTCGGGCGGGTGCTGCGACGCTTGATCTTGCTTATGTTGCTTGCGGACGTTTCGACGGATTCTGGGAAGCTGGATTAAAAATCTGGGATATTGCAGCAGGAATTTTGCTGATCAAGGAAGCTGGCGGCATGGTGTGTGATCTCGAAGGCGGCGAGGATTATATGAAGACCGGCAATGTGGTTGCGGCTAATCCTGCGCTGATGCGTCAGTTGTTAAAGTCTATTAAAAATACTTCGCAAGGTATTTTGGAAAAATAAAAAATATTATTTACTGAAGGAATGAAAATATGAAATATATTTCCACGATCACATGGAAACATGATGCTAATACACCATTCAATGCAAAATCCTACGATCGTACGCATGAAATAAAATTTGGCGGCGGTTCTGAAATAAGTGGCAGCAGCGCACCTGAATATCTGGGAAAAGCAGAATTGGTTAATCCAGAAGAATTATTTACAGCATCACTTTCCAGCTGTTTCATGCTGACATTTTTATATCTGGCCGCAATGAAAAATTTACAGGTGGAAGAATACACCGCAGAAGCAGCTGGCACATTAGGTAAAAACGCAGAAGGCAAAATGGCAATGACAGAAGTTGTCATTACACCACGCGTCTGCTTTCAGGCAGAACCTGACAAAGCCATACTCGATGAGTTATATAAAAAAGCACATGATAATTGCTTTATCTCAAGTTCGGTGAAAACGAAAGTGGTGATTGCGGGGTGAATATTTTTTTATTTCACCGGAATATTTTCAGGTTTAATCCAGTAGACCTTGCCATTTTTCCAACCACACACTGGATTACCTGCTTGCTTGTGTTTTAACAGAGCTTTATTAATGCCTGATTGAATAATCTCGCGCACTTTATTGGAATCTCCCAGTATGCGCGAGATTTGGTCATTTTTAATCTGTGGTTTCATCGTAAATTTCTCGTAAGTTTGCCCATATCACAGGATTTTTAATTTCAAGTTTGTCCATTTTGGATGCGACTAAGGTTATGTTGCCAATTTCGGTATTATCGTACATTAACCAAGCATCTGCTATTGGTTTATATAAATTAAAAAAATTTCTAATGCCAGCATGATATCGTCGTCGGATAACATCTTCAGGAACTGAATGCCCTCCTAATTTCACTCTTTCTTTTACCCTCGAGATTGCAAGATCAGGACTATCTAAAAGTAAATAAATAAGATGAAACAAATATCCATCATTTTTAAGCTTTTTTATCCATGGAGCAAATGTACGACTTGCCAATGTTGTTTCAAATGCAAAGTTTTCTTTATTACTTGCTAAAAAACGTATACGTTCCAGCATTATTCTTCCTGCCTGAATTGCTGCCTTTTCAGGCTCAAATGCGCTTAATCCATATGCGATATTATCTGCATTGACAAAATTAGTAATTTGCAAAGCTTCCTGCAATAATGCAGGCGCGGTCGTTGTTTTTCCAGCACCATTGGCACCAGCAATAATAAGCACATGTGGCATATTTAAATTATTCCTTTAAAAACAAGTTAAACCATAATTTGCGCATAAAATAACATTATGCTAGAATTCTGTTCAATATTTTTCACAAACACTTAAAACGAGGCAACATATGCATTCATCCGCAACAGAAGCCTATCAGGTAAAAGATGATTTAAGCTTAATGGCGCTGCCATATTATGCCAAGAGCGGCCACGATGATATCTCCACCCTCAAGGCAAA
>JABDFQ010000007.1 GCA_013286495.1 Gammaproteobacteria bacterium | reverse complement strand
GATTTTCAATTGTCTCATTCAGCAACACCTTTTCATCGGCAAAATCCTTTTTAAGCTTAGCTATTTCACTTTCCTGACTTTTGAAATTGCCCGTAATGAAATCCCAGAATCCCGGTTGTGATTTGATTTCATCATTAACATGATGGATACGCTCTTCCTTGAAATCAACCAGAATACAGCTTTTCATGAACTCATTATAATTGTCGACAGATTGATTATATTGCTCATCTTCCACCAATAACGTCTTACTTTCGCCAATAATATTTTTTACATCACTATTATATTTGCGGCTAATTAATTTTACGTCTTGATCTATCGCAGTCTCATAATTGAGAGTAAAAATTTTACTGATTAATTCGATTGAATTCAGCAGTAATTCCTGGCAATTCTTTACCAGATATAATCCCCATTTGGTAAAATTATTTTTAAAAGTCGGATGTGCATTATTATAATTAGTCAGTTGTTTGACAAAGTTAATCATTTCCATATTCATGGTTTTTTGTGACACCCTGATTTCTTCCAGCAAGCTTTTATATGACATCATAACCTTTGATAATGCTACTGAACCGGCAGTCCTGGTTAATTCACGCAAGCACTCAAAAGTATTTAACATATTCGTCAGTTTAATTCTCTTCTCGATAATCGATTCAAGAACAGGTATGGCAGTTTCAGGTAATTTCATTCCTGCATAATCACTAAATCCTTTTCTCAGGATTTGTTTGTCATCATCAGAAAATCCTGCAAAAGAAGTGATGGTTGATTTTAATGATTTGCGATATGTTTTTTTGCTGGATTGCACAGTTGCTGATTGATCTGGATTTTTAAACAGCCATTCATTTAGCTTACGCAGGAAATCTGAATTGCTGATTTCATTATTGCACTGCAATTTATCGGTCAAATCAGTCTGCTTATTGTAACGACTGAAATTATCTGGCGATAAACCACATAAAAGATAACTTAATCTTTTGGTGACATCATCCATACACGAATTTGTATCTTCCTCAATGCGACCTGCATCACGCTTGAGTTCTTCAAACATTAGCTTAATCGTGCTTGGCGCCTGAGTTTCTTCTATATTCCATTCCAGCAATTTAAAACGTATGGAGTTAATAATCGTGCGCAGGGAAAGACGTGTCGTATCATTTGAACGCGAATAAAATATCGTATCGCAATGTTTGCTATTGCATAATTTAGTGATAAAACTTTCAAGGTGATTGACTTCCCCAATGAATTTATTTCTATCAGTTGAATTTGCAATGGCTTTCAATCTTCGGCCCAATAAAATGGCAACCAGATATTTTGGATCATCAATAGTAGTTTCACTTCTTCCATACCACCAATGCTCTATGCGCGTGTCTTTCTGTTCCTGATATAAAAATAAAAGGCTATATAAGTCAGTTAAGTCTTTTAGCTTATTGTTAAGGTCTTTATAAAATGAATTGCAAGGAAACTTTTCTTGCTTAAGATAATTCAAATTAGAAAATTCAATTTCTTTTTGATCACCACTAAGCCATGCAACAGCATAATCCTTAGCCACTTTAAAGCCAGCATAAGCTGCACCTAACAGTATGCCTTTTGCAGCACCAACGACACCACCTAATCCTGCAAGAGCACCATCTTCGGCCATTTCAGCCAATGCTTTTTGTGCAAAGCCTTCTTCGGCTGCTTCACGCTTGACAGGGGCAAAACTTAAATCAAGCTCCGAAGGTTTTGCTTCACGATAGAGTGATAAAACTTCTTTGATTTCGTCACTTAAGATTACCTTAATGGTATTTGGCACATGATTTGAATTCATCTTGCATTCCTCGTTTGTATTTTATAGTTAATTTAAAATAACTTAGTGTTTAATAGTCAATATCTAGCATCAAAAATAATCCCGAAATATTAACACATTCATTACATTTTCGAAATATTTTTTATACTTGTCCATTACATGCGACGATGATGTTTTGCAATTGCATCCGTATAATCATCACCCTGATTGTGGGCGTATGACTGTTTTTCTTTTTTGCCATTGATTGTTATTGTATTGCCAGAAAAAAAGAGAAATTCATTACCTACAAGTTTTTTTATTTGCGTGAACGAATTAGTACGATTAACAACCTTCAGCAAAGCAGTAGCTCTATCAGAATGTAGAGGTGACTCCTTGAGTGATGCCGGAATAAAACGACTCATTTGTCTGGAACAGACTTTGATTTTATCAAGATACGTTTGTATATCTGACACAAGTGATTGATGAATAAATTTGAATCGCATGGTTTTAAAGATAACTTCTGCATTGCCAAATGTAACACCTAGCACATCTGACAACAGCGTGAAAAATATATCCATACGTAACTGATTATTTCTTACCAACTGTATACCTTGCAAAACCACTGAATAATAAGAATTCACCCTATAATACAGTTGGCGTAACTGATCGTGACCAATCATATTTTCAAATCGTAATACATAAATCTGATGCTGATGAAAATAACGATACAGTGGCTGACAAGCCCTGACGTTTTTCTGCATGACAGAGAAAATATAATCCACAACTTCGGGGTGGCTGAGATAACCCGCATGCTTGAACGCTTCCCTTATCAAAATGGCAGCTTTATTTTTTTTCTCATTATCCAATTGATCAAAGCATTTCAGCATTTTGCTAAGCTTGCCTGTAAACGCATAAGCATAACAGGAATATTCTGTATTGCCGGTTGCAAGTGGCAAGGAACTTTTCTTGCCGTAAATATAACCTGCTGTCACAATTTCAGAATTAAAATGTTTGTGATATTCAAATTTTTCCACCAACTCAATTAGCTTCTTCTCACTCACACCTTTTGCTGCCAATCCCATCAATGCGCCAGATAAAATTGACATATTGCGTCTGATGATATATTTGCACATTTCTTCAGGCGTAAATTTACACCATTTATTAACAAGATTTATTGCATTTTCATAATTAACAGCACGCAACCACGCATGATAGAAATAAATCATGTTTGTTTCACGATAATCCCATTGATAGTTTTCTTTCAGCATACTTTTTAATGCTTGATGTTTTTTACTAAAAAAACAGCCAAATTTAGCCTCCCAATAAGGAGCCCCAGCATATAAGGCATACATCGCCCTATCATCATTACGTTCGCAAACAATCTTTGATAATGGTGTATGCAAACCTATTTTTATACTGAATGGATTATTAAAAATGGATGAATCAGAAAAATAATACGCGGTATTTTTGATATCATTTAGCAGTGATTTATTCTTTGACATGAATGCATTATAAATTAAATCGAATTTTTCATGTATCAGCGATAACAGTATCGTATCTATTTTTGAATCAGCATCCAAATCATTCTGATCAGATATCATTGTACATCCAGAATTTGTTTGTTAAAAAAGAAGTTTAATTAAACTATCATCCTTGTACTATTGCAATAGCACAAGGATGATTTTAGGGAGATTATCTGATGAGGGAACGTGCAGCGAGCGATGTCATGATATAGGCAATGCCTACAAAGAACAGATCAATTCCGACAAACAAGCCAATAATAAACAATCCTGATTGCGGCCAATTGGATAAAATCAACATGCCTAATATCAACGACAACACACCGCTTAATAAACCCCAGCCCCAATTTGGAATACGGGTAAAGGAAATGTAAGCGATTCGGCATAATCCAGCGACCAGATAAAATACGCCAAGCAACAAGGTAATGGTTTCAGATGCAATCAGCGGATTGTTAATCAGCATGCTGCCAAGAATGATGTAAATCAATCCAGATAATATTGCGAGAAAAAAACCACTCCACCTTCCCCACCAAAAAAAGAAAGCATCGACTACCATGACGACGCCACCTGCTAACAATAAGCCGCCGAGGAAGATCACAGAAAGCAAAGTGGTAAGTGTGACTGCGCTGACTGCCACTACTCCAATGGCGAGTAGCAATACACCCAATAAAAAAAATAATATCCAGTGTTTGGCAATCGTAGCGCGATATTGATCCATGAAAGCATAAGTAGCCATATAAAAATCCTTTTTTAAATGAAGCCATCAGTATACTGAAGAACTTATCGTTGTGGAATCATGGTTGAAGCATTAATCGCGCTATTCTTCTGGAAATTGGCAGGTGATGGCAATGCACCAGCATAACGATGATGACCAGCTAATTCCGGTGGATTTTGATCTGTAGTGCAACTTGTCAATGCAAGCATACTAATGAAGATCATGCCGAGTAATGTGCTTTTCATAACAATGCTCCTGTGGTTATTTGATCGTACTTTGTGAAAAGTTTTGCAGCCATTTGGTGCGCTCTTCCTTACCCATATCAGAATTTCTCGTCACATAATGCAAAATATACAAACCATTCTTACCTCTTCTGATCATTTGAATTTCATCCTGTGCCTGACTGGGTGGATCGCCAATCTGAAATTCGAAAATAACAATCTCTGGATCTTTCTTGTGAAAGGTAATCACTGGCTTATAACCTTTTTCCTTAAGATCACTCACCATCGCATTCGCCAGTGTCACAGGTGTTATATTTTTTGGTAGCTGGGGAAAATATTGTGTCGTGATTAATTCTTTCCAGTTATCAATATCATCACCTACAGGAATATATTCTATCGTCGTAATATGCTCATTTTTCTTGCCCCATGCTACTTTCCACGTACGATGATCAAATACAATATTTTGTTTTTCGCTATTCACGATATCAGCAGGAACGGGCATGGTTTCAATGGCAGTCGTGGAACAAAATAATTTTCCATTACGATTAAAATATTCAACACAACGAACTTGTGTTTTTGCAGTAACTTCAATCAGGTCATCTGCATACAGATTTACAGGAGAAATAACTAACAGAAAAAATGCCACATAAATCAACATCAATCGTGATAATGAGAGAGGCATAAATAAATCCTTTTTGAAGAGTTATTCCCTGTGTGTTATATAATTATAACCGATTAAAAAAATGAACCTGATGAATTAAACGCATTTTTCAGCCTTTTTATAGCATATTATCATTGAGTTAAATCATATAATTGCAAAGATTATACAAGCCTGTATAATTGCGCCAAATTACAAACATACAAAATCACAAACGAGGCTAACAATGGAAAATAGAACTGTCTTTGATCAACTAACTGAACTCGCCAATGATGTGCAACTCAAGATAATAGCTCTTAATGCTCGTCTGCATAAGTTAGACTCCGAAAATAAAATTTTATTCAGCTTGAATAATCTTATCAATGCCATGCGTGCCATTAATGATGATATGCAATTTATTATTTTAAAAAAAGGCAGAGTTTCCTCAAGTGATATAATAACTCATGCCTCTCATCTCACATTTTTATACAATACGCTTAATCCAGCTGAATTTATGAATTATGAACGCTGGAGCAATATTCGTTTGAACAATGGCAATTGTGATATTTCAGAAATAACTTATGAACGCAAAAAAAAGCATAAAACTGCTTCTAATCTCTTTCATAAAGAGCTTAACGAAATCATCCCCAAGTGTATGGATTACATCACCGAATTTAAAGTATATATACAACTCATGAAAGACAAAGAAGCCATCATACGCGAGGAAAAGAAAAAAGAATTGCATAAAAAATGGGTGGCATTCATTGATTTTCTAAAAGAGATATTGAATGAATCAGATTTCTGGAAAGATCAAAAAATTGCGCCGGCTAATATTATGAATAAATTTACGAATAAATATTTAAAATTTAAATTGTTTCAGGATGGTAGACCATTACATATCAGGCCTTTACTAGAATGCGTGGATAAATGTGATAGGACAAATCAGGAAGATGTTTTCACAACTATATTTGCGTTACAGGAGACAGGTCGAGATAGTTTGACAGAGTTCGATGGGCCAACTTTCAGAACAGAAAATACTACCCTGTTATATCGCGCATTATCAAATCAGGATATTAATCTTCTCATTGAATTGAGAAAAAGAATTGATGCGAAAAAAGTGATAACAAATCAAAAACCACAGCCGTCACCCAATCAATATGATGAATTATAATCACGCCAGATAGCCACCATCGATAGTGATAGTTTGTCCGGTCATATTAACAGTTGCAGGTGATGCCACAAGATGCCATGTCATCTCTGCAATTTCTTCCGGCTCAATAGTTCGCGTTAACGGAATAGCGGATAAAAGCCCTGCTTCACTGGCATGCAATTCCTGCATACGATTTTGCATCATGTCTGTGCGAATCCAGCCTGGACAAATCGCATTAACAGTAATGCGGCGCTTGGCAAGATGCAGTGCGAGAGATTTTGTCAATCCAATGACACCATGCTTTGCAGAACAATAAGCTGCCTGATCTGCAACACCTTTCAAACCTAATACTGATGAAATATTAACAATGCGTCCGGTTTCATTGGGTAAATGTGGTAATGAATATTTGCTGACGTAATAAGTTCCATGCAGGTTAACATCAATCACACGATGCCAGAGATCGTCTTCCTCTTCTGTATTAAATAAAATACTGCCACTAATACCAGCATTATTTACCACTGCATCCAGTCGACCAAACTTACTGATAATTTTTTTAATTGTTTCCTTCACACAATTTTTATCAGCAATATCACAAACCAGATTGAGATCTGCATTGGAAGTTTTGAAATTATTTTCATTGGTAGCACAAGCTACAGTTAACCAGTCAGCATCGTGAAACTTATCAATGATAGCCTTGCCAACACCACGCGAACCACCGGTAACGAAGATAACTTTTTGTTGTTGAGTCATGGATTTTCTCCGATTTCGGCATCATAGTCGCCGTTTATAATGATAATCGGCGACTATGATGCCATATACATTGATAATTTATCTATACCTGTTGTATTTTTTAAACCAGGAAATATAATCCATTCAAAATCTTCTGTATGCTATAACGCACAATACTATTATCAGGAAATATCGATGAAACAGCTAAACAAACGTATCTCGCTCACTCTAAAGCAATTACGTCGCGAAAAAGGCTGGAGCCTGGATATGGCTGCAGAAAAAACTGGTGTCAGCAAAGCCATGCTGGGGCAAATCGAGCGTGAAGAATCCAGCCCCACGATTGCCACGCTATGGAAAATTGCGAGTGGTTTCGATACGTCATTTTCTTCCTTCATCGAAAATATTGATATCTCATCACATCAGATGAAACACGGTGGCAAAACCAGACAACTGCATCCAGCTGATGAAAAAATTCGTGTCAAAACATTATTTCCATTTGATGCACAACTGAACTCTGAAATTTTTATTATCGAATTACTACCTCTATGCGAACACTTATCACCACCACATCAGAATGGCGTCATTGAACATGTGATCGTGGCGGAAGGAAAAATGGAAGTGCTAGCCAATGGAAAATGGCAGTCATTAAACAAAGGAGATGGTTTACGATTTAATGCCAATCAGGAACATGGATACAGGAATCGTACTAATAAAATCGCAGTTATACACGATATCATTCATTACTAGTCAAATCTCACCCTATCGGCACATATTTGCAAACAAACTCAAACTGGGCAGGTTGCATGGTATGCTCAAGATGAATATGCAATCCTTTGTGTTTTAACAACTCATGCACATTCACACACGCATCAACATCATACAAATTATCCTTATGCGGCACACGCCAATCAGCAATCGTTGTCTTGGCTTTTATTTTCGCTTCACTTTCATTTGCTGCAATAACAAACATATTCTTGTGCAATTCAGTAAATTCAGAAAAATCATAACCACCGAGGTTAATGAAATATAATTTGTCATCACCCGAATAAGGCTCAGATTTTAATATCAAATTATATTGATCGACGCTTTTCAGTATTCCCCACGCATCCAGATGCAGGCTTTTTGGCGTTCCCCACCACTGATTTCTGATTTGGTCATATGTGTCTTCAATTTTATCACCCAAGGCAAAATGAATGTCATGTACTTCAATTAATGACGTTTCTGTCTTGCCACCGACATAAATCACGAATAAATTCATAAAAATTTCCTGTCTGATTTATATAAAATCGTTCATAAAAAATATTGTCAACAGCTACATGTTCACGCATCATACACGCAGATTTTTTAAGTGCAATGGACTAACACATGCTTTCAATCAAATATCGCCCGGAAATTGATGGCCTGCGCGCGATCGCTGTCATGGCAGTCATTTTATATCATGCAAAATTTATGCTGCATGGCAAATATTTTCTGAAAGGTGGCTATATCGGCGTCGATATATTTTTTGTCATTTCCGGTTATCTGATCACCAGCATCATATTGAATGAAATAAAGTCAGGCACATTCAGTTATTTGAAATTTTATGAAAGACGTGCGCGACGCATCTTGCCACCATTATTTACCGTGATGCTAGCTTCGATCCCACTAGCTTATGTTTTCATGATGCCAAAAAGCATGAAAGAATATTCTGCTTCTGTGCTCTCTTCACTTTTTTTTGATTCGAATATCTGGTTCTGGCGCGAAGATAGTTATTGGGCAGAACCAAGCGCACTCAAACCATTTCTGCATACCTGGTCACTTTCCATCGAAGAACAATTTTATTTTTTATTTCCAGCAATTCTCATATTGCTATGGAAATACGGCAGAAAATACGCCACACATTCCATCACCGCCTTATTTCTGCTTTCACTGCTTGCAGCACAAATATATTGCCGCAAATATGCAAGCGCTGCTTTTTATCTTTTACCCATGAGAGGTTGGGAATTGCTGGCTGGTGCATTATTGGCAAATCTTGAAATGAATGGCTTCAAGACACAATCAAAATTATTACATGCAATCATGCCTGCAATTGGTCTGATATTGGTGATAGGTTCCATTATTTATTTCACTGCCAAAACACGACATCCATCTTTTATCACATTACTGCCTGTTATCGGCACGATGTTACTCATCTGGTTTGGCAAGCAAAAAGGCTGGGTTTCCTCCATATTAGCCAGCAGGCTATTCGTGTGCGTGGGTTTGATATCTTATGAATTATATCTTTGGCATTTCCCGATATTTGCATTTTCGAAAATCCATCAGCCAGATTCTGCTGAATATGAAAAGATTATCTGGATTATCCTGACTTTCGCATTGGCAATTGCCACTTATTATCTGATTGGCAAACCAGCGCGTAAAACAAGTATTTCCCCCGCACGAAAGTTTTTTCCAATATTAACTTCTGTGTTTCTCTGTCTGTTAATGACAGAAGTTTATTTTTATCAAACCAATGGTGCTGAATTTCGTTTTGCTAGATTCAGTAAAATTGTGGAAATGAATTACTGGGATGAAAAAAAACCTTACTACAATGAATTTTCCACTCATCCAGGTTGCTGGTTAAGCGAAAGAAATATCACACCCGGTCATCCTTTCCAATTGTGTCAATCCAGGGAAGCACTCAATCCCACAAAACGTATCATGGTGATTGGTGATTCCAATGCTGCTTCACTCATTCCGGGATTAGTAAAACATTTCGGCAAAAATAATATCGTGCAAAGAGTGGTGGATGGATGTTTACCCGCAAGAAAATTTGCTACTAATTTTTGCAAGAAAGGTATTACCGCTGCATTCAATGATATAAATAAAATCCATCCTGATGTGATTATTATCGGTGGTTTTTATTTACTGGATGAGCATTTACAACAAATGCAATTTCTATTTGATCATGAATTAAAAGATTATCGTAATAAAACGATCATACTTGGTCCATTGCCAAGATGGGGAATTGAGGGTTTACCGGCAAAATTAATGAAAGCCTATAATCTTTATCCATACAAAATTCCTGAGATGCTTGCACCAAGCCCGGAAACATTTACTCTGGATAAACATCTCGCAGAATTGGCAAAAACATGGGGTGTCGCTTATTTATCTCCCGTCAAAACATTTTGCTCAGAGACAAAATGTCTCGTCAGAGTTGGAACAAAGCGCGATGAAATCGTCACGTGGGATTTCGCTCATTTGACACATCACGCTTCTTATGTGCTAGTCGAGAAAAATGCTGATCTAATCAGAAAATTTGTAGGCTAATGTGGCATTACACCTTTTTATAATTTACTCATTATGAAATCTTGTTGAGGTTCAGAATTTACGTATGCTTCATTTCCTGATGCGCAAATCTCACTGACTTTTTTAATCTTCGCAGCCAATGATACAGGCTGAAAATAAGATGCTGTGCGCATTGCTGCAAAGAATGGCTGTAAAAATTCATACGGCAAAGAGTTTTTAACTTTATCTTCAAACTCCAGATAATCTTTCGGCTTTGCATACACAATAAAATTTCTCCTATTTTCCTCAAGAGTGATAAATGGTTTTGTCGCGTTGATACGATAACTGGAATATTGACGCAATGCTTTATCAATATCGTCTTCGCTATACAAACAATCTACCAATACTTTTGCATCTTCTGCCGTTAAATTGGCATTAAAACCGAGAGTTGGGCCTATAGCGCGAATAGCATCACCAACAAATGCCACTCTTTTATGATGATAAGATGGCGGCATGACACGCATATCATTAACTTCTGCACAATGATAATGTTGAGCCAGCTCAGGATCATTGAGGCTCTCTTGCAATGCATCCAACACTTCATTCGCTTCATTTGAAGTTCCACGAAATGCATTTATTTGTTCATCTCTCGTCTGAAGATATTGCTTCAGATACCCTTGCTCAATGCGACGGGTTGCATAAATCATATAACGCTCGCCAGAAATCGGAAAAATCAGAAAAAGCTGATTCTGTCCGTAGATAACATTTTTATGTGGAGTATCAGGAGTACGAAAAATTCCAACGAGTGAAATATAACCGGTGTAACTCAGTTCGCAATCAGGAAAAATTGCTTGTCTGATTTTAGAGTATATTCCACTGGCATCAATCACCAGATCAGCAATATCTGATGAACCATCCTCGAAGAATATTTCTGTTTTTTTCTCGTGATGTTGCAAGCCAGTCACTTTTTTATTGAAAACAATATTATGCTCACCCCACGTTTCCATTAATATTTTCAGAAGCTCGCTGCGACAGATGATCATTGATGGATAGCCATTCATTTTCTCAAATTCTTTCCTGTCGACAACACGCAAGACTTCTCCTTTCATGTTGCCCCAGATTTCATATCTATGTTTGGCATCCAGTTTTTCAATTTGTTTTGCGCATGGAAGATTCAATAAAACTTTCGAACCATTTGGCCATATTCCCAGTGCTCCCCCGATATGCTCGATACCCTTGCGTTGCTCATACATTTTTATTCGTATTGCATCACCGTATTTTTTTCTTAGTTCAAGTGCGGTTACAAATCCACCAATACCAGCACCGATAATAATCACCTTGCGATTTTGCATATGAGCTCCTGAGTTAGACAAGGTGCTCAAGTGTAATCGGAACGTAAAAAAATTCAATAACCTAATGATTATTTTATGTTTAAATTCGGTTTTTCTGGGAATAATGCATGTCAGCAGATCTTTTACATTTCCACATCAAGTATGTGCTTTTGAAAAATTTCCGTTATACTTCTTTCATTTTCGGGGTGTTAAGAGCGATGACAAATAAAAATGCAAGAGAAGATGCAAAAATCATTTTATAAAAAATATGGCTTCCTCGAAATACAGAAATCTGACCTAACACTTTTTATTATTAATACAATTAAATCTGCGAGACCATCATGAATAAATTATCTTTGACATTAATATTTCTGGCTTCGTCAAATATCGCTTATGCTAGCTCACAAACCATTTATCAAATTGAACAAACCTCCTCGCATACACTCAATGTTTCTGTTGATCGGAGCAAACATCCTGCTGAAACTGAACTTGTATTTCGCGGAGCCTCCATGGGTATTGCCTCGCAAGTGAAAAATGTCATGTGTGATGGATTGGCTGTCGAGGAAATTAAATCTGGAGTATGGCAAATGCCTGCTACCTGTCAGAAACTTCAATGGCAAATTCCACTACGTAAAGGTGACAAGGAGTTAGCAGCCAATCAACAAAGTATCAAATCTGGCAGTTTTATGCTTTTATCCGTCGTCTCATCATTGCCTCAATTGCAAGATGCTGAAACAGAAATTGTAAATATTACTCTGCCAAATGTGAAAACTATTTTCCCAAAAACCGATGCAACAAATTCCATCGTTTTACCTAGTCGTGCTAACGCGCCATTTTTTATTTTATTAAATCCAGTTGTCGTAGACTCCATCACATCCGAAAATATCAGCCTCAATTATTTTCTTGATAGACCAGAATTTGCTACCGAATTACCTGCGATTCACTCACACATGAATGCATTAAAATGGTTAAACACGATTATTCCTGGCAGAAAAAATGAAAACTTTTCTATTGCCTGGCTTGGTATTGCAAAAGAAAAAATGGCGCTTGCTGGCGCTGCCGGCGAAGATGTTTTACTCACGAATTATCCGAATAATGGTGGTCTCAAGTTTGGAAAAACCATGCTGCTGTATGTCACATTACACGAAGCATTTCATCAATTTGCCATGCAGTATCCTGATCAACCCAGCTGGGCGGCAGAAAGTCTTGCAACATATTATGGCATACGCGCAATTGAAATCGCCTCGCCAAATGATCCAGATAATATTGCGTTGCTGCAACGTTTTAAACAGGATGGCAATCGCTTTCATGATGGTTTAGTGACCATTAATCGCAAAATAAAAAATGGTGATCGTTCTGAATATCTTGCGTTTTATACTAAAGGACTGGCTTTCTGGATAGCTGTTGATGAAGCGCTACAACAAACTCAAGGCAAAAGACTGGATTATTATTTATTGAAAATATTACAAACAAAATATGACGCAGATGGTGAGCCAATAAACATGCAAAATATACTGCATTTATCATCTGAAAAATGGCTATTAATTCAGCAGAATTTTTTGAATTAATCATAATTTTTGTTTTGAAAGCTGTTTTATGATATTTTCAACACTCTCATAATTTATTTATCATATTCGAGGGAAAATATATGAATACACGCTTATATGAAATTCTCCATCACGCTGCAACAACTACCGGACTAACAGCATTAGGATTAGCAACCACCGGTTTAGCTTATAAAACCGTACAGGATGCACGCGCAGAAACAAATCATACAGTAAAACAAACCATCAAATCGGATGCGGCGATGACTTCATGGGGAGTCAGCACAAGTTTATTTGCCATAACTGGATTCCAAACCATTTTATATGCGCATAGACGCTGGAATAATGCATCGCTGGTAGAGCGAGCAGCAATTATTTCTACTGCGTTAGCATGGCTTGCAGCAGCTGGTTATTCATTATCCCAAGGTTTGGATGATAGACATACATTAGCATCTGGTTTAATTGCTACATTAGGTTCGCAAGCTCCGAATTATGCAGAATTAATCATGGAAATAGTTGATGCATGTAGAAATACAAATAATCAAAATTATCTGTTCGCAACCAATAACAGCACCATACAGGATGAACCTACAGAAGCGAACAAATTAATGAGTGAATTATCGAGTTATACTACCACCAGTTACCAACAATAATATAAAATTGGGGTCATTACTTTTGACCCCAATATTCTTTATCCAGATCTTCGATATTATTTATAATTTGTAAAAAACGCGCTCCGAATGGAGTGATTGCATATTCAACTCTGGGAGGAATTTCAGGAAAAACCTGTTTCTCAATAATTCCAAACTCAATATTTTTTCTCAAGCATTGATTCAAAACTTTTGTCGATAACCCTTCAACGCTTTTGACCATTTTTCCTGGTCGATTAATACCTTCACGCAACAAGGCATACACAGTCAACGACCACTTGCATCCATAAATCGTTTCAACCATCGATGCGGTTTTCAGGGGATTTTTTTGCATAATTTTTTTGGTATTCATTTCAATAAATTACACCACTAAGTACATAACACACCAGGAAGTACCTGCTTTTTTGTTAACTGGATTTTGCTTATTGTGTTACTGAGAATTTTTTATTAATCCAGAGGAATTGAGCATGATATCACAAAATTTGGCTATTATCATTGGTGGCTCCAGCGGCATCGGTTTGGAAACTGCAAAGATGATTGCTATCAATAAATTAAATATATTAATTACTGGCAGAAGCGAAGCAAAATTAAAACAGGCGACAAATGAACTTCGTTCGCATGGAGCAAATGCAGAATATATGGTGCTGGATCTTTATGATAAGGAACATATTTCCCAATTTATTCAGAAGATACATAACGAAACCAGAAAAATAAAATATCTGATTAATTCTGCTGGTTATTTCAAACCCGTGAGTTTTCTTGATCACACCGAAAAAGATTATGATCAGCAACTTGAACTCAACAAGAGTTTTTTCTTTATCACCCAAGCAGTGGCTAATAATATGAAGAGATTTAATGATGGTGCAATTGTAAATGTCGGATCGATGTGGGCGCATCAGGCAATCAAGGCAACGCCTTCATCTGCTTATTCCATGCAAAAAGCAGGCTTGCATTCACTGACGCAACATTTAGCGATGGAACTTGCTGAATATAATATTCGTGTAAATGCAGTCGCACCTGCTGTGGTTGTTACTCCGATTTATAAAACATTCATTGCAGAAAATGAAATTGAAAAAACACTGGAAGGATTCAATCAGTTTCATCCTATCGGAAGAATTGGCAAACCATCTGATATTGCGAATGCCATTGAATTTCTGCTGAGTGATAAATCAAGCTGGATAACAGGGGAAATTTTAAATGTCGATGGCGGTGTCATGGCTGGGAGAAATTAGGTTATAAACGAGAGCTGGCATGGTGTTATGAAGAACTTCATAGTGTTACGGAGAACTGTCATCCTGAGGCATATTGCGTAGAGCTGTCATGGTAAGCATGTTGCGGAGAGCTGTCATCCTGAGCGCAGCTCTTGCTTTTGCGCGTACTCACCTATTGACTCGCTAAATTAATTTTAATTTTTGGCAAAACTCATCAAACATCTTTTTAACTTCCACCGGATTTTCATACCAGGGAAAATGCGATCCACCGCTGATTTTTTTTATTGTAATATTATCGCGCTTGAAATCATCGCGCGCAGTAAACAAATTCAGTGGTGTAATATAATCATACTCACCAGCAAATACCAGCGTAGGCAATATACCTGGTATCCATTTTGCTTGATATGTATTATCAAAATGATGGGCTGCCCAGACATGCGTCTTATAATTAAAAGGCAATTTTTTCAGCAAGGTTATAATTGATTGCATACTCGCTGCAGTCGCAAAATATGGCGCGCAAGCGATGGTTAATTGCTTCAATGTTTCATTGGATGGATTTATATCATACTTCTGCTGCAATTTTTCTGTTTCAGGCAATGGATGATCTTTTACATATTGTGTAAAAAATTCTTGCCACGATGCATCAGGTGCTGAATCCATCAATATCAAACCAGTGAGAATATTTTCCAGCGCAGGAGTAGCAAGCGCAAACATGCCTCCTGATGAATGTGCCACGAGAATAACATTCGGCAATGCACTCACCGCTTCAATCAATGCCTGCGACCAATGCGAAAAATATTGTGTATCATCTTCAGTATTATTTGAACCATCACCTGGCAAATCCACCTTCCAGATATTTCCAGGCAAATGCAAAATATCAATCAAGTCATTCAGTGATTCCGAACCGAGACCAGGACCGCCAGGGAGAAAAAGCCAGTTATAATTTTCACCAGCATTTTCAGATACAAACTGCAATCGTGCTTTTGATTTAGTCCATAAAGCAATCACACACTCAAACTCACACTCAAATACGCACCATTCAAATCAAAATGCGTTGATGTAGGCGTACCAAGGCTTGAACCCACAACACCAATGCCGCTATAGAATACAATCGATTTCAAATAAGTCATCCACATATAGCCAAGATCCAATCCTAGCGAGGAACCATTAGCAAACTGATAGTCATAACTTAAACCTAATTTCGCTTCCAATTCAGGCACCAGGATATTTCTTTCTCCAGAATCAAAATTATTGGTGCCAAATGGAATCACACCATAAATATTATTTACGACATTAATATAACCACTAATAGATTGGCTTGCTTTACCGACCAAAAGACTGCCAGCAGTTTTTATATAAATTCCGAATCCATTTCCAAACATATGTTGATAATCTATTCCCATGCGCGGGCCAACACCCCGATAAGTAAGATCATCTGTTGAATTAAAATATGGTGTGCCATTAAAAAATAATTTTGGATGATTGGTAATAGTATTCTTGATACGTGCATATCCAAGACCTGCATGCAGATTGATTAATTCAGAAGCACACCAGTTTATCTGATGACCGAGCTCAAGATTAATTGCATCCCATTTAGTTGATAATTCAAGATCGCCTGCATAAAAACCATCAATACTGCCGGAAAATAATGCATTACCAGGAAGATGGCCATTGACTGAATCCGTTAAATGATACCAGTCAAGTGTGACATTATTGTCAACGTTATAACGATACATCCCACCGACCTGAAATCCCCATTTACGTGATGGTGTAATGTTATGAATATGATTGATGCCATTAATAGTACGAATAACTTGTTGATTATCAGCACCTGCATAATTACCAAATGCACTATAACCTAGTCCATTGCCACCAAATGAAGGTTGCAAATATAATGCGGATATAAAAATCGATCCGCCTTTTTCATTATTTGTATTTGCAATGGCAATACTGCTATTTAATGCCAGTATTAACATGATTGTGTTTTTAATTTTTAACATGCTTGTTTGTCCTTTTTCTGATATATCAGCAAATTGATCCAGTCCAGCTGATGCCAAAATACGGACCGTTTAAATTGAAATTTGTCGCAGCACTTGTGCTGATGGATGAACTCACAACACCTGTTCCAACCTGGCTGACTATCGCATTTAAATAAGTGACAAACATGTATCCCAAATTAAAACCCAGCGTTCCCTGTCTGAAATTGTAATCATATTTCACACCGAGATTTGCATCCAGTTCCGGTACAACCACATTGTGATTCGATTGATGATAATTTCCCGTGCTATATAAATTAAAACCAACGAGATCATGATAACCATCAACTGATTGTTTTACTGTACCAACTAATAAACTTGCGCCTGCTTTGGCAAATACACCTAAGCCAGAAGGAACATGATAAACATAATCGGCAGCAACACGTGGACCAATACCTGTATAAGTAATCGTGTCATGTGTGATGAAAAGCGGATCGCCTTCTGCTGTTAATCTTGGGAAATTGATAACAGTATTGCGAATTCTGCCGTAACTTAAACCTGCTTGCAAATGCAGCATATTGCAGGGATTCATAACAAATGTTTGTCCCACTTCGAGATTGACCGCATCCCAGTGATTTTCGAGATCAAGTTCACCTGCATATAAAGCACTCGCACTGCCGGCAAATAAAGTACCAGTTGGCAATGAACCATCCGTGCGATTATTTAAATGATACCAATCAAGATTTACATCATTACCATAATTAAAATCATATCTCGCATTAAATTGAAAACCCCATTTACGATCGGGTGTCATATCACTGAGCTTATTTGTCGCACCATTTCTTTCTACAACGACACCATTAATGTCAGTACCATAATTTCCAAATGAGCTATATCCCAAACTATTGCCACCAAGATTAGGCTGTAAATATAGAGCAGCAATACCTACATGCCAGTCATTCTGCGGCGCAGGAAGTGTGATTGGTGTGGAACCGGAAGATGGATAAGCAGCGAAAAGAGTGGTGCTGATGCTGGCAGCAAGAACAGCGCTTGCAAAAATATGAGATTTAAACATGTTGCTCCTTGAGTTCATTTCAATCCTGATCATGCAAGTGTATGTGGATTTTTTTGCAGGTCAAGTGTGGTAATGAAAAATAATAATAATCTGAATATATTTCTTGAGAAAATATTGAAGTTAAAATAATCTGCGTCCCCCTGTAAAAATTATATATAAGTAAAAAGGAATAATTCATGAGTAATTCAACTAAAAAAAACGAAGAATTGTTAAATTCCGATAACAATTACCAGAAGTTCTTACAGGACATAAAAGATCGTCTCCGAAAAGCCCAGATACGAGCCGCACTTGCAGCAAATACGGAGTTAATTAAGTTTTACTGGGAGCTTGGTTCCGAATTAATTGAAAAACAAAAAACATTTGCCTGGGGAGAAAAATTTTTAGAACAGTTTTCAAACGATTTAAAACAAGCATTCCCTGAAATGCGAGGTTTCTCAATAGCAACACTTAAACGCATGCGTCTTTTCGCACAAATATATCCGGATTTTAAAAAAGGTGCACAAGCTGTGCACCAATTGCCATGGGGGCACATTGTTGTTTTAATTCATAGAGTTAGAGATGTCTTGACGCGAGACTGGTATGCTCAGCAAACCATCAAAAACGGTTGGTCACGCTCCGTTCTTGAAATGCAGATTGAATCCGGTCTATATGAGCGGCAAGGCATCGCCGATAACAAAACCAGTAATTACCATGAACATTTACCAACTGCCCAATCTGATTTAGCCAGAGATATATTGAAAGATCCTTATAACTTCGACTTTCTTACCATTTCCAACGAAGCTCATGAACGTGATATAGAAAATGCACTTGTTACACATGTAATGGAATTGAATGAATTGGCAGAAAAACCTATAGCCAAGCTTTCCTCGTCCGCATAAAATACTCAAAATTATTTTTGCAGGACTTATGCATGCGCATACACATCATCCTTCATGCGTCATTTGAAAAACCAGGTGCGATTGAGACATGGGCAAATAAAAGTGGTCACGTACTCTCAGCAACTCACACTTATCGTGGTGAACAATTACCTGCATTATCAGAAATTGATTTCCTGATTATTATGGGTGGGCCACAAAGTGCGCTCAAATTAGATAAATATCCTTATTTGCGCGATGAAATAGCTTTGACAAAAATGGCTATTGATCAGAAAAAAATTGTATTGGGGATTTGTCTTGGCGCACAAATCATTGGAGAAAGTCTGGGAGCCAAAACCGAACATAGCCCTAACAAGGAAATCGGTGTGTTTCCTATTCAACTATCAGATGATGGCACCAACGATTTTATTTTTGGCAAATTACCAACAACATTTGATGTCATGCATTGGCATAACGATATGCCAGGCGTTCCTGCTGATGCTGTCATATTAGCATCAAGCGAAGGCTGTCCAAGACAAGTCATTCGATATAAAGAACGCGTGTATGGTTTGCAATGTCATATGGAAATGACAAATGAATTAATCAGGAAAATGACAGAACATTGTGCGGAAGATTTAAAGCCTGGCAAATATATTCAGGATGGAGAAAAAATGTTGGCTGTTAATATGTCGGAAATAAATGAGAAACTATTTATTATTTTAGATCAGCTAACAAGCTTTATTGCCAAATAAATATCAATCAATGAGATATTCATACACTTTTAATGATGTGGAATACGGCTATATCCTACAAATTTTGCTGTATCTTCCCTGGATGGCAATTTAAAATCAAATACACTCACTCCCCACATTTTTTTATTCTGATAAGTTCTGCCATCACTTGCGCCGAACATGAGTCGTTCATGTTTGGCGTTTTGACCGAGATATAACATGACATGCGTAATACTATTTACATTTCCCTTGTCATAAGTACCCGACCAGAATAATAAATCTCCTGGTTTTAATTCCGAAAATTCACTGGAATTAAAATCATGCGCGTGAACCTGATATAAAGTGTCAGCTTTTTTAACCCACTGATACATCTCATCCGCTGAACGTGGTACATCTTTCACGCCATTACTAGTTAACAAATAATACATGGTGCCAGAACAATCCATACCTTTATTTTTGGGATCAGCTGAGCCATACGTGTATGTTAAATTTTCTTTTGATAATGATGATGCATCACGAATGAGAGTTTTAATAAATGTCGGATATTGATCAAACCCAATGAGATCAGCAATCGGAATGGGTTGTGTGATTGCCGGTTGCGCTTGATCCCCGGCGAGAGATGTCAGGGATGACAAGAATATCAGTAATAAAAATAAAATGCGGATGATTTTTAACATGGCTCAAAAATTATTTTTTATTTCGGGGGTAATTTTTTCCTGATTTACATCGTCAGCAATTTTTTTGGCTATCATCAATTTGTCAGCGTCGCGGGTGATTTTGACACGATAAAGGTTTCCATATGTTATATCTTCAATAACAGAAATATTTTGTTCTTCGAGTTTTGTTTTAATCAAATCATAATTTTCTTTTTTGCTACAGGAAAATTCAAAACATTGAACTCCATTTTTTGTTGTCCTGTTGTCAAAAAAACGCACGTCAGGTGTGGACGAACCAGTTTCCCTGAAAAACCCTGTTGAAGATACCTGATTTTTTTTCAATATCTCATTTTCAGTTCGTAACTTATTATTTTCATTTTTTAGTAATTCATTTTCAATTTTTAATGCCTCGATTTCTGAAGAAGTTTTAGCCGATTGCAGCTCAGACTTTTGTTTCGGCTGATAATTTTCCAGCCATTTTACTGTTTCTTCTCGTGTTTTAAACTGCATTTGCTGTACATACAATTTTTGTAATGTCGTAAATAAAGGCTGGATTTCATTTTCAGCATTAATCAGCCAATAACCAACTTCTTTATCAGTCAACCAATTATCAACTTCACGTCTTTGATTTTTTAATTCATTATTATACATTTGCCAGTAAATAATATAAGGAACGCCGCTATTTAAAAATTTTATAAATATTTTACGGTTAGCTTTTTCATGTTTGATGGGATCATAATTATATTCAATAGCTGGGATTGCACATTCTCCGATAAATACCCTTAACCCTGAAGGTTTATTTTTTTTATCCTTGCTAATGATTTCCGCACCTATTTTACCTTCAATATATTGAATGGTTTTGGTTACATCTTCCTGAGGTAATCGTTGCACGTCATAACTTGAATATGAAACATAATCTACATCCACATGTGGTAACACTTTATTTACTAACCGCGGCTTATTATTAATCATGGCATCTCTTACGCGATTAACTTCAGTGTAATGATAAACTTTTGACTTGATGGAGGGGTTTTCTTTCATGGCATCGGCACGAGCATCATCAACTGCTTTTTGTCGTATATTAAGCCAGTCAATCATGCCATCTATACTTTTTTGCGTTGGATTATTATCGGGATTACGATCTGGAAGAAGATACCAGTCTCCCTCCCAGTGCCCCAAAAAAAATGTTCTTTCCTGATTAGCGTTTTCAAGAAGTAATTTTTTTGCAAATGCATATGTCGCATCGTATTCTGCTTGTTTATCTTTTTCCGATAACCCGTTTTGCCATGTTTTTCCCTGTGATCGCCACCAAAAAAAATAAGTATCAAAAGGCATATTCAGAATGGGTTTGAGAATGGGGGAATTAATATTATCGATACCAGTCTTGAAAAGACGTGAACCCATTTCAACAGCTCTATTAGCTTGTTCAACTTGCATAGGTATTTTTTTATCGAATTGATATGCACAACCAAATCCTTGTGTGCCAATAATTTGTTGGCTTGCTGTTAGACTGTCAGTTGTTGGTCTTAGCATAGAACTCTCTTATTTATCTTTAATAATTTGCTAATTATAGCATTTTTAAATCTGTAATTGGTCTCAAGCGTAACCACACTGGATAATAATCATTCACGTAGGGTTGAAGTATACTACGACACACTGAACAGGCTTTTGAAGTCTTTATTTATGCAGTGGTTACGCTTGACACCGCACCATGCGTGCGACACCATGGCCTGCTATAATTAAGCAATAAATAACTAAAATCAAACGGGGAATGCAATGGAAACCAGACCAAAAAAAGCACCACGATCCAACTTACTCAATGAAAAAACCTCATATTATGAAATCCTTGGTGTATACCAGGATGCAACAATAGGCGATATCAAAAAAGCATGGCGTGAACTGGTTCTCGAATACCACCCTGATAAAGCTAATGGTACCAGCGAGGAAATGACAAAAATATATTTGATCAAAGATACTTTGACCGATCCAGTCAAACGCGATGAGTACGATAAAAAATTAAACTCGCCTTCTAATACGGATGAAACAATGTTTAAAAAAAGCTACAAAACTTCCTCTGCAAATAGTACAAATGAAACAGAAGATCAAAAAAAAGAACGCACTCTCATAATTAAACAATTACGAATAATTAATGAATACCTTAAGGCTTATCTTGGTAATATGGAACTCATCTATCGACGCGGAGAAACTATAAAACTACAAATTCATCTGTTACAGGAAGGCATACAACAAGAGATTAAAAACTATAATGAAAATAAAACTGGCGCAATGCTTCTCAATTATCATTCAACTTTGCATGTTCTCGCTGTGGTAAAAACATATATGGAGAAAAATTACTATCTCGAAAATGAAACATACAAGGATTATCTGATACCTTGTGCTGAGCATTGCAAAATCATACTTAAGGATGTAATTCATTGTGAACAAATCGAAAAAATTCCATCTAAAAAAGAATTTCTAATTAAGCTTAAAAATAATTTAATCGTCTTCAGTAATCAATATTTAAAAGAAAAAGGTCAAAATGAAATTAGTGATTCAATTTATGACAAAAACAAATCCATTATTGAAGCATCGCACAGAGAATCAATTAAAAATAAAGATAAGTTTATTGATTTTCAGAATAGTTTTGAAGCACTGCCTACTGGGATCCAACAGCTTATTGTGTTATTCAGAAAAAATGATCTGGAGATGCGTGTTAAAAATGAAATTAAGATAGCAAAACCCAGCAAGAATCAGGATTTAAATATTATTCTTCAATTTGATGAAGCTGAGTCAATAGTAGCTAAAATTGATAATAGGTCATATGTATATTCATTTTTCCGTAAAGCTACAACCAGCGACTTCTATCAGGATTTAAAGAAGGATATTGATGATTTTGAAAGCTGCGGAAGTTATATTTGAAAAATCTTCCAGCCACACTTCAAGTCCAAAAAAATAATAAAAAATAAGTGAACTATCATTATTGTTCGAGGTCTTTATTTATGCAGTGTGGTTACGCTTGACACCGTGTCTCACTTCATAAAAACGCCATAAACCTTCTTTTGAATGTTGCTTGTGATTTCCGGGTGCAATTGATGAGGCGGTGAAAAAATAAAAAGACGAAATTTATCCCAGCTATTAATAAATGCGTTAGCTTCTTTAATTGCCGCTCGAATTGTTTCTTTTTGATTGTGACCTTCTATAATTTCAGACATTTTCTTTTTATCGACACGCGAATCACTGATCAACAATCTCAAGACTTGAATATGATCATGGAGAGCAGCTTCTATAATTGCATCATAATTATTTATAGCAGGATCAAATCTTTTATCAGCCAGGAACAATTGTATCATTTCAAGAGAACCTTCTTTAGCTGCAAGTGCCAACAGAGAATATTTATTTGAGCCATCATCATCAAATAGACAGAATAATGGGTCTATTCTCTTATCAGCCAACAGTAATTTTACTGTTTGTAAATAATTCTTCTGCAGCGCAGCACGAATTGCATAGGTAAGAACGTCCATATATTCCAATTCATTGACCAATAACAACTGAATTAACTTGTCATTGCCGTTCTTTGCTGCACCTATTAAGAGGGCCCTATCAGAAACAATTTCTTCTGACAAAAACTTCTTATCTTTGCGTTTCATTCTTTTGTCGAGACGTAATAATTTTGTCATTTCGAAATGTTCGATTTTAGCAAGCGATGGACTAATAACATAATTTCTAGCGTGTGTGAATAATTTCCCACTACGAATTTGATTTATCCTTTCATCAGCTAGCAATAATTTGACAACATTTAAATGATTATTTTCAATAGCCCTAACGAAACCATAATAACCATTCCATTTTAATTCAATATCGTTGAATGCTAATAAAAATTCCACAACATCGTAATAACCAAGCCTTGCTGATTCGCAGAGTGCAAGATTTTTACTGTGGGAATTCGGTTTCACTCTTGGATCAGCTAAAAGCTTTTTTATAAACTGAAGAGATCCAATGCACGCTGCCACAATAAAAGCATAATAATTTAGATAGGACAAATCTGTTTTTGGATTTTTCAATAATAATTCAAAAATCTCAGGATGATGTTCACTTTCACCAAAAGAAAAAGAAGCATTGTAATCAAGTTTCAAAGATGCCAGATCGATTCTATTATCAGCCAGTAACAGCTTCACAATTTCAATGTGCCCTTGATGAATAGCACCTTGCAACGAACGTTGATCTGGATGCGATGGATCGACTCTTGCATCAGTCAATAATAATTTTGTTATTTTGTAACGCCCATTTAGTGAGGCGAAATAAATAGCTTCATTATCCAGATCTGCTGGATCAACTCTTTTATCAGTTAATAATATTTTTATGACTTCGAGATGACCTTTTGTAGCAGCGGTTCGAAAAGCAAGGTTTTGCGAGTATGCCGGATTTACTTTTTTGTGAGTCAATAACAACTTTACAATCTGGTCATGACCAAATTCTGCGGCAGCGCATAAAGCAAGCTGTATATCGTTATCAATGGGAAAGTATGGATTAAATGCCAGCCATTTTACAATATCGAGGTGACCTCCTTTCGCTGCAGCACAAACCGTATCTGCTGTTGGCACAACTTTTAGCTCCAATATCAACCAGCACATAAAACTATAATGACCATTTCCTGCTGAATCATTAAGCGCAGCAATTAATGTTGTTGAAGCAATTTTTTTATAATCCAACAACCATTTTGCAGTTTCAGATCGATCATTTTGTGCTGCCAGGCAAAAAGCATGCTCAAAATCTTCTTGTTCAAGAATAAGATTTTCACGTTCCAGTAATGCCATGACTTCTGACTGACGGCCATTTTTCACTGCTGTAAACCAAAGTTCTTTCACTTGCCGCATTGCTGTTCGCCTGAATGATTCATGAGAGCTTTTCATTTAATAATCTCGTCAATGTTATGAAAAATGGATGAATTTTTTTATAAATTAAATACATACCAAATATTTATTAGTCATAGGAAATTTATGGGTATGAAATTCGTTGGAATAATAACTTATCAATTTTGGCACATAATACTACAACTACCATCTCTTATTCAACGATATTTTATGCATTACAACCTGGAGTGTAATCTAATCCTCCCACAAGAAAAAATGGAACCCTGTTAGACAAAATGAAGTGAATACATTGTCGGAATAATAATACGATGTGTTCCATTACAACATGATCAGTGTGGTTACGCTTGACACCGCACTTTATTAATCCACCAATTGATGTTGATCTTTATTCCATGCTGGTCTGCAAGAAATAAATAATTTCATATTTCCTTCCCAATAATATTTTTCACCTGCTTCAATGATGACAGCATCTCCAGTATCAAGAGGATGTTCTTCGTGATTTACCACAATCTTGCCGGAACCTTCGATAACATATGCGAGTTCTGCGCATTGCTGATTTACTACTCGCCGTTCGTACGCTTGACACCGTGTCTGTGTAGACCTAAGAGCGAAAAATAAAGTTAATTAATATACCAATTAGCTCAGACAAATATAAAATACGTAAGAAGTGTCGTCTGAGAGAAAATATAGCTATGCCTGCCAGGCATCCTGCAAGAAAAGCCAGGAAAAATAAAAGACGAGGATAAGCAATGACTGACGCCAGATATGATAAAAAAAACATGGCTATCAGGAATGTGCAAAATGCCACTAATACAGCCACTGAAAACACAATAAATCCAGCAAATAATGGATAACGCCGTGAAAATTCATTCATATCCATAAAATATCTCTTCAAAGAATCGGTCGACGTCATTATATCATTTGTTTATTGCGCATTTTCTATTTGAATTGAGTCAAGTGTAACCCACGCTGCGCAACAATTAGTAGACATGTAATGTTGAAATATTCTTTCGTCACATACAACAGAATGTTGAGGTCTTTATTTATGCAGTGTGATTACGCTTGACACCGTATTTCGTTGATAATTTGTTTGGCGAAATTATACATGCTCCTTCATGAGTGTATGACTGAAATTGTTTATTTTAATAAAGGCCTTTAAACATCATCAATCATTGAACATCCCAAAGTACCTGCTATAATATTCATAGGCACTTTTTTAAAAAAATAATATTTATTTTATATAATACATAATGTTATATTAATAATATATAAATTATATGTAACGTTTTAATAGTATTTAAAGTTACAGGATTAATCATGAAATTGGCAAGCGATCGCATTCTACGACGCATTCGCGGCAAACAACGCGGGTGGGTTTTTACGCCAAAAAATTTTATCGATCTTGCTCCACGAACAACTATCGCCGTCACACTACATCGGCTTATAAAAAAAGGTATCATTCGCAAACTAAGCCACGGCATTTACGATTTTCCAGCACATCATCCTAAACTAGGTATTCTTGCCGCCCATCCTGATGCAATAGCTAAAGCAATCGCTTTAAAATCCGGCGACACGATTCAACCAAGCGCTGCCAGACTTGCAAACCTGGTCGGATTAGATACTCAAGTACCGTCCAAAACAACCTATATAACATCGGGCAATTCACAACACAAAAAAATAGGAAAATATTCAATAAAATTCACCCATTCAAAGTTAATGCCCGGAACCCCACTCAACATTAATGTCGCGAGAGTGATTAATGCCTTACACCATTTAGGAAAAGATAATATTACTGATATGACGATAGATAAATGCAAAAAAATATTATCTCAAAAAGACAAATCCCAACTTAAAAAAAATCTGCCAAAACTTCCTGGCTGGATTATTCCATTCATATTGAAAATAATAGGAAAATAAAATGAAAGAACTGCTTTCTCTGTCTCGAAATAAGCGTGCGCAATTATTTCAGGAAGCCACCAATCGCTCAGCAAACATTCACAATCCTGTAATCATTGAAAAAGATTTTTGGGTATGCTGGAGTCTCGACCAAATATTTTCAAACCCCTCCCTCGCACCAGACATTACCTTCAAAGGCGGCACTTCACTTTCAAAATGCTATAACATAATAGATCGATTTTCAGAGGACATTGATTTAACCTTAGCGAAATCCTATATCGGCATCATAGGTGATAATGATCCAATTACGGCTAAAACTGGAAACCAGCGTGGTAAATTGCTTGAGCAGCTTAGCAATAGAGTAAAGATGAAAATTGCTGATGAAGTGAAACCTATTTTAATAAAGCAATATGATGATTGCAAAAAAATGACAGAAATGTTTTTTGGCGATGCACCTAATTTTGAGGAAATTCTTAGTAAAGTAAAAAGACTTGAAAAAATGATTAATGAAGGTTGATAGAGATAATTAGATATTCTAATGCAGATTGGTGTCAAGCGTAACCATACTGCATAACAATCACTCATCTCATATCAAAATATTATTTCATCGCATAAAACAGACTTGAGACCTATATGCAGTTGGTTACGCTTGACACCGTCTTGCGACCAAACATCCGTAAGCGTTGGCCGATATGCATCGGTCAACGCTTACGATTTTTCCATTTTTGCATTGCACTATTTATCGGGGCTTGACCAGTCAACAAAATCTGATCAAGACAGGAAAAAACATTTATGCTTTCAGCCGCAAACAAAATTGAAGTCACCTATCACGACATAAGAAAAGATATTTCCTGGAGTCTGTTGTTTGGCTCAGCAGCATATTTTCTTCTAAATGATCAAGACAGCTGGTTATTTTATCTGGCAATACGTGCAATTATTATTGGCGCATTTACCTTAAGTTACTGGCAGTCGCGGAATAAATCACTTGCCTCTCTTCCGAATGAAACACTGCAAGCGAGTCATAATCATGAATTGCCCTTGATTCGACATTCGTATCTATCAGGTACTGATCCAGACCAGCTGGATGAAGGAGAGCGCTACTATTTGGGTCACTGCATTAAACGAGGTTTTGCTGAATATCTTGAATTATTCGTGGAAAAATCACAATTTAAGCATTCTTCAATAACGCTAGTACCGCAGCAGATAATGAATGATCTGAAAAAAATGCAGTCTGAAGAAGAGAAGGATGCATATTTGAAAGAGAAGAAAGGAGTGTTTGTTTATGGAAGAATCATGACATTTTTTAATCAAACTAATCCTTCTGGTTTCCTGGAAAATTTGTATCAACATAATATCAAATCGAAAATTGATAATGAGAAAAAATATATACTCTTTCCTCGCGCCGCATTTGAATGTGTTATTTCCGAGGCTCTTTTTACCGGCAAAGAAATTAAATCCATCATATCGCAAGTTGATACTCTGATTTGCAACGCCCAGTATTTTGATTTGATTAATTCGAATTGTCATTCAGGTTCAATTTGCGTTTTGGCTGTAGCGATTGAGCATCTTAAACGCCGGTATGCAAAACAATGGTATGACAGCGCATTATTTTATAAACAAGGCAATAATACTGATATTTATACAGATAACAGCGATATGACAGCGCAACAAATAAGAAATTTAAGCTTAATAATGCTAAATGCCATGAAGCATAATTTGGGGCAAGGAGTCTTGAATAATCCGGAAGTCATTACGCAAGTTAATAAAGCTATTGCAATAGCAAATAAGTTTAAGGTGCAGCTATCTGGTGAATTGATTGAGCGAGATGTGGTAGAAAATAAGGGATTTAGATTTGAGTAAAAGTCTTAATTTTTGCGTAGACGATAGGCAAGCTCAATCTCAGGTTGATTAATATCGAAAAACGGTGTCTTATTTATGCAGTGTGATTACGCTTGACACCGGTTTCACCGTTTTTGCGGTGAGTGGAATGCGACTATATCCAACAAATTTCGCCGTATCTTCTTTTGCTGGTAATTTAAAATCGAATACGCTCACTCCCCACATTTTTTTATTCTGATAAGTCCTGCCATCACTCGCGCCAAACATGAGTCGTGCGTGTTTGGTATTTTCGCCAAGATACAACATGACATGTGTGATGGTGTTCGAATTTCCTTTGTCATATGTACCAGACCAGAATAACAAATCTCCGGGTTTTAAGTTCGCGAACTCTGTGGAATTAAAATCATTCGTATGAACCTGATTTAAAGTGCCGATGTTTTTAACCCATTGATACATCTCATCGGCTGAGCGGGGAACATTTTTCACATCATTGCTGGTTAATAAATAATAAATGGTACCAGAACAATCCATGCCTTTATTTTTGGGATCTGCTGAACCATACAGATATGTTAAGTTCTTTTGCGATAATGATGTCGCATTGCGAATGAGTTTTTTAACAAATGGTGGGTAATCAGCAAATCCAACAATATCAGCGACGGGAATCGGTTGCGTGACAGCAGGTTGTAATTGATCGTTTGCGAGTGATGTCGGGGTTGATGAGAATATCAGGAGTAGTAATAAAATGCGTAAGAAATTTAGCACAGGTAATCCTTATATCTTGCTGTTTAATGAATAATTTTTACATTTAAAACATACTGCATCTGCACGCTCAAAAACAACGTATATATCAAGAGCATATGTAACATTTTTATGGGTTTAAATGTTACCCGCCAACTTTGAAATATGAGCGTGTCAGTTGCAAATAGGTACCTTTTGAGCGCTATAATTCATATAATACATGAAATAATACTCTTGTAAGGTACCAAAATGAAGCAGCCATCAGGCATAGGTAAACTAGATCGCGAACGAATAGCAATATTGCTACGCGGCACTCAGCATACTATTTCCGTTCATGAAGCTGCCGTGCTTTTAGGTCTATCAAGAGAACACGCCGCAAAATTATTAGCACGCTGGGCAAACAAAGGATGGGTGTCACGCATTAAACGCGGGCTATATATACCCATACCCCTGGAATCAACCACGGCTGATATATCGCTTGAGCATCCATGGATTGTTGCAGACAAATTGTTTCATCCTTGCTACATCGGCGGTTTAAGCGCAGCAGAATACTGGGGTTTGACGGAACAAATATTTCGCACGCTGGTTGTGCTAACTACTGCACGACCCAGAAACCGCAAGCCCACTATAAATGGTACAGATTTTTTGGTACACACCATTTCAAAAAAAGCTTTATTTGGGCTCAATACTATTTGGCAAAAAAAAGTAAAAATTTCGATTTCCGATCCCACACGCACCATTCTTGATTTTTTAGTTGATCCGAAACTAGGCGGGGGCATACGCATGACAGTCGACATGTTAAAAGAATACTTAAAATCGGAACATAAAAATTTGCCATTATTAATAAACTATGCAAATCGACTTAACAATAGTGCTGTTTTCAAACGATTGGGTTTTTTACTGGAAAAATATGCTGCTGATGAACAAGTAATTATTGATGAATGCAAAAAACAAGTTACTATCAGCAAAACCAAACTTGACCCTCAACTTGAAGCTGATAAATTAATCACTCGTTGGCGCTTATGGGTACCAGCACACTGGAAAGAATAAAATGATAGATAAACAGGAAATAATGGAATTTGCCCGGCAATTTAGCTTGCCTGTTAATACTATAGAAAAAGATTATGTACTCGGATGGTTATTAGCTGGTATAGCAAATGATACTGAATTATTTGAGAAATGGATTTTCAAAGATGGTACTTGTTTGAAAAAATGCTACTTTGAAACATATCGTTTTTCTGAAGATTTGGACTACACACTAATTGATGCCGATCATATTAATGAAAAATTTTTAACTGATCGTTTTAAAAATATTGGTAAATGGGTTTATGATGCAACTGGTATTGAAATCATTGAAGATACAATCGGTTTCGAAATTTATCAAAATAACGATGGTAAAACTACAGTTGAAGGACGACTTAACTATGTTGGTCCATTGCAACGCAAAAATAATCCTTACCGCATCAAACTTGATTTAACAGCCGAAGAACTTCTTGTTCTGCCACCAGCACTACAAAATGTTCATCACTCCTATTCCGATATTTCTTCCAATAACATTCAATCATTTTGCTACAACTTTTCAGAAATTTTTGCGGAAAAAATCAGGGCACTCAGTGAAAGAGCACGGCCGCGTGATTTATACGATGTGATACATCTCTATAATCATATTTCAGATGAAAAGCCTGTCGTCATTTTTGATGTGCTAAAAAAGAAATGCCAATTCAAGGCTATATCACTGCCAACCATGGAATTGATGGCAACACATCCGAAACTACATGAACTGGAAAGCGAATGGATTAATATGTTGTCACATCAAGTTCCAATGCTGCCGCCAAAAGAACAATTTTGGCAGGAATTATCAAAAATGTTCGCATGGCTTCATGGTTGATAGTAGTCCTGAAATTAAAAAACAATTATCGGCTTAATATGCAGATAATAAAAAGCAGTTGGTTTTTATTGGTCAGATAAAGCAGGCTCTTAAGGTCTGTATTTATTCAGTGTGGTTACACTCGACACAGTATGTTCAGTGGTGAGAATGGAAGAATAAGCGATAAGACAGGCGAAATGATGATTTCCCATGACAAGAATACAGCCAAATGAAAATGCAATCCCCGTTTAAGAAAAAGGCAGTTAAAATTCTTATTTTTCTATTTTGCTTTTTTTATTAACTCACTAAAAGTAGAGTTTTTGATCTCCCTTAATGTACCAAGTTTCATATTACCTCTGAATTCAGGGTAAAAATTTGGATGTTCCTTACGTATGCTCTTGAGTAATGTATCACCTCTTTTTTCTCGTATTTCACCATTCTTATCACGCATGCGATTATCCAAGCCTTTTGGAAATTTTCCTGTCATTTTTGTTTCCTCCTCTCTATAAGAATTGATAGCGGTAAGGACTTGCGCCCCTACCGGGTTCTTAAAGTATTAATAGAGCCAATTTAACAGCCAGGATCAATATCAATATTAATTGCCTAACTGATTTAGCATCTATTGCTACCTTGAAAGTTAAAGTAATCATTTGATACCTCATTGATTACATTCACTCGCGAGTGAATAACCAATTCACCGCCTTATTTAACGACGTGTTGCTACGTCGTCGATTGCCTTATGATCAATCAGCCATCGATTTCGATAAACCGCCTGTTCTATAAGGGCATCTACCCCCAAGCGACATTTACCTAGCCGCCATGACCGATGGCGACATGGAAATGGTCAATCTCCTTCATTATTATAGGCCATGTATTAACATGCCTCTTCCAAAGTAATTTCATAGTGTTAAAACAAAATCGCAACGTTTTTATAATGAAACCTGAGGCGTTTTTCCCTTCACGCCGATAGAATTGAGATAATAAAAAAACTGGTATCAAAAAACCGATGTCAAGCGTAACCATACTGCATAACAATCACCCATCGCACATCAAAATATTATTCGTCACATAAAACAAACTTTTGCGACCTATCTTCTTACAGTATGGCTACGCTTGACACCGTATGTTGTAAAATGAAAATAAAGTCTCATTAATTAAACGAGGAGAAGCACTATGAAAAATCAGGCAATGAAAGGAAAAGTTATAAAAGTTAATAAAGTTGAAAATACTCCCAACCCAAATAGCTATATAGTTAAAGGTGAAGACAATAAAACATACTTGGTTCACGTAGGTGACATTAAAGATAATGAAGATTTACTTTATGATCTTTATAAAAACAATATGACTGCCAAGCTTCAAGAAGGTGATTCTGTTGAGTTCCAACCAGATAAAAGCAGCGATCATGCGATACATGTTAAAAAAACAAAGTAAGGAATTATGTATGTCAGTAGATAATTGGATTAATTTATGCATGCTAATTGCAACAATATTACTTGGTGGGGGTAGCCTTTGGTTTACTCACAAGCAATGGCAAAAAGTTGAAAAGAAGATAGCAATGATCAATGATGCAGGAAGAGCCTTTGAAATCCTGCCTGCTTGGTATACATCAAGAATGATGCAGGATTGGTGGATTTTTGGATTACTAACATCTGATGGACGGATTCTTGTTGTAACGCGTATAACCGCACTATCCGATGATGGTCAGTGGATGGATGTTGAGCTCGTTGAAGAAAATAGTTGGTCAATAGATAAAAAATCAAATTATGTATTTGCCGTTGCAAAAGATAGAACAAAAGCATCAATTCATGTTTCGCACATTGTTGCAGCCATGGAATTAATAACCAGTTAACGAAAGGTAAATATCAAACCGTATTCTTCTATCGATTACGCACTAGAGTATTGTGTTTTTAAATGGTGACCCCTAAAGCGGAAAAAGCTCCCTCCCAAATATCATATCACCAACAAAGTGCAGGATCGAACTACAAACATAAAATTGGTAACAAGCATAATCACGCTGAATAACGATCACATCTCGTATCAAAATATTATTTAGTCACTTAAAAAATCTTTTGAGATCTATATTTATGCAGTGTGGTTACGCTTGACACCGCATACGCACCTTTATTTGATTCCAATATAAATATCCAGACTTGTATTGGCAGGATCAATTGCACGTTGATCATAAATCTCAAAATCAGCCATGTAAGCTCTATGGCCACCGAAATCATGTGAAGTCATTTTCCAGATTTGCTGCCATGCATCTATAACCATCTCTGGCATTTTTCCTGATTGCGTAGTGAATTTTTGATATTTAGTCGCAGGTATCGTTAACTGATGCAAGCCTGGTGGAATACTTTCAAACGAAGTAACTTCTTCACCAATAAAATATGTGTAATCACCATACTCATTACTATCATAATCAGTATAAACAGAAAAAGTTACGCCAGGATTTTGGCGATTAGATATTTGGCTTGCTATATTTTCACTTAAAAATCGACCTGCTAATTCTCCAATTTTAGAAATTTGTGGGTTCATTTCGTTTTTATTATTGGTTCTTGCTGTTAAGCCAATCAATTTAATCTCAGGTTTGGTTATTAATTCTTTCTTCATCTTTATTCCTTTTTATTCATTAGCAATCTATGCCGAAATCGCACCAAGATCAAACCCATAGCAAAGTGGAATAAAATGGGCATATTCTTTAAAACCAAGTTTATCGCAAACACCGCGCGCATTTTGTGCTGCCATTAACTGAGCCACAACATAACTTGCTGTAGGTGCATCTTTTACAGCATGTATCATTAAAGCCGTTAATAAACCTTGTTTTCTATAAGCCTCAAGCGTCGCGCCGTTATAAAGACCAAGTATATTATTATTGTAAAAACCTAATAGCGTAGCAACAGGCATTCCTGCCACCTCAGCTAAATATAATTTAATTTTGTCAGATGATTTGTAGGCGCTATAAAGACGCATCATGGCAGTTAAAGAATCAGAAGATATGCCATAAACATCCTTTGATATCTGCATGAAGGCTTCAAATTGATCTTCACTTTCAACCTGTCTAATTGTTGTTTCTGTATTTAGTTTAATTGGTAGTTTTCGCGCTTTTTCTGCTTCTACAGCAACAGACGTATATTTACCCATGGAATGGAAACCTTGTTTAGTAAAAATAGATTCCACTGCTTGAGGTAAATCCATATCGTGTGGCCAAAACCAGGTTAATGGATAATTTTTTTCTCTAAATCGATTTTTTAATGACTCACATTTAGTATTAATCACTTGCGGATCACTATCGAAACCAATAATGCCATTCATTAATGGGAATAAAATTTCGGTTAAATAATGAAAATCCCCGTCCTGTTTTACAGCATAGTAATTTTTATTGGGATTAGTTTGCTGAACACATTCAAATATGAATTCTTTAAAATTTAATAAAATGGATTGCGCTGTTGTATTAAGCATAGGCCAAAGCATGTGGAACACCTCTAAACCACTGCCGACGTGCAGAATCGAACTGCAGACCTACTGATTACGAATCAGTTGCTCTACCAACTGAGCTACGTCGGCGTGTCAAAAAAGAACCGTGAGTATAATTAAATTCTCCCGCATCTGCCAGCATAAAAAACCATCGCTTACCTCTTGCACACTCGCGCAAAACACAGTATAAATACCGCCCTCTTCTGTGTGCTCTGCCACACAATCTTTTCCAAACCCAATACCACACAACCAACCAAAGGACTCATTCCATGCGCAAATACGCTGCTTTTTCACTCATCGAACTTATGACCGTCGTCGCTATCCTCTCTATCCTCGCGGTCATCGCTATTCCCTCCTACCAAAACTACACGCGACGCGCGCGCTTTGCGGAAATTATCAGCGCGACGCAAATTTATAAAACAGCCGTGGCACTGGCAATACAACTCGGCACAACTTCCGATGCACTTAAAACCGGTATGAGCGGCATTCCCGATGCACCAAAAGCAACCAAAAACCTCGCATCACTAAAAGTCGATAACGGTATCATCACAGCGATTGGCACGGAATTAGTCAATAACGCCAGCTATATCCTGCAACCAAATTATGACGGCAGCAGCTGGAATATCTCAGGCACTTGTCTCAAACAAGGATTCTGCAATGCTTAATTCCATACCGAAATCAGGCATCGCAAATTATCTTATCCAGGATGGATTGCTAAAACGTGAAGCACTACCCGCTCTCTTACAAGCTGCAAATCAACGCAATATTCCGCTGATTACACATCTCGTGCGTACGCAAACACTCACCAGTCAGATCATTCTCAATTGTTGTAAAAAAAATTTTACGTTGACGCATCACGATCTAACTCACTATCAATTGCAGGAAGATTTGTTACCGCCGGAATTCATCTTGCGTTATCGCACGCTGCCCATATCACGCGATGAAAATTGCATGCAAATCGGCATGGCCGATCCCACAGATTATGCCGCACTTTCTGCACTACGTTTTCATACTGGATTAACCATCACTCCCATGCTGGTATGCGAAAAACAGCTGGATAGAATCCTTGCAACCATCATCCATCCCAAACGTCTTGATGCACAATTAGAAACCGCATTAACCAAAGTCACAGCGCCTGAAATAATACAGGATGAAAAAAATGATGATGAACCTGTCAGTGAATTCTTAACACGCTTGCTGGATGATGCTGTTTTACAGCGTATTTCTGATATTCACATCGAACCATTTGCAGATCATTGTCGCATTCGTTTTCGTCGCGATGGCATGTTATATGAAGTGACAAAACTGCCTCCACATTTTGCTGCACGACTTATTACACGCGTAAAAATTCTCGCCAATTTAAATATTGCTGAACGTCGCATTCCCCAGGATGGCCGATTGCCTGCGCAATATGCAACGCTTGATATACGTGTCAATACTTGCCCCATGTTGCACGGTGAAAAAATCGCCTTGCGCTTGCTGAATGCAAACAATATCAAACTGGATATGGATAAACTGGGATTAACCGCAGATCAATTGCAATTATTTCTGCATCATTTATCACAACCACAAGGTTTGATTCTGGTAACTGGTCCAACGGGCAGTGGTAAAACTATCACGCTTTATTCTGCGCTGAATTATCTGAATAACATCGAGAAAAATATTTCTACTGCAGAAGATCCGATTGAAATGCAACTGGATGGCATCAATCAAATAAATATCAATACGCGCATTGATCTGGATTTTGCAGCAATTCTACGCGCATTATTACGCCAGGATCCAGATGTCATCATGATTGGTGAAATACGCGACAAGCAAACTGCAGCGATTGCTGTGCAAGCCGCGCAAACTGGTCATCTGGTATTGTCTACCTTGCACACGAATAGCGCGCTTGATGCCATCAGTCGTTTGCAATCGTTTGGTATTTCGCACCATCATTTTATTAGCGCTGCCTCTCTCATTATCGCGCAACGCCTGGTACGCAAACGTTGCGCGCATTGCACAGGTGGTTGTGATGAATGTCATCAAGGTTATCAGGGTAGAACAGGTATTTTTGAGTGTTTGCCGATAACAAATAAAATTGGCACATCGATTTTATCTGATGCCAATCTTTTTGCATTGCAAAAAATCATGCACGAAGAAAAATATATATCATTACGCGAAGCCGGAAATTTACTGATTACACATGGAGTCACGCATGAAGCTGAATTATCGCGCGTACTGGGCAAACATTAAAAAACGCCGAAAGATTAATCCCACTGATATCACTTTCTTCCTGCGACAATTTGCTATTTTGCTAACAGCCGGTATTCCAATTCTCAAATGTTTAAGTTTGCTTGAGCAATCACAAAACAAAATAGCCATGCGTTTATTGTTATTTTCCATTAGACGCGAATTATTATCAGGCAAGGAAGTGTATGCCAGTTTACGTTTGCATGCGCATTATTTTAATGAATTAACCTGTCAACTCATTCGCATCGGCGAGCATACTGGCAAGCTGGATATGACTTTAAACATGATTGCAGAGGAACATGAAAAACAATTGGCATTCATGAAACGCATACAGCAAGCTTTATTTTATCCTTGCCTGATTACCATCGCCGCCATACTTGTCACCATCAGTTTATTTTTATTTGTCATTCCACGTTTCGCCGAATTATTTGCAGATTCACATGTTGCATTACCTGCATTAACGCGTTTTTTATTTTTTCTTTCATCACAATTACAGCAGCATATTTATTTTTTATTATTTCCCGTCATTCCTGTTGTAATCTTTTTATTTTATAAAAAACAATTCTTTTTTACACTGTGCAAGCTTCCCATCATAAACACTCTCGCACAAAAAATATTACTCGCGCGTTTTGCCAAACATCTTGCTATCACTTTCGCTGCTGGCATTCCTATCATTGATGCGCTGAAATTGCTGGCACACTCACCATCGCATCCTGAGTTTGCACAGGCGATTTTTCATTTACGCAGCAAGATTAATGCTGGTTTTTATCTGCATCAAGCCATGCAAACATCGTCATTGTTTCCTGATCTGATGATACAAATGGTAAAAACTGGCGAAGAATCTGGCGCGCTCGATCAACTCCTGTTTAAGCTGGCAGGATTTTTTGAAGCTGATATAGATCAAATGCTGAACCAGTTTAATCGCCTGCTTGAACCCTTGATTATGCTGGTACTTGGTGTTTTAATCGGTGGTTTGATCATCGGCATGTACTTACCCATATTCAAATTAGGAATGACTTTATGATGGACACCATACAATTTTTTATGGAACATCCTGATGTTTTTCTATTTGTCACTGGTCTACTGTCATTATTCATCGGCAGTTTTTTAAATGTCGTAATTTATCGTCTTCCACAAATGATGCAGCAAAACTGGGGCGAAGAATGTCGCGCTTATCTTGGTCTGAAGCCGCATTCTGAATCCGATAAATTAAATTTATGGCTGCCGCTTTCACATTGCCCGCATTGCAAAAAAAATATTCGTCCCTGGCATAATATTCCCATCATCAGTTATTTATGGTTACGCGGAAAATGCGCCTATTGTCATACACCCATTTCCATTCGTTATCCTTTTGTGGAAGCTATTACCTGCCTGATTTCTGTGTATGTTGCATCACGATTTGGCGTGAGTTTCGAAACACTGGCTGCGTTAGTGTTTAGCTGGATTTGTATTTGTCTGATGTTTATCGATATTGATTATCACTTGTTACCGGATGAATTAACGCTTGGCTTACTCTGGATGGGATTATTTTTCAGCCTATTTCATTTCTTCACTACTAGTGAAGCTGCCATTATCGGCGCCATTATCGGCTATTTATTATTTGCAATCACACAATGGATATTCGGAATAATCACGGGAAAAGTTGGATTAGGACAAGGTGATTACAAATTACTGGCGGCACTCGGCGCGTTTTTAGGCTGGAAAATGTTGCCATTAATCATTTTACTGGCTTCATTGAGCGGAATTATTTTTGCATTGACACACATGACGCTCAAAAAAGATTTCAAAAGCACACCATTGCCATTCGGTCCTTATCTTGTAATGGCAGGATGGATCGCGCTCTTGTGGGGCAAGGAAATCATGCACTACTATTGGGCAATATAAAGGATGATATAGGACGAAACATATGCTGGTCGTCGGACTCACAGGTGGAATTGGATCGGGAAAATCAACGGTTGCAAAATTATTTGCTGAAAGAGGCGCCGCTATCATTGATGCGGATGTGACTGCACGTGAAGTCACACAAACTGGTTCATCCGCATATACCAGTATCATTAAACATTTTGGTGACAATGTTGTACTGGAAGATGGTTCTCTGGATAGAACACGTTTACGGCAGATTATTTTTCATGATCCCAAAGAACGTCTTTGGCTGGAAAAATTATTACACCCGTTAATCAAGGATGAAATGCAACAGCAAATCGCTAAAATGCACGCGCCATATTGCATTGCTGTCATTCCACTCTTGCTGGAAGTAGAATTTTATTCCTTCATCAATCGCATCCTTGTGATCGATACACCTGAAGCAGAGCAAGTCAGACGCGTGATGCTACGCGATAACATTTCTCAAACGGAAGTGGAAGCAATCCTCGAAAGCCAGGCAAGCCGTCATGACAGACGCGCAAAAGCGCAGGATATTATTATCAACGATGGCAATCCCGAAGACCTGATTCCGCAGATTGACAAGCTGCATCAACAATATGCAAAAGGCGCACCCTGAAAATCCTTGTCTATTTTCCAAACAAACCATGCTATCATTTGGCACGGAACACTGAATCTGCGGTTTATTCGATATGCCAGACACAATCATCTACGATCATCCGCTAAACGAAATCATTCGGGTTTGCCTGCGTCTTGAACAATTATTCCACCAGATCGACCATCAACTCAGCGATACTTCCATCTACGGCTCGCGCAATCTGATCCAGTTAATCATTAATGTTCTCTCCCTGCTGGATAGGCCTGACCTGAAAGCCAAATTGGCCAAGGAAATGTCCTTGCTGGTCGCTAATTTACAACGTTATGGCAATATTCCCGACATCGATGCGGGCAAATTGAATACGCTCATGCAACAACTCGACGATCTTTCCCGCAACCTGATTGATAGCAGCGGCAAAATCGGCCAACGTCTGCGCGATATCGAATTACTGAATACCTTGCGCACTCATTTTGCTACTCCCGGTGGTGGCTGCAGTTTTGATGTTCCATTGTTTCATTACTGGTTACAGCAACCCGCTGAAGTTCGTAAAAATACGATCAAGGAATGGCTTAGCGATTTTGCGCAAATTCGCACAACCATCGTTCTCGTCCTCGAACTGGTGCGTAATAGTACAAAAATTGAAGATAAAACCGCCATTCATGGTTTCCATCAGGAATTACTCGATCCACAACTCAATCTGCGCATGATTCGCATCATTATTCCCGCTGATCTCGCTGCATTTCCTGAAATCAGCATTGGCAGGCATTTTCTTAGCGTCCGATTTTTTATTCCGCAAATTATCACCCGCCCAGCTCAATTCATGGAAAATCTCAACTTCAAGATAGCTTATTGCATTGTGAACTAAATCCATGATGTGTATTATTAGCCTAAATATCTAATCATGAATAATTAATAAACAATGCGATCCTCTCAATATCAAATTTCTGGTTGGTTCAGGATGTCGGTGCCTTTTTTTACTGGCTCGCCTAACCATGTTTTTGCCAAAGATAGAAAGGCTATCGAATCAACCAGCCACACTTGTATCTATAACAATTTCGATCCAGACGCTGCCATTCATACATTAACGATTTCCAGTTCACACAAACGCGATTCGCCACAAAACCAGTATTATTGCAACCTAAAACTGGATGGCGTTTACACACAGCTTTGTCTTGTCTCGGACTTGCTGAATAAGTTTTTACAAGCAGAATCTCAAAACATGATGGATATTGAATTCCAGTCGCTAACTCATTTCAAACTCTGCCTACCATTTTATTCCCAGGTAAAATTTGATTTTCATTCCATTGCAGCGTTTGAAAAATGTGTTAGTCATTTACCAGATATTAACTATGAATTAGGTTATCCAATTTTTTCCATTGCCATCATCAATGAATTAAAACAAATTGCAGCGTTTCTTAAGAATGAAGAAGACCATTCGGCTTGCAAGGATCTTAACTTCATTTCAGAGATTTTAGCTTTACCCACACACGTGAGACGAAGTGAAATAGAAAAAAGTTCCGCATCTTCGAGACTGGTTGATTTCATGGATCAGAATGAGCGCGAGGACATTCTCAATGAAGCTGAATTTAACAAGGCAGTAAAATTATTATTGGTGAAAGGTGAACATCCCGATCAGGTACATAAAAAAGGATTCACTACACCCATACGTTATGCTGTCCGTGGTCTGTTATATTACAAAAAACATATAAAATTAAAATCCAAACCTTCACTCGCAAATATTTCCCACGAACAATTATTCAAACATCGGTTACGTTTACTGGAATTATTATTGGCATATGGCGCAGATCCATTGCGTCGTGATGCATTTCAAACATTTAGACTTTCAGCACTGGATGAAGTGTTGATTATAAAAAAATGGAAGATCGCAGAAATCATACGCTCTTATCTGGATAAACCACGCAAAAGTATTTCTCGTTCCATCAGCATTGATATCGCTGCACACTATCGTGGCGCGGAAAATAAAATTATCACGCAACTTAGTCTTTATAATGGCAAGGAATTACATGCAACCCTCACTGCTACACTTTGCATCGATAGCAAGAAGGAACTGGAAAAAGATATCCTGCGTCTTTGCTGCGATTATTTTTCGGCAATCCATGATGATAAGCAAAAAAATATTCTCATAAAAATGATTCTGGAAGATTTGCATGAGCCCAATCGACTGGTGGAAGTGATTCGCAATGACAAAAATGAAATGATTGGATTTAATTTATTTCATATTCTTATTGATAGCGAAAATATAATTTACTGGTATTGCAGCTTAACTGTGCTGGATAATGCCTGGCGCAATTATGGTCTTACACCCTTATTTGCGTTTCAGCTTGCTTATTCCTTGCAGATGCTTTATCAAAAATATGAAATTAATATTTTCCTGTTAGCTATACATCCCAATTCTTATCGTTTACTGGAAGGTATTTTGCATTGGCCGAAACACCAGCCACAACATCTGGCTCAACGTGTTCAATGGTTATTGAAAGAACTGGCGGTTGTTCCTTCCGCCAGTTATCACAATGTTGCACTGGATTCTTATGTCGACAAGCAACTAGCTGTGAGCCAGCCAGAATCATCGTGCAATAAACTGATTCAAAACTTTTTCTACCATGATTTGCTCAAACAAAAAGACTGGACATCAGGATTCAAGGCAGCAACAATTTTATATCCTGTTGCAGATCAATCCTTTCAGCTATTTGATCAACACTGCCAGCGCTTCGGTATCAATACTTCACAACACATCAGCATGATGACAGAATTACTCAGTCATTTTCTTGATGCCTGCAAATTAAACTTGCCGCGCCGCGAGAATAATTATCCTGATAATTGCCTGAAAGATTGCTATCGCTTATTTTGGTTTAGTGAGAAAAAACCATCGCAGCGCGCTGTTTTGCCAGCTCATTTTGGATATAAAAGTAAATTATGAATGAAATAATAAATCGACATCCTTCCATACGACCTGAAAATTCAAGATTGTCCAAAACGACAATATCCCTTCAGGATTTCTCTCATTACAATCTCAACTTGATAAAACTTAATATAAAAAATTGAAGCAATCAGCCACAGAGCATAATATCTACAATTATTCCTACATTGGACTCAACAATATGACCAACAAACCAAAGATCGTCTGCCCGCAATGTGGCAAAAAAGATACCTGGCGTTCCGACAATAAATATCGCCCTTTTTGTTCTGAGCGCTGTAAATTGATCGATCTGGGTGATTGGGCCGATGAAAAACACCGTGTACCTGCTGAGCCTGTCGATTTTCCAGATGAAAATGATAAAAATGAGCAATAAATATTCAAATATCAAGAAATCTATGCTAGAATACATTTCGAATTTGATAAGAAAAAGCTATATTAGATGCCATAAATTACAAAACGCTGGCTTGTCATAACTAAAATAAAAGTTGGTGCACATCATGAGACAATACCTCAACATCATCATTATCTTGTGTTTACTCTCATCTTCCACACGTTTCGTGCTGGATAGCTATCTGCCTTCCTTGCCCGCAATTGGCAGTTATTTTGGTATCACAGACACTTACACACAATTGACACTGACGCTTTATTTATTTGGCTTTAGCGTTTCTCAATTAGTTTATGGCCCATTATCCGATCATTTCGGCAGGCGTAAAGTCATCGTCATTGGCTTATCGATTTTCTTTCTTGGCAATCTCGCCTGCGCACTTGCAGCCTCACCTACACCATTATTAATCTCGCGCTTTATCGCTGGTGTTGGCGCTGGTTCCTGCGGTGTATTGAATCGTGCGATCGCCAGCGATTGCTTCAAGGGTGCAATGTTATCCAAAGCCTGGTCATATACCACGACAACTCTCGTTCTCACCTTATGTCTTGCGCCAGTATTGGGTGGTTATGTGCAGGAATTATCGGGATGGCGCGCCAATTTCCTGTTATCGACACTTTTAGTCGGCACTACACTCGCGGTTATCCTTAAGTATTTGCCAGAAACACATTTGACTATCGAAAAAGGAAAGGAAAATTCACATCCACCATTAAAATTTGCGACGGTATTCAGGAATTACAAAACCATTCTGCGCATGCCTTCGTATACCGTGAATGTCTTGAGTTACATGCTGGCATTTTCTGGCTTAATCGCATTCTTTCAGGTGAATCCACTTTTGATTATTAATACACTTGGACTCACTCCAGCTGAATATGGCTGGTGTTCCTTGTTTATTGCACTGAACTATCTGGCAGGCGGATTAATCGTCACTAAATTTGCAGGTCGCGTGGAGATACGCACTTTGCTTTATATTGGTGCGAGCCTCTTGATTGTTGGTGGTATCTCGATGTTACTGGCTTATAAATTCCTGCCACTGACGATTGTTACAGTGCTTTTGCCCGCAGCGATTTATGTGATCGGTGCGCGCATCATTATTCCCAATGCGATTGCCGATGCCATGGAACACACGCGCCATTTGAATGGCAGCAGTTCTGCGATGATTGGATTTATTCAGATGATGGGTTCGGCATTAATCAGTTTGCTGATTTCATTATTTGATAATACTTCATTGCAACCACTCGCGATTTTCCTGACGACGATTGGTGCGTTGACATTATTGTTTATACTCGCACCTGTTTGGTTGCCAATTAAAAGAACCGCGACCGCTATATAATTTCAAGGATGGTGAAGCATGGAAAATCGTTCCGTTAAATTAGAAGCATTAAAAAATAATGACCTCCAAATTTACATTCATCAGGAATAAAGCGTGTCTGATCGTACATTTAAATGCAAAAGCTATTCTTCCCTTATTTCATGAATTAATTATCACTGCAGATGAAGCCATAAGCATTCAGCATGGCCAACCCAATTCCACCTGCTAGCAGGATATTAACTTTTTACGCAAAAAAACCGGCGAGATGAGATTATATCTACATTCAAATTCAGTTCTTGTAATTACAGATCACTTTCGTTATCAAATTACAAATATTCTAGCTTTTTATTATCAATGGATGGAGAAAAACCTGAATATTACTTCAGCTGCGATACCACCATCTAAACGCAAACCCGCTTTCTTTGTAGGATCAAATGGCATGATGTGTGTCATGGGGAAATATATTGCTTTCATCGCTCCAAACACGCCATCCATGGCGTTTAGCATTCCATCCTGGAATGCAGTCGCTTTGAAAGCAATATATTTCCCCATGACACACATCATGCCATTTGATCCTGAGAGACCTGTTACAAAACCCACCCAAAAACCTGGCAAGCTTTTTGTGAAGTTTCTAACTGATCTTTTCAGGTTCCGGCAAAAATATGTTGCTCAGGCAAACCCGGGTTGATGGTTTTCAGGGCGTCTCGGCCAGGAGGCAAGGAGAGCCGAGGACAGGATGTCCGTCCCTGAAAACCATCAACCCGGGTTTGCCTGAGCAACATATTTTTTGCGGAACCCTTCACTGATATATCCCCACGAAATTTGCATGCGCTGCGAATTTCGTGGGGATATATCAGATACTGAGCGCGGTTTTTTTGCTTTTGCGCGAAGGATATCTCAATAAGTTTGTGCACTCTTCAAATTCAAAATCGCATCGGAGATCTCGCGCGCAGTATCTGCGCGTAACTCCAGATGCAATTGCGTGAAGCGTTCAATTAATTTCTGAACTTTCTCAGGATGATCAAGATAATCAAAAATATGCTGGCAAATAGCATCAGGATTCGCTGCATCCTGAATTAATTCCGGCACCAGCCATTCGCCTGCGAGCAAATTCGGCAAACCAACATAGGGAATTTTTACGAGTATTTTCGCGAGAAGATGTGTTAAGCGCGACATGCGATACGCAATAATCATCGGGCGTTTATATAACATGGTTTCCAGTGTTGATGTTCCTGATGTCACGACAACAACATCTGCTGCCGCCATTATATCCTGCGAACGGCGTGTGAAAAATTCCAGCGGCAAATCCGGTGTGAATTTTTTATAACATTCGTAAAATTCCTGATAACGCTGCTCATTCACATGCGCTGTTAAAAAACGCAAATGGGGTCGCGCTTGCCAGGCTTTGTGCGCAGCACGTAAAAATGGTTCTGCCATATAACGAATTTCCTGACGACGACTGCCAGGCAACAAGGCAATATACGTTTGCTTTTCATCAATACACAAAGCACGACGCGCTTCTGCCTTGTCTGGATGCAATGGGATTTGCGCTGCCAATGGATGTCCGACATAACGCACTGGCACTTTATATTGCTCATAAAATTTTGCTTCAAACGGTAATAATGTCAGCATCAAATCCACTGCTTTTGCAATCTTGTGCACACGATATTGACGCCATGCCCACACACTCGGACTGACGTAATGCACAACTGGAATACCAGCTTGTCTTAATTTCAATTCAAGACCGAGATTAAAATCCGGTGCATCAATACCAATAAAAACATCCGGTGGATTTTTCAGAAAATGCTGCAATAAATCATGACGCAACCTGATTAAATCGGGTAAACGCATCAGCGGCTCAATAAAACCCATCACTGCCAAACGTTCGATATCAAATAAACTATTGCAACCTGCAGCCATCATGGCAGCACCACCGATGCCTTCAATCTGCAAGTGCGGATAATGTTCACGCAAGGCATAAATTAATTTCGCACCCAATAAATCACCGGATGCTTCTCCTGCGAGAATGCCAATTTTTTTTAAGGGAAGATTTTCCAATTGAACCTCAGCGTACAATGCCGGAATTGGATGTTTGTATGAATTGAATCATGTCCCTGACTTCTACGGTTTCCATTTTGGTTAATTCTTCTATCGCTTTTGCAACAGTTAATCCATTGCGATAAATAATTTTATAAGCCTGACGTAATTCAGTAATAACATTTTCAGTAAAACCGCGACGCTGCAAACCAACAGTATTTAATCCGTATGGTTTGGCATAATAACCAGATACTTTTACAAATGGTGGCACATCTTTAATAACAACAGAATTAGTGGAAACAAAACTATGCGCACCCACACGACAAAATTGATATACACCAGAAAATCCGCCAAGAATCACGTGATCTTCGACGGTGACATGTCCTGCGAGAGAAGCATTATTGGAAAATATCACGTGACTGCCAACCACACAGTCATGCGCAATATGCACATAAGCCATGAATAAATTATTATTGCCGATTTGTGTATCCTGAGTGGTGCCGCGATTCAGTGTGCAAAACTCACGAATGACATTGCGATCGCCGATTTTCAAAAAAGTGCGTTCACCATTAAATTTCAAATCCTGAGTCACTTCACCAACTGATGCAAATTGATAAATCCTGTTTTCCCGTCCGATAATCGTAGGCCCATTTATCACAACATGCGGCCCAATCCATGTTCCTTCACCAATTTCCACTTCCGCGCCAATCACAGAATAAGGTCCAATCTGGACGTTATTTCCAATCTTTGCAGAAGGATCAATTATCGCAGTTTTATGAATCACGGGTTTAACCTCTTCATTTGGATGCACTCATTAATTCCGCTGAACACACTAGCTCATCATCAACATAGGCTGAACCTGAAAGTACCCACACGTTACGTTTGGAACGTAATAATTTCACTTCCAGACGCAATTGATCACCAGGTTCAACCACACGACGAAAACGCGCTTTATCCACTCCTGCAAAATAATACAGCGTTCCATCTTCAGGACTGGTATTTGTGGATTTATATGCAAGAACACCACCAGCTTGCGCCATGGCTTCAAGAATCAAAACGCCAGGCATGACTGGACGTTCAGGAAAATGACCGGAGAAAAACATTTCATTGACGGTAACATTTTTCAACGCGACTAATGATTTGCCGAGCTGAATATCAATCACTCTATCAATTAATAAAAATGGATAACGATGCGGTAAAAATTTTAAAACTTCATGAATGTCCATAACATATTTCATTATTCTTTCTCTTTTTGTTTTGTAAGCGTACTGAGGATGCAATTGGCCACGTGTTTGACTGCAGGAAGAATAAAGTTTTTTGCAATGGCTCGTCGGCCTCCGGCCTCCTGCGCTTTATTTGCAAAAAACTTTATTCTTCCTGCAGTCAAACACGTGGCCAATTTCATTCCTCAGTACGCCTAAATATAGTTTCTAATTTTTTTACACGTTCCACCAGATTATCTAACCGATGAAAACGTGCATTGTTTTTGCGAAACTCTTCATTGGTTGTCACACCCACAATGCCTGAAGAATACATACCAGGTTCGGTAATGGATTTATTCACGCCTGTTGCTGCAGTAATAATCGCCCTATCACAAATGCTGATATGACCAATGATGCTTGCCCTGCCACCAATCATGCAGTATTTGCCAATCACTGCACTGCCAGCAATGCCGACACAACCTGCAATAATGGTGTGATCACCTATCACCACGTTATGTCCAATCTGAATCTGATTATCCAGTTTCACACCATTGCCAATGACGGTATTTTCAATTGCACCTCGATCAATGGTGGTATTCGCTCCAATTTCGACATCATCACCAATTTGCACACTGCCAAGTTGCGGTACTTTGTGCCACACACCTTTCTGATTGGCAAAACCAAAACCATCACTGCCGATAACAACACCACTTGAAATCACACCTCGCGCACCAATTTTGACATGATGATAAAGCGTGACATTGGCATCCAGTTTTGTTGCTTCACCAATTTCAACACCATTGCCTAATACTGAACCCGCACCAATCACAACGTGGGCTGCGATAATGACATCATCACCAATCACGCAATTCGCAGCAATGCATGCTGTGGGATCAATCTTTGTATTCTTGCCAATGACAGCACTTGCATGGATGCCGGCTTCACTAGTCGGTAAACAGGAAAAATACGCTGCGATTTTTGCATAGGTGAAATAAGGATCAGCACTAATGATTGCATTCACTTTACAATTCGATGCATCCGCTTCTGTGAGGATCACTGCCGATGCTTTGGTTTCAGCGAGATATTTGCGGTAAAGCGAACTGGATAAAACTGAATTCGTTAAAAATGTAATATGGCCAGATTGCGATTGCTGAATAGGACTGATTCCTGTAATCAGACAATGTGGATCACCCTTGATTTGAACATCCAGGCCTGCTGTTAAATCCATTAATGTATATTCTTTATGCGATTTCATTTCTATTCTTCTAACTCTTATAAAAAAATCTCCCCCATAAAGGGGGAGATTCGATTTTTTTAACCCGTGAAAGGTTTAGCTTTTTAAAGCATTAAACTGCTTGGCAACATCTTTGGTAATGTCTGTGCCATTTGCTGAGTAAATAACAGCTTGTGCATCCAGTACCAATCCAAAATTCTGGCCTTTTGCAATATTGGTCACAATACCATTCAAGTCACTTAACACGCCTTGCATGATTTTGGTTTGCTGTTTCTGCAAGTCTTGCTGGTAAGCAACAACCTTGGCAACTAATGCAGAACGATCAGTGGTAATCTTCTTTTGCATGGCATCTTTATCTTTTTGTGCCATGGTTGGAGATTCCTGCTTGTACTTGTCCATCAGATCCTGAAGGGCTTTCTGTTCATCGCCAATCTTTGCCTGACGATCTTTGAAATCAGCTTCCAGTTTCTTGCTTAATTGGGTAACACGTGGTGACTGTTGCAATACTTGCTGAACATTAACCACTGCCACCTTAATGTCTGCCGGTGTACTTTGTGCCTGACAAACACCAACGCCTGCAGCCATTAAAAACACACCTGCCAAAATCCCAACTTTCTTCAAAATCTTCATGATGTTCTCCAAATAAGATTAATTAATCATTTTCCTTATAAACAAACAGTTACCACAAGGCGTCGATGGAGTGCAGCGGTCATCAGTATTAAAAGCACCCAGCATCCCCAACAACAAACGCAATCATGCCATGTTTATTGCGCGTGTTCAAACAGGACATAATGTTACCTAGAAATTTGCTCCCAAATTGAACTGGAATCTTTCCACCACGTCACCCTTGCGTGAATTGAGTGGCTGACCAAAGCTGATTGAAACTGGACCAAATGGTGTAATCCAGTCAGCTTCCACACCAGCAGAATAACGGATGGGACCTGCATTGGTGCTTGCACCACCAAACTGCAGATTGCTGTATGAGGTATAAACATTACCCGCATCCAGAAAGAAACTGGTACGCAAATTGTCTGTAATATAATTCGGGAAAATGAGGTTAATGCTGGCATCGGCTAGCATGTTACCGCCAAATGCCTTATATCTCGAATCCTTTGGCCCTAATGTATAAGCCTGATAAGCACGGACAGAATCAATACCGCCAGCATAAAAGTTTCTGAAGAATGGAAAATTCTGGCTACCGCTAAATGCAGTGCCATATCCCAGATTACCCTTGAGCATCAGGATGAACTTGTCTTCCCAGATGGGCTGATAAGCACGACCCGCATAATTCAGGGTATAAAAGCCAACTGATTGACGATCCAGCGGTGCAAAAACATCAAGGAACAAGGTCTGGAAAGTACCACGCGTCGGGAAAATTGCACGATTTCGGCCATCACGCGAGAGACCAATCTTGAAATCTGCTACCTGACTGTGCCTGCCATGATTGTCGATATAGGTCAGCACCTGATTGGATGGTGTTCCGCCTTGCAGATGCACCAGCAAGTTCTGATAACTCAGACCCAAAAATAATCGGCTGAATGCATTGCGTTCCTGCCCAATTGGAATGCCATACAACACGCCCAGATTGTAGGAATTGGTCGCATAAGGCGTCACGCTCGATACACGACTTGGGTCAGTTCGTGAGACGGAGAAACTGATACTGCGACTAATACCATCTTCCGTGTAATAAGGATTGGTGTAATCAATGGCGAAATAGCGTTCATACTTGCTGGTATTCAGATTCAATCCCAGCGTATTACCTGTACCCAGAAAATTCTTTTGATTGATACCCGCACCAAATATCAATCCATACGCTTGCGAATAACCTAATTTCGCCGAGATTTGCGCAGCATTTTCTTCCTTGAGCTTGTAATTGATATCGACTTGATCATCGATGCCTGGCACCGGTTTGACCGATAAATCAGCTTCCTTGATATAAGGTAATAACAACAGACGCTGCTTGGATTCTTCCATACGCACAGTGGAAGCTGGCGCACCTTCCAGTTGCTGCACTTCACGACGCAGTACAACATCGTTCGTGCGTACGTTATCAGTAAAGGTGACATAGCGAACATAAGCACGCTTGCCAGCCTTGATATCAAATACTAATGAAACAGTACGCGCCGCTTCATTCAATTGTGGATGCACGGCAACGTTTGCAAACATATAACCTTTGCTACCGTATGCATTGCTAATGCCTTTTTGCGAATCCAGCACTTGCTTGCGTGAGAAGGTTGTGCCCGGTTTGACACGAATCTGCTTCATGATGTCTTCACGTGGAATGATAATATCGCCAGCAATATCGACGTTATCTACGGTATATTTTTCACCTTCGGAAATAACAATGGTGATAAAGATGGATTTTCTATCCGGTGTGACTTGTGCTTGCGATGAAATAACGCGGAATTTGAGATAACCGCGATCCATATAATAATCACGAATCTTTTCCAGACTCGATTCCATTTTTTCTTCAGAATAACGGTCAGTTTGTGTGATGAAAGTAATATAGCCCGTCGTCGTTAAATCCATCTGGTTGATAAGCTTGCTTTCACTGAAAGCATGATTGCCGATAATGGAGATGCGCTGAACTTTCGCCACCAATCCTTCTGAAATATCGATGTGCACTGAAACGCGATTACGCGGCAATGGCGTGACATACAGATTAACACGCGCATTATAGCGGCCTAATTGATAGTACTGATTCTGTAAACTTTGCTTGATTTTATCGACAGTGGCGGCGTTGTACACGCGTCCTTCTGCTATATCGAGTGATTTCATCACATTCGTGAGCTTGTCTGTCGGGATGACAGAATTACCTGTGATTTTTAATTCACCAATGGTCGGACGCTCTGTCACGTGAATGATTAAACTATCACCGGAGCGCGACAGCGTCACTTGTTCAAAAAAACCGGTTTGATACATGGAACGCAAAATCGCAGAGGTACGATCCTGCGACAAAGTTTGTCCTCGATGGATGGGCAGATAACTTTCAGCGGTTGCTGGTGAAATACGCTGCAATCCTTCAAATTGAATTGATTTAACAACAAAGGCTTGTTGTGCGAATGTGATACTGGCCAGCAATAATTGCGCTGCCACGAACAGAATAGTGAGTATTTTCTTCATTGAATTTATTTTTCTTGTCGGCCAAATAAAGCTGCCAATTATCTTGGCTTTTTCATTCAAAATCCAGTTGTTTATTTAAAATAATTCACGCCAACTTACTCAACAACAATCCACCCAGTACAAATATAGGAGCGGCAGAAAGCAGGCTATCAATTCTATCCAGCAAACCACCGTGGCCTGGTAATAACTTGCCGGAATCTTTTAATCCAGCTTCACGTTTCATCATGCTTTCAAATAAATCACCGATGATGGAAAAAATAACAGTCACGATGGAAAGCAATATCGCCCAAACCCACATGGAATAAGGAAGATGAAAAAACCATAATGCAAGCATCGCAAACAACACAGAAAAAATTAATGCGCCATATAAACCTTGCATGGTTTTATTAGGACTGACGCGTGGCGCCATTTTTGTACTACCCCATTTTTTCCCGGAGAAATAAGCAGCTGTATCTGCTCCCCAGATTAGCAACAGGACAAATAATAATGAATAAATTCCATCACGCTGTTCACGCATCAAATTGAGCGCAACAAAACAGGGTGCAATCGCAAACAAACCCATTAATCCGCGTGCAATCATACTCTTTTGCCACCACTGACTTTTTTGCGGATAAGTTATCACCAACCATGTAGCGACTAGCCACCAGAGAAAGGTATTACTGAATAGTACAAACACGGGTAAAGTTGCCGCCCAGACAAATACAATTGCGCTAATGATTACATAAATGAAACGTGTTCTGATTGTTTTTAACTGCATGAGATTAGACCACTCCCATGCTGCACCCAATGAAATAATGCCTGTAAAAATAAAAAATCCTGGCGTAGGTAAAAAAAACAAGGCAAGTAAAGTAACAGGAATCAAGACAGCAGCTGTGAGGATACGTTTTTTTAACATGTGAGTTCACTTAGCTCATTATGGCTGCCAAAACGACGATCGCGTTCTGCATAATGTGCAAGTGCATTATCCAGATCCTTTTCATCAAAATCTGGCCAGAGTGTATGGCAGAAAAATAATTCTGCATAAGCAAGCTGCCACAACATGAAATTACTGATGCGTAATTCACCACTGGTACGAATAAATAAATCGGGATCAGGTAAATCAGCAAAGGATAATTTATTACTGAGAGTCGTTTGCGTAATCTCTGCGCTTGTCAATTTCCCTGCTTCGACTTCCTGCGCAAGTTGTACTGCCGCCTGAGTGATATCCCATTTGCCGCCATAATCAATCGCAATAATTAATACCATGGCAGAATTGTTTGCTGTCAATTGTTCTATTTCGATAATTTTCTGTTTCAGTTTTTCGCTAAAACGCAAACGATCGCCAATGAAACGTAATTGAATATTATTTTCATGCAACATATTTGCTTCACGTTCGAGGCTGACGAGAAAAATATCCATCAGATAACTGACTTCCTTTGCGGGACGATTCCAGTTTTCACTGCTAAATGCAAACAAGGAAAGCACTTTGATGTGACGTTTAAGACAATTGGTGACAACTTTGCGTGCTGCATCCACTCCAGCTTTATGACCAGCGACGCGCGGCAAAAAACGTTTCCTGGCCCAACGACCATTTCCATCCATGATAATGGCAATATGCTGTGGGATTGAACTCATTTCAAAACCTCGTCTTGCTTCGTTCTGCTTTATATCGCCATTAAATCAGCTTCTTTTGCAGTCGTTAATTGATCTACTTCTGCAACAAATTTATCTGTGATTTTTTGTACTTCATCGGCAACACGGCGTTCTTCATCTTCCGTAATTTCTTTTTTCTTCAGCATTTCTTTTAATTCAGTATTGGCATCACGACGCAAATTACGAATGCTGACGCGCGCTGTTTCCGCTTCTGTTCGCACGACCTTGATTAATTCCTTTCTGCGTTCTTCATTTAATGGTGGCAGAGGAACACGAATAATCGTTCCCGCTGTCGCAGGATTTAATCCGAGATCAGAATTTAAAATGGCTTTTTCAATCACAGGGATCATATTTTTTTCCCATGGTGTAATCGTGAGTGTACGCGCATCCTGGGCATTGATATTGGCAACCTGATTAAGCGGCATTTCATTGCCGTAATAATCAATGCGAATATGTTCGAGAATGGCAGGATTCGCACGACCTGTGCGTAGTTTTGAAATTTCATTTTTATATGATTCGATACTTTTACGCATTTTGACATCTGCGTTTTTGGTAATTGTATGCATAAGACTTACTCCGAAGCTTGAACCAGTGTTCCAATATCCTCACCAAGCATGATGCGCTGTAAGGCACCTTGCTTATTCATATTAAATACGCGCAAAGGCATGTCATGATCCTGACACAATAAAATAGCCGTCAAATCCATGACACCAAGACGTTTGCTAATGACTTCATCATAATTCAGCTTGCTATAGCGTTCGGCTTTGGGATTTTTGATAGGATCATCATCAAATACACCTTCGACTTTCGTCGCTTTCAGGATGATATCCGCACCAATTTCTATACCGCGTAATGCAGCAGCAGAATCAGTGGTTACCAGTGGATTACCTGTGCCCGCAGAAAAAATAACAACTTTGCCTTCCTGCAATCTGTCCTGTGCTTTGGAACGATCATACTGTTCAGCAATACTGGGAATGGGGAAAGCGGTCATGAGTACAGCGGGAATGGATTTGTCTTTCAGTGCATCACGCAATGCAAGACCATTAATGACGGTTGCAAGCATTCCCATTTGATCTGCAGTGACACGATCAAAACCTGCGGCGCATAAATCAGCGCCGCGAATCAGATTGCCACCGCCAATTACCACAGCGACTTCTACGCCCAGCTCAATCACGCCTGAAATTTCCTGCACGACGCGTGAGAGTTTGGCAGCATCAATACCAAACAAATGATCGCCTTGTAGCGCTTCACCACTCAGCTTGACTAATACACGCTGATAAATCGGTCTTGCTGTTGCATCAATTTCCATATGAGTTAGCCGCCTTGAATTTGTGACATTACAGCTTCTGCAAAATCTTCAGAAACCTTTTCTATGCCCTCACCTACTTCATATCGATAAAATGACAACACTTTGGCACGATGTTTATTTAACAGATTGCCAACCGTTGTATCAGGATCTTTTACAAATGGCTGACCCACGAGACTGACTTCATCCAGATATTTTTTCAGACGTCCCATCACCATTTTTTCAATGATGTCCTGTGGTTTGCCGCTGGTTGCAGCTTGCGCCATATAAATTTCTTTTTCCTTTGCAACAACATCTGCTGGAACATTGTCTGGTGAAACAACAATTGGCTTGCTGGCAGCAATGTGCATGGCAATATCACGCGCCAGATCAACATTGTCAGCATCCAGTTCCACCATGACACCAATACGTGAACCGTGCAGATAGGTTCCGACAGAAGTAGCAGCCGACTGCGTGAGAGTAATGCGGCGAATCTGCACATTTTCACCAATCTTGGAAATCAGTTCGTGACGTGCTTCTTCGATTGTTTTGCCAGAATCCTGCAGGGTCATCGCAGAAAGTTTGGTAATATCCTGTTCCTGCGCCTGCAATGCGGTGGTTGCAACTGCATCAACAAAGGCAGCAAAGTTGGTATCACGTGCAACAAAGTCGGTTTCACAATTGATTTCCACCATGACAGCTTGCTTGCCATTGGATTTGATCATGATGACACCTTCTGCTGCGATACGGCCTGCTTTCTTGCCAGCTTTTGCAATACCTGCCTTACGCAAGGCTTCGATTGCCAGGTCTATATCACCATTGTTTTCTGCCAGCGCTTTTTTGCATTCCATCATTCCTGCGCCAGTGCGTTCACGCAATTCCTTCACTTGTGTAGCGGAAATAATTACTGTCATATATCACCTTATTGCTTGTCTTGCTGATCTTGATCAGCTGCTGAATTATCGGCTTGCTCTGCTGCTTTGGCAGCTTCCACTTCCACAAATTCATCGCCTGCTTCTGTACCATCCTGTGTGCTTGCGCGCGCATCAAGAATCGTATCTGCAATGGTGGAGGCAAAAAAGCGGATAGCACGAGTGGAGTCATCATTACCTGGAATGATGTAGGAAATGCCATCGGGACTATTGTTGGAATCGACAATACCAATGACTGGAATGCCCAGACGATTCGCTTCAGCAATAGCAATTTTTTCATGACCAACATCGACTACGAATAACGCATCTGGAATACCACCCATATTCTTGATACCGCCAAGGCTGTTCATGAGCTTGGCTTTTTCACGTTCGAGACCAAGAATTTCTTTTTTGGTCATACGGCCGAATTTGCCGGATTCGAACATGGCTTCCAGTTCCTTGAGACGCTTGATGGATTGACGAATGGTTTTATAGTTTGTCAGCATGCCGCCCAGCCATCTGCGATTGACGAATGGCATTTTGCAACGTTCTGCTTCTTCCTGAATGATGTCCTGTGCAGCATATTTGGTGCCGACGAAAAGAATCTTGCCCTTGTTTGCAGCAATGCTGCTGATGTAATTCGTGGCATCCTGGAATAATGGATAGGTTTTGCCAAGATCAATGATATGAATCTTGTTGCGGGTTCCGTAAATATACGGAGCCATTTTTGGATTCCAGTAACGGGTTTGGTGGCCAAAATGAACGCCAGCTTTTAACATGTCTTGCATGGATACTTGCATCTTTCTTTCCTCTCGGGTTAAGCCTCCGCGCATCCTTTTCACCAACCTTGTCTTCATCAGAAGATGTTGGCACCCAGTAAAAAGTTGTAATACGCGTGTGGACTGTTATTTACTATAAAAATTAAATTTAAGTGATTGCTTAATAAAGCACGCCTTTATACCATAGACTCCCCGAATGAACAACAATAGTTAAGGCAATAAATGGCTGAAATTACCCTCAAAAATAGCACTGATATTGAGCATATGCGCATCGCCGGCCGGTTGGCTGCCGAGGTTCTCGAAATGATAGAACCTTATGTAAAAGAAGGGGTTACTACAGATGAACTGGATCAGATTTGCCATGATTATATCGTCAATGTACAAAAAGCCATTCCTGCTCCACTGAACTACAATGGTTTTCCCAAATCCATTTGCACCTCTGTCAACCATCAGGTTTGTCACGGCATTCCCAGCGCGAAAAAGCTGAAATCCGGCGATATCGTCAATATTGATGTGACGGTGCTCAAGGATGGTTATCACGGTGATACCAGCAAAATGTTTGTGATCGGCAAGCCTTCCATACTCGCAGAACGTCTGATTCGCATTACTCAGGAATGTATGTATATCGGTATCGAACTGGTAAAACCAGGTGTTTATCTGGGTGATATTGGTGCTGCGATTCAGGAACATGCGGAGAAAAACCGTTTTTCTGTGGTGAGGGAATATTGCGGTCATGGTATTGGCAAAGTGTTTCATGAACCACCAAATGTCCTGCATTATGGCAAACCAGGTACGCGCGAACAGATAGAAGCCGGCATGATTTTTACCATTGAACCGATGATCAATGCGGGCAAGCGTGATGTGAAATTATTACCGGATGGCTGGACAGTGGTGACCAAGGATCATAGTTTATCTGCGCAATGGGAACATACGATTCTCGTGACAGAGACTGGATATGACATTTTGACGCTAAGAAATGAAGAAAGAAAATAACATTCTATTTAAAGGAGAAACACATGTTTGAATTACCCAAACTTCCTTATGCACTTGATGCACTGGAGCCGAACATATCGAAAGAAACACTGGAATATCATTATGGAAAACATCATCAGGCGTATGTAAACAATCTGAATAATCTCGTCAAAGGCACTGAATTTGAAAACATGTCGCTGGAAGAAATCATCATGAAATCCAGTGGTGGTATTTTTAATAATGCAGCGCAGGACTGGAACCACACGTTTTACTGGAATTGCATGACACCAGACAGCAGTGGTGAACCGACTGGAAAATTGGCAGATGCGATCAAGAAAAAATTTGGATCATTTGATGAATTCAAAAAACAATTCACACAATCTGCCACGACATTATTTGGATCTGGCTGGACATGGCTTGCGAAAAATGCGCACGGTGATCTGGAAATCATGAATACAGGTAATGCTGGTTTACCGATGAAGGATGATAAAGTTGCAATCCTCACCTGCGATGTATGGGAACATGCGTATTACATTGATTATCGCAATGTACGCGCGAAGTATGTCGAGAATTTCTGGAAGCTCGTGAACTGGGATTTCGCGGCAAAAAATTTTGGTGGATAAAAATTAAAATATGCAGGTTGGGCTGAGTGTTCTTTCAACGAAGCCCAACCTGCTTACCCCAAATATTTAAAAATCCGCATTGGTTCTTCACTCACATCTTGTTCAAAGGAAACCGTCGATGGCAAAGCAAGGCCTAATGTATTTTTTTGATTAGGTACGATTTCATGTGCTTGTATAACTTTCTCTGCAATCAGACTCATTTGCAAAATTAAAACAAATATTTCCTGTGGAATATATATATGATCTGAAAACTGCATGAAGACTAAAAATTTGGGAAATAATGTCGGCAAATAAGATTTACCAACGCAATCAAGCAACACGGGAACAATATTCATACTCTTTATATTTTCAGAAAAAAAACTGCGGTATGTTTTTGACATCTTCAATGACGGTGTTACAAGACATTGCAATGCAGATTTCCATTGACACCAATTGAGTACTTTAATGTCGATAACAGGATCGCCCAGCAACCGTTGCGTACTCCCAAGAGCTGCATCCAGCGCATGTTTTTTACCAAAGCCCAGCCACATTTTTAATTCGCATAATTGGTATTTGAGCATGTTAGCCATTTCATTATTCTTTGCGTAAAGTGACATGCTGTTAAATTGCACCTGACCTGTGCTGACTATCGCGGCTAAAACGACTAATTGCATTGTGATGGATGACTTATTTTTCCGCGCCAATTGCTGGCATTCTTCCAGTAAATTAATTTCTATATTGGGATATTTTTTAACAAAATTAATGAATAATTCATGATCATTATTTTTTATCGCAAAATATAATCCTGCTTCAGGCATAGATAATTCACAATAATCTGGATTAATTTTTGGATGAGAAAGAATCAGCCCGATGTTCATCGGATCAATATCATACTGATCAACCAGATACTTTTGCAGATCAGCACGAATAAAAAAATCTACTAATTCATTTGAAGGATTATCATCAAATAATTTTATTTTTGCTTTTTTTGCTTTTAGATTGGTGTTTTCGATATCTTCAGGTGATTTACGTTTTTTATCAGTATGATTGCTTTGCATGACGCCTCGTTGAGCTTGTTTTATTTATATGAATAGCGAGGCATGGTAATGGATTTGCGGGGAATTGGCAATTTTGCTGAGCTGTCAGCTAACCCTTCCCCAACCACTGCGACCAGCTTGTATGATAATTATCCTTATTACCTTTCGCATATTCATAAAACTTTTTTATAAACTCAGCACGCTCGACTGCTGCAGCATATTTATAATGTTTTTTCTCCGGCAGCTTGAATATATCCTTGCCATTCAATGCAATTTGCCGCGCCAGAATATCTTCGAACGAAACTTGTTTGGCATTATGCAACATGTCAAACATGATCATGAACATCGTTGTTCTGCCAACACCTGCGCGACAATGCAGGTATATCCACTGATTGCCTGGCGCATGTTTTACAATTTCAATAAAATGATCAACTTCTTTTTCAGTGGGCGCATGATAATCCTGCACGAATATTCGCTTGTATTTTAACTTCATGCCAGTCACCAGTTCCTGCTCACTACTGGTTTGATGTACAAGATATTCAACTGGTTTTACTTTTTTAATTTCACCATTCGCTGATTTTTTTAATATGCTATCAACCGTTGCAACTTGCTCTTCACCTAATTTTTTTAATAATGTTGCTTGCTCTTCTTCAATCTGTGCGACATTTTTATCCGCATTTTCTGCATTGTGTTTGCCATACCAGCTAATCGCATTACTGTTTAACATGCCATGCGATTCCTGGCGCAAATCAATCACCAGCATTTTTCTGGTATGCAAATGCGAGAGAATGGCCGTAAGCGATGCTTTCGAAAATTGCGCACCACCTGCGATATGCAAATCTGCTAATCCGGTTGTGTTGATATTTGCTGGCACGGTATCCGTTACTGCACGAAATTTCTGCGGCAACTGCGGCGCATTACGCATATCGAGCAATAATAATGGGTACGTGATTTTTGCAGAGACGAGAGAAGATGAGAGGAGTAATAAAAGCGAAATCGTTGTGATAATTTTTTTCATGTTTGAATTCCGATAAAGTGTTTCAAAAGTCGCATCGCAAGAAAGCCTTCCCCCTCCGGGGGAAGGTGCCGACAGGCGGATGGGGGAATATAATCGCAATGCACTAATATTCCCCCTTCCGTCCTTCGGACACCTTCCCCCGGAGGGGGAAGGCTTCCTAATTTACCGCTGCAGAAACTTCATGCACGTGCGTAATTCTTCCAATTCATTCAGCAAATCCAGCACCACAGCAACGCCTGCAAGATTAACTTCCAGGTCATGCTGCAAACGAATCGCTGTTTTCGCGCGCTGCAAATCCAGTAATTCAAATAACATTTCCTGTTGCGATGACAAACGCGGATGAACAATTTCATAGGCAATTAATTCATGCACTATTTCTGCAGAAATATTGCAAATTTCGCATAACTCTTCCAGCGTAACTGGTGATTCTTCCGCATAATTGGCAACAATCATGATTTCATGTTTTGTCATACTACCAATTCTTCCTTGGATTAAATGGCATGACTTGTTCCATTTTTTCATAAACCTGCTTTTGCTCACTGGTTTGCGCAGGCGGTGTTTGTATTTGCAAAATGGCATATTGATCGCCAGCTTGTGGCTTGCCTGGCATGCCGCGTCCTTTTAATCTGAGCTTCTGCCCTGATTGCGAATTCGGTGCAAGCTTCAATCCAACCTTGCCACCTAATGTGGGAATTTTTACTTCTGCTCCCAATGCTGCTTCCCAGGGAGTGACTGGCACCGTTAAATAAACATCGTTGCCTTGCAAGGTAAACATCTGATGCGGTGCAATATCAATCTCCAGATATAAATCACCTGGCTCGCCGCCACCCACTCCTGGGGAACCTTGTCTGGCGAGACGTAATTGCTGTCCCTGAGATGCACCTGCAGGAATGGTAACTTTGATCGTGCGAATGGCAGGATGCATTTGACCAGTTGCATCAATTTCAGGAATTTGCATTTGAAAAGTACGCGTTGATCCATGAAATGCTTCATCTAAAGTAATCCCAATGCTTGCATGCTGATCTTGTCCGCGATGTTTATATTCACGAAAACCTCCACCACCTTGCGCACGTCCACGACCAAATAAATTCGCAAAGAAATCACTGAAACCATTCATATCACCTTCTGCAAAATCACCGCCAGGTGAACTATAAAAATGCGAATTGCGATCCCAGCCTGGTGGTGGTCTGAATTCCTGGCCTTGCTTCCAGTTGCTACCGAGTTGATCGTAAGCTTTGCGTTTTTCAGGGTCTTTTAAAACTTCATATGCTTCCTGAAGATTTTTGAATTTTTCTTCTGCGTTTGCTTCCTTGCTAACATCAGGATGATACTTTCGCGCAAGACGACGATACGCTTGTTTAATGTCATCATCAGATGCAGTTTTTTCTACACCAAGCACTTTGTAATAATCTTTATATTCCATGCCGAATTATTGTTCTTCAGGTAAACGAACGGTTAATACATCACATTTTGCACCGTGTAAAATCGCATTGGCAGTTGAACCGAGCAATAATGACAAACCATGACGACCATGACTGCCGCAAATAATTAAATCTGCTTTCACATCATCTGCAATCTTGAGGATTTTTGTTTTCGTAGGACCGACTTCAATGAACTGATCACTCTTGCCAACATTTAATTTTGTACCTAATTTTTCCATGGATTGTTTTGCTTCAGCAATTAACTGACCTTCAATATCTTCAATACCAAGGTAAGCGTAACTATAACCAGGCAATGGTTCGACAACATGCACGATGCTAAGTGTTGCCTTGTTAAATTTCATCATCTCCTGCACTTTATCAATGACGAATTGTGTTTCTTCCGTTAAATCGGTAGCTAATAAAATGTGTTTGTACATGGTGTTATTCCTTAATTAAACCGTTGCTTCATCGCGTGTAAAAACCAGTTTATCTTTTTTGAGTCCAATGTGTATCGTATCGCCTGGTACAAATTTGCCTGACAAAATTTCCTGCGCTAGTGGATTTTCAACATGTTGCTGAATGGCACGTTTCAAGGGTCGCGCGCCATAAACCGGATCATAACCCGTCGCTGCCAAATAATCCAATGCTTCATCGGTAATGGAAATCATGTATTCACGTTCCATTAAACGTGAACGCAAACGATTAATTTGTATATTGGCGATCGTTTTAATTTGCGCTTCATCGAGCGGATGGAACACAACAATTTCATCAATACGATTAATAAATTCCGGTCGCAAATGTTTACCAACAACTTCCATCACCGCATTTTTCATATCGAAATAATCACCGGTTTTGGAAATATCCTGAATTAATTCTGAGCCAAGGTTGGATGTCATAACGATAATGGTATTTTTGAAATCAACTGTTCTTCCCTGACTATCTGTCAAACGACCATCATCAAGAATTTGCAATAAAATATTAAACACATCAGGATGTGCTTTTTCCATTTCATCCAGCAAAATCACAGAATAAGGTTTACGTCGCACATGTTCTGTCAGATAACCACCTTCTTCATAACCTACATAACCTGGTGGCGCACCCAACAAACGTGAAACAGAATGTTTTTCCATAAATTCAGACATATCAAGACGAATCACTGCATCTTCTGTATCAAATAAAAATTCTGCGAGCGCTTTGCAAAGTTCAGTTTTTCCGACACCAGTTGGACCTAAAAATAAAAATGAACCAATGGGTTTATTGGGATCACTCAAGCCGGAACGCGAACGACGTATCGCATTACAAACTGCTGTCACTGCCTGACTTTGTCCAACAATACGTTGATGCAGAGCTTCTTCCATTTTCAATAATTTGGTTTTTTCACTTTCCAGCATTCTGGAAACTGGAATATGCGTCCATTTCGATACGACTTCTGCAATCTCTTCATCAGTCACTTTATTACGTAATAATTGTGTTTCTTTTTTCTCACCAGCATTCGCTTCTGATAATTGTTTTTCAAGCTGCGGGATTTTTGCATATTGCAATTCTGCCATGCGTGTCAAATCACCAGCACGACGCGCACTTTCAAATTCAGTACGAGCTTGCTCCAGTTCTGTTTTAATGCCTTGCGCACTTTGCAATGAACCTTTTTCAGCTTTCCAGATATCTTCGAGTTTTTTATATTCACCTTCGAGTTTTTGTAAATCCGATTCCAGTTTTTGCAAATGTTTTTTGGAACCTTCATCACTTTCTTTTTTTAATGCTTCACGTTCAATTTTCAATTGAATGATGCGACGCTCAAGATTGTCCATCATCTCCGGCTTGGAATCGATTTCCATGCGAATATTACTGCCTGCTTCATCAATCAAATCAATGGCTTTATCCGGCAAATTCCTGTCAGTAATATAACGATGCGACAAGGTGGCAGCAGCAACAATCGCTGAATCTGTGATTTCAACACCGTGATGCACTTCATAGCGTTCTTTCAAACCACGCAGGATGGCAATCGTATCAGTGACAGATGGTTCCTCCACTAATACACGCTGAAATCTGCGTTCCAGCGCTGCATCTTTTTCAATGTTCTTGCGATATTCATCGAGCGTAGTTGCACCGACGCAATGCAATTCGCCACGCGCGAGTGCTGGTTTTAACATATTGCCAGCATCCATCGAACCTTCCGCCTTGCCCGCACCGACGACGGTATGCAATTCATCGATAAATAAAATTACCTGTCCCTCCTGCTTGCCTAATTCTTTCAGCACGCCTTTTAATCTTTCCTCAAATTCACCACGATATTTTGCACCAGCAATCAATGCACCGAGATCCAGCGACAACAAACGTTTATCCCGCAAGCCTTCCGGCACTTCGCCATTAATAATACGTTGCGCCAATCCTTCCACGATGGCAGTTTTACCCACGCCAGGTTCACCAATCAATACGGGATTATTTTTAGTGCGACGTTGCAGGACTTGTATCGTGCGACGAATTTCTGCATCACGCCCAATGACGGGATCCAGTTTTCCCTGTTCTGCCAATGCGGTTAAATCAATGGTGTATTTGGCTAATGCATTACGTTGATCTTCAGCATTTGGATCTTCCACTTTCTGTCCTCCACGTTCTTCATCAATGGATTTTTCAAGAGATGACTTGCTCGCACCACATTTTTTCAGGATATCGCCCAGCGTCCCATTATCTTCGATGGCAGCAAGTAAAAATAATTCGCTGGAAATATACTGGTCCTTGCGCTTTTGCGCGATCTTGTCAGTGAGATTTAAAATTCGATTCAATTCGTTGGAAATATGCACATCACCGCCTGTGCCTTCCACTTTGGGTAATCGTTTGATGGATGCATCAATTTCATTGCGTAATTGGGTAAGGTTGACATTTGCCTTGCTGAGAATGGAAGACACACTGCCGCCTTCCTGATCCAGCAATGCTTTCATGACATGCACAGGTTCAATCATCGATTGATCATTGCCTAATGCAAGTGATTGCGCATCGCTCAAAGCCATTTGAAATTTACTGGTCAGTTTATCCATTCGCATTGGCTTCACCTCTTTATGTCTGACATTAGGTCGAACATATAGTCGAATGGGAGGAATTTCAAGGAGGAGGGGAAGAAGAAATGGGTCGTCTGCGATTCGAACGCAGGACCAACAGGTTAAAAGCCTGCTGCTCTACCGACTGAGCTAACGACCCTATTACTACTAGTACTAAAAGCTACAACAAAAATCTTGTTCAACAGAGCGGCATATATTACTGCTTCCGGGGAAAATTTCAAGCTTGTTTGTTTAGCTACTTTCCCGCGACATCGCCCCACAAATATTTATGCAACTGTATTTGCAATCGCACTGGCAATTGGTCTTCGAGTATCCAGTCGCCTAATTGCCCAGCCGCGAGTTGCTGATAGCTGGGTGAAAATAATACTTCGCATTTACTTGCAAGCTGATGCTCAATAAAAACCTTCCTTGCCCAGCGATAATCCTCCTGATCGCAAATCACAAACTTGATCTGATCATGCAGAAGGATTGACGATAAATTTTCCCAGCGATTTTTATCGACTTCACCAGAACCAGGTGTCTTGATATCGACCACTTTGACAACGCGGGAATCAACTGAGTCAATAGGCATCGCACCGCTGGTTTCAAGCGAAACGTTATAACCTTCATCACACAAACGGCTAAGCAGGGCAAAACAGGCTTTTTGTGCCAGTGGCTCACCCCCGGTGACAGTCACATATTGCGCCTGATATTTTTTTACTTCAGCGATTACCTCATCCAGATCACGCATGGAACCGCCATGAAATGCATAAGCCGTATCGCAATATTGACAACGCAAAGGACAGCCGGTTAAACGCACAAAGACAGTTGGGAGACCAACTGTCCTTGTTTCACCTTGCAGGGAGAAAAAAATTTCTGAGATTCGCAAACGATCCATCAATGACCCGCGATTTTGATCTGCTTGAGCTGTTCAGCAGCTAATCTGGCAGAAGCAGAACCGGGATAATGATTGATAACACGCTTCAATGCAGCTTTTGCTTCAATCCACTTCAATTGTGATGCCAGCAGTAAACCGACTTTCAGTTGTGCATCAGAAACACGTGGACTGTCAGGATACGCATCAACAACCGTACTGAATTCATTCAGCGCCTGATCATTCTTGCCCATCAAACCATATAACTCACCCAGCCAGTAATGTGCATTGGAAGCAAACTGACCTGAAGGATATTTTTTCAGCATGCTTTGCAATGCCGTTACCGCATCGTTATAACGCTTGGCTTTGATGAAGTTGTAGGCAGTCTGATAAATCTGCTGTTCCTGAGCGACATTTGGCTGACTTTTCGCATCCGCAATAATGCCCTGTTTTTTCGAGGTCTTGATCACCATCGGCTTCTCTGCTTTTTGCAAAGTTGGCGTTGCAACCGGTAATGGATCATCTGGCGAAGTATCAGCAACTGCCTGATCAGGAGAAGCCGTATCATTGGATGCAACCATCTTTGCCGGTTTATCAGCAGGCATGGTATCCGGTGTATCGACGGGATTGGCCAAACTGGTTTTCGGCTTGCCTGATAAACGTCCGTCGAGATCGGTATACATGGATTTTTGCTGATTTTGCACTTGCTCAAGCTGATGAGTTAATTGCTCAACCTGACCACGCAAGGCTTGCACTTGCTCCTGCAGGGAATCCACACGTGTCGCAGCATCGCTATTTTGCATATTGCTGAGTTGCTGCTCCATGCGTTGCAAACGCTGATCCATGCTGAGCGGTGCTTGCTGTGGTGCAGCGGAAACCGTGGGTTGCACGGGAATAAATCCGCTGGATTGCTCCTGGGGTGGCAAATAGGATTGATCAGAACCATTTTCCTGCATGGAGTCTGCATCATAAACGGGAGCAGATTCTGCAAGGACAGGTGTGGCAACACACATTGCCACACCTGCAATCATGAGTAATCGTGAGATTGTCTTCATAGATTAGTTCTGACTGGTGACAAGTGCTGCACGACGATCCTGCTGAAAATCTGCTTCGCTGCGACCAGAAGAAGCAGGTTTTTCAGAACCGTAGCTAACCAAAACTAACTGCGAGGGTTTCACACCTTTGGATGTCATGAGACTGGCAACAGATCGGGCACGACGTTCGCCTAATCCGACGTTATATTCACGGCTGCCGCGTGGGTCAGTGTGGCCTTCCAGCATCATTTTCTTGCCTGGATTAGTGACGAGATCATTTGCCTTGGCAAGAATCGCTGGCTTATCTGCATCACGAACCTGGTAACTGTCAAAATCAAAGTAATACATATTTTTGGATGAAGCCATGCGTCCACCTTCTTCACCAAAACCAGATTCATGTCCTAATCCTTGAGCATAAGCACCATGGCGATAAGCATTATTTGCATCGTTTACTGCATATTGATTTGATCTTTTGTTATGCGCGCAAGCAGCAAGTGTCAGCGCACTGACAGTTAATACTGCAATTCGTGTCCATTTATTTAGCTTCATGATGATGTCCTCAACTAGGGATTGTACGGTAATGCAAAAGTATACCTCGAAATAGTGAGTAAGCAAGGTTCCTACAATTAATGACAGTCCTGCTCCATCCCATCAATTCAAATACGGTGACCACGCGGGATCCTGTGCATCGCCATTTCTGCTCGGCATGCGCAATTGCACACGACCATCTGCTGAAACCATGGCGAGCACATTACGGCCCGCATGAATGGTGTCATATAAAATCATGCTGCCATTGGGCGCAATGCTGGGTGATGCGCTATCGGTGATCATATTATTTAATACGCGTATCTTGCCGGTATCGAGATCAAGAATGCCGATATTATAATTATTGTCCACACGATGAATCATGGAGATATATTTGCCATCGTGCGTATAAGAAGCACGTGCATTGTAATTACCATCGTAGGTAATACGTGCAATGGAACGATTTGCCAGATTCACTTCATAGATTTGCAATCCGCCGCCGCGTGTGGAAGTAAATAGCAGGGATTTACCATCCGGTGAAAAAGAAGGTTCCGTATTAATCGAAAAATCATTGGTGATTTGCGTGAGATTATTTGTCGCCATATCGAGAATATAAATATTCGGTGAACCGGATTTGGATAATACGAGTGCCAATTTTCTGCCATCCGGCGACCAGGATGGTGCGCCATTAATTCCAGGGAATGCACTGACCAGACGTCTTGCGCCAGTTGCGACATCCTGAATATAAATACTCGCGGTATCTTTTTCGAAGGAGACATAGGCAATCCTGCGACCATCCGGTGACCAGGAAGGTGACATGATCGGTTGAACAGAATCCAGCATGGATCGTGGATTAAATCCATCCTGATCAGATACTTCCAGCACATAATGTGGCTTTGCTCCCTGGAATTTCTGGATCAGCACATAAGCCATTTTGGTGGAAAATACACCGCGTGTGCCGGTGATCTGCTCATAAATCAAATCACTAATATGATGCGCAACAGCACGCAATTCACGACTGGAAACCGTGAATTGTTTATTTAATACGATGCTTGCCTTGCCTGCGCCGCGAAACATATCCAGCAATTGAAAATTGACTTGATAACGATCACCACCGAGATTGGTGATATTGCCAACAACGACATTATCCGTTCCCAGACTGCGGAAATAAGTGGGAGATACTTTGCTGGCTTCATTGGGGAATTGGGTAAGTGAGTTGGCATCGTACACCTTGAAGCGACCACTATTGCTTAAATCCGTGATCACAATCGTTGAGGGAATTTGCGGCAAGCCACTTTGACCGGCGAATGGCACAACAGCGATTGGGATAGCACCTGCTACACCACGTGTTAATTCCATGCTCAGAATGGCGTGGGCTGAGCAGGAGAAAATGGACATGAGAAAAAATAAAAATAGCTGGATAGAGTTGCGCATAAAAAAAACCCTCATGTTTGTTTGCATTTTGCAGGAATATACCACGCTCCATCTGTTTTTTCAGGCTTTCTGCGTAGCATATGTCCTGATTATTTCCGGCTCAGAGCCAGGTTCGCCGACAAGTGTGCCTTGAATCAGATAGCACTCGAGCGAAGTTAAAATCGCCTTTTGCTTTTCTGTATTCACACCTTGCAGGATTAATTGCATGGATAAACTTTTCGCCAGTAAATTGATGGAACGGATTAAATCCCGACTCTGCTGATTTTCTTCAATATCACTAATGATGGAGGCATCGAGTTTCAGATAATTCACCGTGAATTTTTTTAAATCTTCTATCGAAAACAAACTGGAGCCAAAATGATTCACAGCCAATTTGATATTCTGATACTTGAGCATGTTAAAACCTTTTTCCACACTCTCAAACGATGCTTGCGAAACATTTTCTTCAATCTCCAGCAATAACCATTCCGGTTTGAAATCACATTCCTGCAAGGTTTGCGAAATATGATAAACGAACTGAATATTTTTTAATTGACGCATCGATAATGTCAGACCAAGAAATCGCGGCTGGAATCCAAGCGTACGCCAATATAAAAATTGCTGACAGGCTTTGCGTAACATCCATTCAGTCGCAGTATTGCATTTGTCATGTTTTTCCATGTGATGAAATAATTCGTCACATTCAATCAATCCTAATTCGGGATGACGCCAGTACAATAATGCTTCCATGCAAAAAATGGTTTTATCACGCGTATTCATGATGGGTCGATAATAAATTTCACATTCACTTAAAAAGGTATCGCGCTTTAATCCTGTCGAGAGTTTTAATTCACGCAAACTATTGGCGTAATTTTTTTCCTGATAAAACTGATAATTTTGCGTGCCTTTATCTTTTGCCAATAATAATGCTTCATCTGCATTGCGAAATAATGTCACTGAATCTGTGCCATCTGTTGGATAAATGGAAATACCAATGCTCGCGGTGAGATATAATTTCTGATCTTTTATCACAACCGGTTGCAACAGGGATTCAAGAATACGCTGTGCAACAACTGCAGCTGTTTCTGGTTTACCGAGTTGTGTTAATAACACGACGAATACATCTTTTGATAATCGACTGAGACTATCGACCTGACGAATACAACTTTGCAATCTGACTGACACTTCATGCAACACTGCATCGCCAGTTTCATAACCGAGTGCTTCATTAATCATTTTAAAATCGTTGAGATCAACATATAAAATTGCCATGGCAAATTGATAACGCGCACTTTCATTAATGCCCTGATGCACACGATCTTCAAATAAAGTCCAGCCTAATAATCGTGTCAAGGGATCTTCTATCGCATGATGCAAACGCGCTTCCATGACATTTAACTCCTGACGCAAATCTTCTTCAGAACGCTGCAATTCATTCAATTCTGATTCGCGCGTCTCAAGCATGTGCTGCCAACGCGAACGATCATGGATGTTTTTATAAATGGCGAAAAGCGCTATGACTAATATGATGCCAGTGATGGTGAAGAATAAGATCAAGATAACCTCCGTGTTTTCCTGTTATATATGTCGAGCTTAGATGCTTTTTGCAATGGCTCGTCGGCCTCCGGCCTCCTGCGCTTTATTTGCAAAAAACATATAAATATTTTTCACACAGCTAGCCTTCAAAAACAAAAATCTCATCGCCTATCCGCTATCGCCTATATTAATCCATTATCCAGAATATTTTCCGGTTTAACCTTCAGCACAAACTGGCGAAATGAATTAAACGCAGTAGCATCAGATGGTACAGGTAAAGGTGATGCTTTTAATACTGCTGCGCGTGCGGAACTATCCAGCGATGGATCGCCGCTGGTTTTCGTTACCTGTACATCGAGCACCAGGCCAGAAGGCGCCAGACGTATCATCAGCTGTGTATATAAATGTTTATTCGCCTGCACTGGCACAATCCATTTCTCACCAATCGCCTGCACGATCAAAGCCTTGTATTTATCAACCACACCTTGCGCCTGTCGCGATATCGTTCCCTGAATTTTGATCTGCTCGTTCATCAATTGTTGCCGCAAGGTTTTTTCTGATTGCTGAAATATTTTTTTCTTAATGTCAGTTTGCAGCTGTTTTTGCTGGTTTTTTTGCTTTTTGATGTCCGCCAGCAAATTCTTGCCAAAAATATCTGGCTTCTTTAACGCTTCCAGTGCTTTCTTCTGCGCCAATTTCTTTTTATCGACTTTCTTAAGCGCAATCACTTCTTTTGGTTGTGGTGCTTGCGCCTGAGGTTTGGGTGCAGGTTTTTTTTCTGCGGGTGCAGGCACAGGTTCGGGTATGGTTTCTTTCGGAAGAATCCTGGATTTTGCATTATCACCCAATACCACCGCACTAATGACATCCTGTTTATTGCTATTTTCAAATACGTAATTCGTACTGGCATGATCAAGACCCAGCACAAGAAATAACAATATTCCGATATGCGCTGTTATCGAAATAATAAAACTTTTTTTATTCGTCTTATCCTGCATAGTTACACGCTATGCCTGATCATTCTGAGCTGGCTGAGTAATCAAACCAACGCTTTTTGCGCCAGCCTGTTGCAGCAACACCATTGCCTCCACCACTTTTCCATAATTCACATTTTTATCACCGCGCACCAGAACTGGACGTTCTTCTGCACCTTTCTGCGTAATCAGCGTGCCAGCAAGATGACTTAAGGTGCGTGCAGTAATCGGCTGATTAGGTTTATCAGATAAATTGAGATAATAATTTCCCGATGAATCGACTGTGACAATCAAGGGCTCTTTTTGTTTATCATCCATCGCACTCGCTGAAGTTTTTGGTAATTCCACTTTCACACCTTGTGTCAGCAAGGGTGTAGTAATCATGAATATCACCAGCAACACGAGCATGACATCGATAAACGGAACCACATTGATATCAGACATCGGACGTCTGGAACCATAATGATGCATATGCGTCATGAGATTTACTCCGTCGCTGGAACAGCTTGCGCTGCTGAATGATTGGTCTGGCGAATGAGAATATTTGTCAATTCTTCTTCAAACGCATCAAAGCGATTCATCAGGCGTCCAATTTCCGTGATGAAACGGTTATAGGCGATCACAGCAGGAATAGCCGCAAATAATCCCAATGCTGTTGCAACCAGTGCTTCTGCAATACCGGGAGCGACCATGGAAATAGTTGCTTGCTGCACGGTAGCAAGCGCCTGAAAAGCTGTCATGATTCCCCACACTGTTCCAAATAATCCAACATATGGACTGGTGGAACCAACGATTGCCAGAAAAGGTAAATGCTTTTCCAGTTTGTCCTGTTCCCGCATTTGCGCAACTTGCATGGCGCGTCGTGTGTTATCCATCACATTATCCATGCTGGCATTCGTTTGTTTGCGAAAACGCTGGAACTCCTTGAATCCGGCATAAAAAATTGCTTCCAGTCCGGCTGATACGCCGCGACTTTTACCACCATCTGCATATAGCTGACTTAAATCTTCGCCTGACCAGAAAGCTTTTTCAAAACGTCCGGCAGATTGACGTATGCCACGCAAATAGGTTGCACGCTGCAGGATATACGCCCATGAACAGATCGATGCACCGATCAGAATCAGCATGACAGCTTTGACAACAATGCTCGCATGAATGAAGTAATTTAATAGACTGGTATCGTAATTCATGTCTTGTTCCTCACATTAATAAAGATTTATCGTTTACTCTAACCTTTCAAACAAACTATTTTGCATTTTCTCCGGCGTTTTCAAGCCGAAATGCTGATAAGCATGGATTGTCGCGATACGTCCACGCGGTGTGCGCAACATAAATCCTTGCTGAATCAGAAAAGGCTCGATGACATCTTCAATCGTGCTTTTTTCTTCATTGATAAAAGCCGCAAGACTTTCAAGGCCAACTGGACCACCATTAAATTTTTCTATCAGCGCCAGTAATAATTTCTGATCCATGAGATCAAATCCCTGACTATCCACATTCAGAAAAGTGAGCGCTGCACTCACAATCTCTTTGGTCACCTTGCCATTTGCTTTTACTTCAGCATAATCGCGCACGCGTCTTAACAGACGATTGGCAATTCGCGGTGTGCCACGCGAACGCCGCGCGATTTCCTCGCCACCTGTCTGATCAATGGCAACCTTTAAAATATCAGCGGAACGCATGACAATTTGCGTTAACTCCCTGGTCTCATAAAAATCCAGACGTTGCACAATACCAAAACGATCACGCAAGGGAGAAGTCAGCAAACCTGCACGTGTCGTTGCACCCACGAGCGTAAATGGCGGTAAATCCAGCTTGATGGAACGCGCAGCAGGGCCTTCGCCAATCATGATATCAATCTGATAATCTTCCATCGCCGGATATAACACTTCTTCCACCACTGGACTCAGACGATGAATTTCATCGATAAACAAAACATCGTGCGCTTGCAGATTGGTTAACATCGCCGCCACATCGCCAGGACGTTCGAGTACAGGGCCGGATGTTTGCTTGAGATTGACGCCTAATTCATTGGCAATAATATTTGCGAGAGTTGTCTTGCCTAAACCTGGCGGGCCAAAAATTAACACATGATCGAGCGCTTCATTACGTGATTTTGCTGCGCGAATAAAAATATCCATTTGTTCACGCACAGATTCCTGACCAATGTAATCACATAATTGACGCGGACGTAACGCACGATCGACTGGATCATTTTCCTGTTGTTCAGGAGCAATCATTCTATCTGCCGTAATCATCACATCATCTCCCGCAAGGCGCGACGAATTAATTCTTCACTGCTGGCTGCACCATCATCCATGCGTGTCACCAGACGATTAGCTTCCTGTTGCTTATAGCCAAGTGTAATCAATGCAGAAATCGCATCCTGTAATGTTTGATGACGCAGGTTATCGGATTTGACAAGAGTCGCGCCTTCTGGTGGTGATGATACAGACCAGTCCGATAATTTATCACGCATTTCCATCACCAGACGTTCTGCTGTTTTCTTGCCAATACCAGGTAAACGCGTGAGACTGCCAGTATCGTTATTCAATACGCAACGCACAAATTCTTCCACCGTTGCACTGGATAAAATCGTTAACGCCAGACGTCCACCTACACCATTCACTTTTAACAAGGTACGAAACAGGGAACGCTCATCGCGCGTAAAAAAACCATATAAAAGTTGTGCATCTTCGCGCACCATGAAATGCGTGAATAAAACTACTTCCTTGCCTGCATCAGGCAATTGATAAAATGTACTCATGGGCGCATCGATTTCATAACCAACGCCATGCACATCCACAATTAATTGTGGAGGCTGTTTTTCAAGAATAATTCCGCGTATTTGTCCAATCATCTTATGTCCTGAAAATTCATGCCCAATTTTCTCAATCCTCGCACATGCGCATGACATAATGCTACTGCAAGCGCATCGGCCGCATCTGCCTGCAAATTACCAGTCAGATTCAATAAACGTTTTACCATGAATTGCACCTGATCCTTGGTCGCAGCACCCGTTCCCACTACTGACTTCTTCACCTGTCGCGCAGAATATTCTTCCACTGGAATGGTGAGTGCCACAATCGCAGCACCGCGCGCCTGCCCCAATTTCAATGCGGAATTTGCATTTTCCTGCATGAAGATTTGTTCAATCGCTGCTTCATGTGGCTGCCAGGAAGTCATTATCTGCTGCAAGCCGAGGTAAATTTGCCGCAAGCGTTCGTTAGCTGGATAGGGTACCAGATCAAGATGGCCACTGGCCAAATAGACATGGCGATTTCCTTCAAGACGAATAACGCCATATCCAGTACGGCGAGAACCTGGATCGATTCCGATGATCACCGTCATATGCGTCCTTTTTGTTAGTTGGTGGTTGCGGGGTGGAAGTTTGTGATTTGGAGGTTCGTCATTGCGAGGCGTTTTTCAGCGTGACGCCATCCAGCTCCGAAGGTGTTTGTGTATATTTGCAAATAAAGCGCAGGAGGCCGGAGGCAGACGAGCCATTGCGAATATACACAAACACCTTCGGAGCTGGATGGCGTCACGCTGAAAAACGCCTCGCAATGACGAACCTCCAAATCACAAACTTCCACCCCAACCACCAAACACCATCACAACTTCTCGACAATTTCTTCCGCTATATCTGCATTGGAATAAACCGATTGTACATCGTCCAAATCTTCGAGCGCATCAATCAGATTCATGACTTTTTCAGCGGTATCCTTGTCATTAATACTCACATCCGTGCCGGCACGCATTTCCACATCCGCATGGGCAGGCTTAAAACCCGCACGCGCCAATTCTGTTTTCACCCGCATGAAATCTTCCGGCGTCGTCAGCACATCCACACTGCCATCATGATTGCTGATAATATCTTCGACTCCAATTTCCAGTGCATGCTCCATCAGACGCTCTTCATCTACACCGGGTTCAAAAGTAATGACACCCTGTTTTTTGAATAGATACGCAACTGAACCATCGGTTCCCAGATTACCGCCATGCTTGCTAAAAGCATGCCGTACTTCTCCCACCGTGCGATTACGATTATTGGTCATGCAATCGACCATCACCGCAATACCGCCAGGTCCGTAGCCTTCGTAACGTACTTCCTCCACCTGCTCACCTTCCATGCCGCCTGTACCACGCTTGATGGCACGCTCAATGACATCCTTGGTCATATTGGCATCGAGCGCCTTGTCCAGTGCCGCACGCAAACGCGGATTGGAATTCGCATCACCGCCACCCAGTTTCGCAGCAACCGTTATTTCACGAATAATCTTGGTATAAATCTTGCCGCGCTTTGCATCCACTTTTGCCTTATGGCGTTTGATATTTGCCCATTTACTATGCCCTGCCATATCTTATTCCTTCGATTCCTTTGGTTTTGAAACACGTATACCGAGTTCTATCAACTGATCCGGTTCAACGGGAGCCGGCGCATCCATCAACGGACAACTTGCCGTTTGTGTTTTTGGAAAAGCAATCACATCACGAATGGAAGTTGCACCACTCATCAACATCACCAATCTATCCAGACCGAATGCAATTCCACCATGTGGCGGACAACCCAGGCGCATGGCTGTCAACAAATGTCCGAACTTTTCTTCGGCTTGTTCATCACTGATATTCAGAATATTGAATACTGCTTTTTGCATTTCAGATGAATTAATACGTACCGAACCGCCGCCAATTTCACTGCCATTTAATACCATGTCATAAGCACGCGCGAGCATGTTTTGTGGGTCTTTCATTAACTCATCCACTGTTTCTGCTTTTGGTGAAGTGAAAGGATGATGACAGGCAGACAATCGTCCTTCACCTTTTTCAAACATCGGGAAATCCACTACCCATAAAATGCGCCATTCATCTGCAATCATCTTGCGATCATGTCCGATCTTAAGACGCAGCGCGCCTAATGCATCATTCACAATCTGCGCCTTGTCTGCACCGAAGAAAATAATATCGCCAACTGTTGCACCCGTGCGTTCAACAATCGCATTGACTACTGTTTCTGGCAGGAATTTTAATATCGGTGATTGCATACCATCTTCATTAATCTTGATATACGCAAGACCACGCGCGCCAAAAACACTGACATATTGCGTGTAATCATCAATTTCCTTGCGAGTCATGGCAGCTCCGCCTTTCACATGCAAGGCAGCCACACGACTTTGTGGATCATTGGCAGGAGCGGAAAATACCTTGAATTCCACTTCCTTCATCAAATCGCCCACATCCATTAATTCCAGAGGGATGCGCAAATCTGGCTTATCTGATCCATAACGTTTCATGGCTTCTGCATAAGTCATACGGGGAAATGGATTCGGCAATTGCACATTCAGCAAGGTTGAAAACATGCCGCGAATCATTTCTTCCATAATGGATTGAATTTCCTGTTCGCTCAGAAAGGAAGTTTCAATATCAAGCTGCGTAAATTCCGGTTGCCTATCTGCACGCAAATCTTCATCGCGGAAACAGCGTACGATTTGGTAATAACGATCGATGCCGGACATCATCAGCAATTGTTTAAATTGTTGTGGTGATTGCGGCAACGCAAAAAAACTGCCGGGTTTGGTGCGACTGGGCACCAGATAATCGCGTGCACCTTCAGGCGTTGCGCGTGTGAGAAAAGGTGTTTCCACATCGATAAAACCATGTTTATCCAGATAATCACGCAAAAATTTTGAAATACGCGCGCGCAATTTTAAACGTTCCAGCATTTCAGGACGGCGAATATCAAGATAGCGATAACGCAAACGTGTCTCTTCATTGACCTCGTGATATTCATCATCAATCGGGAAAGGTAAAGGTTCAGAGCGATTTAAAATTTTCAGATCAGTTGCAGCAATTTCAATTTCACCCGTACGCAAATTTTTATTGATCGTACCATCGGGACGTTTTCTGACTGTGCCTGTGATTTGCAATACATATTCACTACGCACGGATTCGGCTTTTTTAAATGTTTCCTTTTGTTCAGGTGCAATCACGACTTGCACGATACCTTCACGATCACGCAAATCAATAAAAATCACGCCGCCATGATCACGACGACGATGTACCCAACCTGCTACCTTAACTTCCTGACCAGATAAATCTGCAGTGACTTCACCGCAATAATGACTACGCATGTTTACATCCTATTTTTTAATATATTTTATTTTCTTTGACGGGTGCGGCAACCGGTTGCACTACACCTAATGAGATCACGAATTTTAATGCTTGCTCGACGCTCATATCCAGTTCTTTAACTTTGCTTTTTGGTGCCATCATCAGAAATCCTGACGTCGGATTGGGTGTAGTGGGAATAAAATAAGTCACCATTTTTTCGCCTGTGGTAGTAACTTCCATATCCGCACCGACTTCACCAGTCTGAAAGGCAACACTCCATACACCCGCACAAGGAAATTCGACTAATAATACTTTGCGAAAGGATTGACCGCCTGGTTTGAATAAAGTATCCACCACCTGTTTGGTGCCAGTGTAAATGGATCTAACCAGTGGAATGCGCGTCATCATTGAATCGCCAAACTGCACCATACGCCTGCCAAACAGATTGGCCGCGAATAAACCGGTTAAAAAGATAACGACCAGGGTCAATACCACACCGATACCTGGAATATGAAAGCCCAGCAAGTGATCGGGCTGCAGGTTAGTCGGCAATAATAATAATGACTTGCTGAGCAGATCGAAGATAAATTTCAACACGAGCAAAGTAATAATGACTGGCAACCAGACCAGCAATCCAGAAATGAGATAGCGACGGGAAATGAGCAGATAGCGACGATAGCGTGTCATGACGAACCCTCCGTATCATTGGAAGATTTGGTGGATGTCGTTTCGGTGTTGCTGGATGTGTCTTCTTTTTTGCCGCTGGATTTACCCTTGGCGCTGTAATCGGTGACGTACCAGCCACTGCCTTTTAGCTGGAATCCTGAAGCAGATACCAACTTTTGCAGCGTACCCTGATGACATTCAGGACATTCTGTTAGCGGCGCATCTGACATTTTTTGTATCACTTCCAGTTGATGCTTACATCTTGTGCATTGATATTCGTAAATTGGCATGGAAAAGCTCGCGTGCGATAAGACAGGCAGCAATGGTAGATAAAGAAACGAGTGCCGTCAATTGAACGCGGGTGCTGGTGTGTGTATGCAGCAGGTATGCACACAAGCTTATCAGCACACGCACCTGCTACACTTTCTCTACTGTAAATCCCCAGCAGATTCTATATACTCAGCGCTTTTCTCAGCCTGGGAAAACCGAATGACCACCATCCTCGTCCTTTATTACAGTCGTCATGGCGCAGTGAAACAAATGGCGCAATACATCGCACGCGGTATTGAATCTGTCCCGCATGTGCAAGCGAAAATCCGCACCGTTCCACCCGTATCTACAACCATAGAAGCGACCGATCCTGCTATCCCCGACACCGGCGCGCCTTACGCCACTTTGCAGGATTTGAAAGATTGCGATGGGCTTGCCCTGGGCAGCCCTACCCGGTTCGGCAACATGGCCGCTCCCATGAAATATTTCCTCGACCAGGCCAGCAGTTTATGGCTACAGGGCAGTCTCGTGAATAAACCCGCTGTGGTATTCAGCTCGACCGCCTCCCTGCACGGTGGACAGGAAACAACTTTGCTCAGCATGATGTTGCCGTTATTCCATCTGGGATGCGTGCTGATGGGGATTCCCTACACAGAAAATGATTTAAACCATACCAAAAGCGGCGGCACACCTTATGGAGCAACGCATGTTGCAGGCACTGCGAGCAACAATCCTGTAACCGAGGAAGAACAGCGATTATGTTTTGCACTGGGAAAACGTCTCGCTGAAATGACGCTGAAATTACAGGCATAAACATGCAAAAATCACAGGGATTTCATTTGATTGAAATCATTACCGCGCTTGCCATTATCAGTATTGTGCTGACGTTTGCTTACCCGCTTTATTCTGATTACCTGCTAAAAACCAATCGTCTCGCAGCGATCACAAGCTTGCAGCAATTGGCAAATGCGATGGAAAAATTTCATCTGCAATTTAATACCTATGAAAATGCGACACTGACTGCATTACATTTTCCTGAAAAAATTTCTGTGAATTATAAACTGAGCATTCAATCGGCAACGCTGGATGATTATGTCTTGATCGCAGAACCACTCAATAAACAGGCAGCAAATGATAATGCTTGCGGACGCTTAATTCTGCATGCCAATGATAAAAAAGCCGTTAGCGGCTCAGCAAAAGCCGAAGAATGTTGGTCATAAGCATTCCTTAATAATTTATACCCATAAATTGTTACAATCCCCGAAACTAAAAAACGAGGCTGATGCAAATGTTTGCGAGATATATTCCCCGCACCAAAAAAAATCTGAGTGAGACTCAAAAAACAATTCTGGATAAAGAACTGAATAACATTATCGTAAAAAAAAATGCATCCAAAGATGATTTAAAACGTGCCATGCAATTATTGGAAGATGGCGCAACAATGAGCGAATACGACCATCGACTATTAACACTCTTGATAGGTAACGCTCATGTTGAATATGGTCACGATAAAATTGATTTATTTAGTCTTCACGATTTTGAACAAGGCATTCAGAACTACAACATTAAATGCAAGGAAAACCCCGATCATTCATTCTACATTGATAGCATCATCAAACAGATCAAACAGGGTATTTTTCCCATCATAGAATTGCATGTCAGCAATATAAAAAAATCCTATTTACAAGGACCACTTGGATTAATTCTCTTATACAAATCTGAAGCAGCAGCTGATTTACTTGAAGCTGGCGCAGTACCTTTAGCTTTTAGTAAATCTACACTTTTCAGCCCCACAGATCATTATCCTTATGAGCCACTGCTTAATATATACCTCAGCAAATGGCTGTTTAGTGTAGAAACTATTTCGACGAAAATAGTTAATGTTCTGCAGGAATATAAAAAACTTATCTTTTGCACCACACGAGAAAATGTCATTCATGCTCTCAATCCCACTACGCCAGCGGGTAAAGTGGTATGGGCAGGCATGTATGAAAATTTCTTTAATGGTAAACGTGAAGAAATTTTAAAATATGCAAAAGCAAAATTTAACCTGTCCAGTGAAACCATCATTGCTGAACTCGCAAAACAGGGAATCATCATTGATAAAAAAGGTCAATGGAGCAAAGCCATTGAGATAAAAACAAAGAACGCGGAAACGATTAAAATCCAGCCTGAAGAAAAAACCGGTCATACTAAAAAACTCAGGGAAATTATTGCTAAAAAAGATTGGGATGATCTTGATCTGGATGCCGCCATTGCACTGGTTGATATGGGCGCAGATTTCAGCATTAATGAAAATGCATTGTTAGGCAAACTGCTTAAAGAAGCGCATAAAAAATATGGACATAATCAGATTGATTTATTAGCTTTTGAAAAATCTGATTTCACTAATCTAATTCAGAAATATAAAAATGAATGTGAAAAAAACCCTGTGCATGCAAACTATATCAATGCCATTATCAAATTAATTGAATTAGGTGCCAATCCAGATAAAGTAGTAAATGTACATAACAAGATAGATGACTCATATATACAATCATCGCTTGGCATGATTCTTTTATATAAACGCGAAGCAACAGGCATTTTACTTGAGGCTGGTGCAAAACCATTCATTAATTCCAGGGAAAAACTTAATTGGGGCGTGCAGGATGTATTTGAACGAGACGCATGCTGGTTTCTCAACGAATGGCTTTTTAGTATAAATACCATCACTCCAAAAATTATTAACGCCCTCAAAGACTACAAGAACGATAATTACTTTATATTTTATATAACCCCAGAAAATTACGCTGATGCACTCAATCCCACCAAACCAGTTGGCCAGCTAGTATGGACACAAACCGAACGCAAGGATTCTGGTTTTACCGAAGGCACGTGTGACGATATTGTTTGGCATTTAAAAAATCAATATGACATATCAAAACAAACCATTATTGCTGAACTCGCGAAACAGGGAATCATCATTGATCAATATGGCAATTGGATTAAAGCACGTGATGACGAATACCTTTTGCATAGAGCATGCAGGGTGGGAAATATTTCACTCGTTAATCATTTACTGGAAAAAGGATGTGACCCGAATGTGAAAGATGATGATGGTTTATCATCGCTTCAACTTGCCATACGCTATCAGCGCACCGAATGTGTGAAAGCACTGTTATATGCAGGTGCCTATATACATGGCAACATTACTAATCTTGATAAATCCAAAGATAACTTCATCATCAGCATCTTATTAATAGCCTTTGGTGCCAAAATTACCTCTCAGACACCATCGGGATTTTTAAAATGCCTGATGACTATTGATCCTCTTCTGATAAAAGCAAGAGGCACATTTCTTGCATCCTTTACTGAACGTCCAAGTGTCACTGTGCAGGCATATTCATTAGTCCAGGCATTATTATACGCATACATTGACTCTCCATTTTCCAATTATAAATCACGGGCAATTAATTTCCTCGAACGGATGTCCACCCAACCTGTCACATTCGCGCAAATAAGAGAGGCAGCAAAACAATGTGCCCAGCATGCGAAGGATTCGAAAACATTTACACAACTTTGCGAGTTCATTCATTCACCTGAGTTTGCATACTTTCTGGCGCCATATAATAAAAATAACAAACAAAATCAGCTTGAAATTGATGCCTTGGCAAATAGCGCTAATCAATCAGAAAAGCAGATAATCGAAATCCTGCCCAAGGCTATTGCAAAACCTGATGCTGAAAAGATCACGGAAGACTTATTGAGAAGTTTTGCAGATAAGGATTCCGTTAAATGTATCAATCAATTTATAGAGAAAGCAGGAATTGAGAAATTCAACACCTACTGGCAACGTGAAAAAAATATCTTCATG
>JABDFQ010000006.1 GCA_013286495.1 Gammaproteobacteria bacterium | reverse complement strand
CGGAACCCTTCACTGATGCGGGTTCGAAATTTGCATGGCTGCAAAATTACATGCATAAAAACCAGCGACAAAGCAAATATTCCTTGGTACACTTTCAAACTTATGTAATGGCGATTTTTTTAGCAAGATGCTGAATTTTATAGTATTTTAGGTCTCAATCATGAGTAATCTGGCGAATCTGATTATCAACAGGGAGTTTTTCAGATGGCAAATGCTCTAAGTAAAGTAAAAACCAAAAAAAAGAAACGCAAACCGGTGTCAAATGTGAAGAAAACAGAAAATTCATTCAATGGCATTGTGAGTCTCATCGATGTTTCCGAGAGTAACAATAATGCGCATCTGCTATTAACCAAACCTCCGATCCACCAACCAGAAGCAGGATTGAATCCTCTGGTTGATGCAGCAGCTTATGTATTCCTGTTGATGGGACAACTCACACGCACGAGATCGCATCAGGAACTGGAAAAGTTACAAACTTCCTTGCTGGCGGAAGTGAGAAATTTCCAGAACTCCATTTATCTATCGAATTACACGCCAGAAATATTGGCAGAATATGTGCCGATCAGTTCCTATATTTTATGCACCATGCTGGATGATGTACTCGCTTCCACGACATTTGGTAATGAAGGTAAATGGAAAGAATTCAGTTTGTTGCATGCGCATGAACTGGAACTTTTATCCCGCGAAAATTTTCTTGTCATTCTTGAACGTTTTATCCAGGATCCGAATAATTATATCGACATCATGGAATTTACTTATATTTGCCTCACGCTTGGATTCAAATATGGGTGTCATTCATCTGGATTTGATGCAGAACAATTACAAAAAATCCTGCATTCATTATACAAACGCATACGCGCATTCCGTGGCAATATATCCCGACAATTATCACCCTATCCACTTAAATATGTCGCACCGCCATATCATGTGGAAACCTGGCAATCACGTTTCAATCAGACATTAGCACGCTTATTAAAAAAAGCGCCGCATTCTTCAACTTTTCTGACGACATGTCCTACATTGATGGAAAATATTCTCAATGTGGAAAATCGTTTTCAGAAAGCCATGCAATTTTTAAATAGTAAAATGATCCAGGTGAAAGGTGAAAAAATTAAATTGAATGCCTTGCCCTGGCAATTGTTTATCGGTTCACCTGATGCAGGTAAAACCACCTGGCTCACCAATTCCAGCGTCAAATTTATTGCCAATAATAAATCGGATGATACGGGAGATAATTGGCACTGGTGGGTAACAGCAGAATCGGTGGTGATTGATATTGGCAGCAATTATCTTGCAGTTAAAAATACCGATAAAACACTTGTCAATAAACCGTGGCATTTTTTACTGGATTTAATTTTGCAGGAACGAAGTGCCAAAGGATTAAAAGCAGTTACTCTTTTTATTTCCTACGCAGAAATCATGGATAATGCGCATCAGCATCGCCTGATCGAAAATTTTTCGCAACGCATTGAAGACTTGCATGCAAGATTTGGCCGTGACCTGACATTTAATCTGGTCGTCACCAAATGTGATCTTATTCCCGGTTTTATGCCGTTTTTTGCGGACTTCACGCAGGAAGAATTATATCAGGCATGGGGAGCGCGATTGCCGCAACCGAGTCACGATCATTCACTAACAGATTTATTGAACTCTCGATTTAATATGCTGATCAAACGTTTAAATCAGCAATTGATTTATCGTCTCAATCAGGAAAAAGATTTTAATTTTCAATCCAAAATCAGTATTCAGGGATTTCCATTACAAATGGAACATCTGAAAAAGGAATTAATGGAAATAGTCAAAGGATTGGTGAACCGTAATCCGCATTTTGCATTGAAGGGATTTTATCTCACCAGTGCATCTCAGGAGAAAGAAAAGGATGAAGTAAATAATCTTCCACAAGTGATTTCGGGAGATAAATTTTTACAATCCTTGTCGATTATGAAAACACCCATGGTGGCTGAACAATCTTATTTTATCAAGCAACTGCTGTTGTATGGTCTGCTTACAGAAACCCACGCAACAAGATTGGCAAACCATGAAAAACCAGTTATTCATTTGCAAAAACTGCAATAAAGGAACAGACATATGAAAAAGGAAGAAAACGCAAGACACGAAGATGTAAGGGATGATGTCATTGTTGCCTATCAGGAAGTCATGAATAAATTAAAAATCATGAAAGGTGGTGTGAGAGATGAAGAAGATGAATTACATGATTTTTCACATGAACATGAAGAAGATGAACCCGTTGTAAATCACCATGCTTATCAACCAGTGCATGCACCTGCCGTTGAGGATAAACCAATTGATGAAACAGTAATTGATCTTGCTTCACGCGAAACAAGTGATTCCATCTCCAGGGATTTGACAGAATTTAAATTGAATATGGTGAAAGCGCTGGATGATATTCGTAATAAGTTTATTGCAGAGCAGGAAAAATTTGATTTATTAAAACAGGCGCGGGAAGAAATTGATAAAGATCTGGAAAATGCTTACAACTGTAAGCGCACGCTTGGCACTTTAGCAGCATTGATGGTAGCCAAAAATGAAAAAGCAGCGGCAATGGAAGAAGAATTGCGGGAATTAAAACAAAAAAATGACAATGCAGTATTGCTAATGGAAAACGAACGTATGCGCGAGCAGCGTGAATTCGTGCAAAAGCGTGATGCGATGCGTAAAAGCGATCAGGAACAATATGAAACTCGCAAGCGTGAATTGATGGCAGATCTTGAAGCCAGTCGTATTGCATTTGATGAAGATTGTGAAATAAGAAGAGCGAAGCTGGATGCCCGCGAAGAAGAACATGAAAAATGGAAACAGCGTCAGGCGAAAATCATTGCTGATGAACATGAAATGAAGCGTCTTAAGGAAAGGGAAACGACTTTTCCAGCCGAACTCGAAGCTGCAGTTAAAAAAGCTGAAAAAGCGATTACGGAACAATTAACACGAAAATACAACTATGATCTGAAAGTATCAGAAATTTCCTGGACAAGTGAAAAGAATTTATTGTCACAGAAAATTGACGCGCTACAACATCAGATCGAACAATATCGTGCATTGAAAGAAATGTATGATGAATGATGAGAGGTTTGTGTAGGTTGTGCTGTATGCCAACCACCACTACTCAACCAACCTACACAAAAAAATATGAGGATCACATGAAAAAAATAATCAGCTTTTTTATTATCGCCATTTCACTTGCTACCATGAATATTCATGCAGCGGAGAAAACACCTGATGAACAAATTCTCGCATTGATGAATGATTATCTGGCAAAACACAAACATGAATATGTGACTGCTGCATCAGTGAGTATTGGTTATCCTGATAATAAAATTGTCGATTATTATGCTGGTACAGTATCAAGTGAAAAAAATGCGGCAAACGTTACGGCCCAAAATTTATTTCAACTGGGAAGTATCACCAAGTCATTTGCATCCGTCATTATTTTGCAACTTGAAAAAGAAGGTGTGCTTAATATCAATCAGACCATCGGTGACTGGTTGCCGCAATATCCGAAGTGGAAAAATATCACCATCAAACAATTATTAAATATGACGAGCACCATTCCAGGTTATGTCACCGTTCCTGAGTTAGCACTCAAAATTAATAACGATATTCATCATCAATGGACAGATGCACAAATAATCGATTTTGTTTACAAATTTCCGCATGTCACCAAAGGATATGATTACTCGGATACTAATTATTTATTGCTGGCGATGATTATTGAGAAGGCAACCAAATCTTCATTTGAAAAACAAATGCAGGAACGTATTCTGAGTGTGTATCCGTTACATAATACTTTTTATTACGTTACACCTTATCCAGCTTCTATCCTCAATCGTCTGGTACATGGTTATTACTACGGAAATTCCACAGGAAAATTAGTATCAGGAGAAGATGTCACCACAGCCAATATGTCCATGGCAGGTGCAGCTGGTGCAGTGATTTCAACAACCGGCGATCTCGTAAACTGGGTGAAAATGTTGTATACCGGAAAATTACTGGCACCTGCGCAACAAAAGGAATTATTGCAGATTGTTTCCATGCAGAATGGCAAACCATTAATAATGTCGAGCAAGGGCAAAACATTCAACAGTGGTTTTGGTTTGGGCATTATGGAAGTTTATCGTCCTGAATTTGGAAAATACTGGTTCTATGGTGCAGATACACCAGGCCATCGGGCTTATTACATGTTGAGCCAATGCAATCAATTAATCGTGACATTAGCGTTGAATAGCTCCCCATTTGTTGATGCAAAAGCAAAAGAAGATGGCAGTGAGTTGTTGTTTGCGATATACAAAATAATCCTCGAAAATCAGCCGCAATATCATTGTTCATGATTTCGGTTAAAAATAAATCAATATGATTGTAAATTGCAATAGAAAGTTTTTTATTATATATTTTTGCCCCATTATCAAAATTAAAAGCAAAAAGAGGAAAAAAATATGAAAAAGATTAAGTTTATTATTTGTTTTTTATTATTCGCGAGTTCTGGTTTTTCTGTTGCCAATCAAAGAGATAATGCAACAATCTATCAAGATATCACCACAATAACCAGTAAATATCAGCCATCTTATTTAACATTCGTCAGTACTATGTTGCTAACAGACGGTGATTTTTCAAAAAATGGTGGTCATGGTAATCTGGATGAATTTACAACAACCATTAAAACAGATAATCCAAATGCGACTGGGAATTTGCATGGCGAAGTTTATTTTTTGCGAAAATCGGATAACTGTTGGGCAAAAGCACCATTAAACTTTCCTTTAAAAGTTATTAACAATAAAATTGTGCTTCCAACTGGCGTGACTATTATTAAAGATAATATTTCATATTCCAGTGAACAATGTCTCGCATCGGTAAACATAAAATATTTTGAAATTACAATAAACAAGCCAGATAGTCGATATGTTATGCATGTTGCTGCTGCAGGTAAGTAATTAAAAATAAGCTTTTATAATTAAATGAGCATTACCATGCATAAATTATTCCTGAGTATATTTACCCTTATCTTAAGTTCGTGTGCCACACATAAGTTCTGATGGTGAAAAAATTAGAGTGACTAACTACGCGTGATAACTCCTGCACTACCCGCGCGTAAGGTTATCGGTATTTTATTTTTTTACCTGATGCATCGAATATGGTGTTTATGAAGGTGGTTCGTAAGAGTCAATAAAGTAAAACTTTCTCTAGTCCTTTCTGAAACCCAATTGATTAATGTTGCGTTAAGCTTGCATAGCTACAATTCAAACAACTTCAACTTTAAAAAACGAGGCGTGTGTCATGGAATCTTATTCCGTTAAAAAATATAACAAATATGATGTTATTTGGATGTCAAAAAAGTATAAAACTGATTTTGAACGATTTATGGCCATGCTTGCGGAATATTGTGGTTATGGTCAATCTTCTTCGCTTGGCAGAAAACATACGAAAATCATTACTGAAATATACGATGCTTATTTTGGCAAGAATGAATTCTATCGCAAGAATCCTGATTCACTCGCTTGTACCGTTGAGTTTGTATACTTTTTAATAAAAAGCAAAATTAATTTGAAGGATATTGAAAAGCAGGGAGACATGAATGCTTTAATCAATGTAATTAAACAACGAACCAAATTTGATACATATACCAATAAGAACCAAGGAGATTTTTTCCTGGGTATAATCTTGTTCAAAGATATTAATTTAAAAAGTGCGTTGTCTATTTTCCGTGACTATTGTCGAATTAATCTGGTATTTCCCTTCAAGGCAAAGGAAGATTATTCCCAGCAAATTCAGACCGTACTCAATAAATATGATGGGTATTTACAAAATTATCCAGACTCATTAGCGTGTACGGTTGAATATCTTCTCTATACTATCCGCAAAGCTACCAATAAACCTGTTTCTGATTCGAGTTATCTACACTCCCTATTGTTCCGACTGGAATATGAATCTGATCTATTGAGAGGTGCTAAAAATTATTCATATGAATTTATTAGTAAATGCGATAGCGATAATATTGTAAATTTTAGTAAATGGTCGACATATATTGAAAGGAACTTTCCTGTCGCGATTACGTCTTTGAATCGTGAAGGATATATTGCAAATTGTATTGGTTTCAACGAGCTTGTTCAGTATTACATTGATAATATTGATCTACTCGATAAGACTTTTAATAGAAAAAATCTTTGTCAGCTAATCAGTGAGAAGGATAAAGATTCCGCTTTCATCACTGGATATAAAAACTTATTCAAAGCGGCACTTGATAAAAAGCAATATGATATTGCCTTGGCATTAAATACTAAAATCATGGGTGGTTTTAATTTTATTGACAGCAAGAAAATAGAGAATAAGACAGGGTTCGAACAATTTGAACATTGTTTCATGAATGAATATAAATCATTTACAAATTATAGTAATGTCGAGCTCATGAAATTGGAGCATTTAAAAACTCATTATCTAAATGAAATGATGGATGAAAACAATGAATGCGAATATAAAAAGCCCGTAATAAGTTTTTATCGAAAATTATTCAAGAATAGAAAGCAATTTGATAATTGGGATGTAATAGATAGCAAATATCTGGAGTATTTCAAACCAGACATTAATTACTTACTCTACTATGATATTGATTTTGCTCGCGACTATTTTTCATCCCATATAGGAATGTCAAATGATATACTGGCAATGAAACGCATTGATCTTTTTAAAACAAATTATTATTGTGTGGAAAAAAATGATCGTTTCACCGCATCTTTTGATTGTTTCGATAAAGCAGCGTACACCATCACACCCTTGCAGTGCATAGTAATAAAATATTTAACCGAAGTTTATGGCAGCAGACACAACACGAAACCATTCTTTCCTTATCTTGATCTCATTCTCGCACAGGATGACAAGGCAATTTTTCGTCCTGATGGAAAAGGACGAGATATTTTATATTATCTGGAAAAAATCAAAGATTATAAAAACTACATAGATGAATTTGTAAAAATTAATGAATACATCGACAAATTGTATGCGAGAAAGCATCGTAATAATTTATTTATTTTCTTTTGCTCCAAATACGATCCAAATTCTTTGCCTGCACAAGCAAAACTGCAGAAAGATCATATCCCTGGTTTACCAAATGAAGTATATGGCGCGATTACTCATCAGGCAGATTTGAAAGAAGATGTATCTATTAATGAGGTCGTGAAACTTACCAAGTAGTAAGTTGTAAAATCCATGGAAGGGTGTTGCGAGCGGAGAGCTATTATCATGAGTCATTGCGGAGAGCTGTCATCCTGAGCGCAGCTCTTGCTTTTGCGCGAAGGATCTCCCAATGAGCTCTCATGCTTTCTTCACGAGATCCTTCGCGCAAAAGCAAGAGCTGCGCTCAGGATGACAGCTCTCCGCAACACCTCACAGGATGACAGCTCTCTGCAATGACTCATGATGACAGCTCTCCGCGCATCAGTAGCTATTCAAACTTACGCGTATTCCGCTATAAGGTTGCTCTTCCAGCGTTTCATTCAGATCCACATGCGAATGATCTACACTTCCGCGTAACTCCTGACCTTCTTCATGTATGGTTGTAGTAGTGCGCCTGGAAAGAGGATCGGAATTATTCAGACTGTTTGCATTACGATACATAGTGCTGTGTTTGTCAGGAATTTTTCCGTGAAGTGTATTAATTAATAATGCAGTATGTTCGCCACCTTCTTTTTTACAACAATAATATGTTTCATTGCCGAAGCCATTCACGAGGCTGCTGAACACTGTTCCTGCTGCACTGAAAATACTACCGAAGAAAGCAAATACCGCAATGCCAATCGGGGGAATAGAAGTTAATCCCAAATACGATAAAACGGGATAAACCACTTCACTGCTCAATGTCAAAAAGACTTCCGCAAGATTTTCAAGCAGGGAAATATAAGATATGCCACCATCCGCTGCGAAAGAAAGACCAGCAGCATAAGCAGCAGCAAATGCAATGCCCGCTGTTGCTGCATAAACTCCTGCGGTAATGGCAAGACTAACAAGCGCAAGTGTGCCGCCGATTGCAAAGCCCAACACATATCGCCCAAGGTATTTTTGTAGATTTTCATTGTGCGGAAATAAATAAGCAACGATGGCTTCGCCTGCATCGAGGCCGGTGTAAATACTGGCAACGATGCTATCACCTGGTGCAATCACACAGCGCACAAAAAGTTTCAAAGCTGTTAATGCATATGAAACAGTGCCTAAACCAATCGCAGTAATTGCTACTAATGAAAACCACAAGCCACTCATTATTTTATTGAACAGGGAGCGTCTGGTTGAATCCGGTCGCATTAGTAACTGATCTTCCAGCTGCAATTCATTAAATCCATGCTCGACATATTTCCATAAGCTGCGTGATTCCTCGTCAGTTGCTTTCGCGAGATAAGTTAATGGCCACAATGTCAGTGCGCGAAAACAATTGTGCAGTGTTACAAGAAAAGAATATATAAATTTGAAAGGTGTGAAAATTTGCCAGCCAATATTTTCATCCCAGTTATAGAATTGTCGGAATCTTTGTGTGACAGAAAAATTTTCATACACAAGATTGTTATCAACTATTTTTAATTCAGCAGTGTTCGAAATACCAAAAAAGGATGTCACTTTGGTTTTAGATTCTTCACGATACTCATCAATTACATCAATGACATGCGCTGCTGTCACCCATGAAATGTTGTATTTATCATTTAATTCATCGGCTATTTGTTTGGGAGTTTTACCATTGAAGGTTTTATTTAACAGATTATAACTGCTGGATGAGAATGTTTCAGAGTAAGCAGAAACCATGAGGTATTTCCTGTAAATTAAAAAATGTGAACATCGATACATGTGTGGGTTTGGCTGAGTAACAGCCAAACCACACGTCGCGAAAAATTATCACTCCGATAATTTTTCTGCAACTACTGCTTCTACCGCGGGATAATTTATTTTTCCCGTTGTAAATACAGGCAATTCATTTAACACCACAATATTTTTCGGCAAACCAATTTCAGCTAAACCCTGATTGCGAAAATGCTCGATAATATCAGGTAAATTTGCATGTTTATCATTCGTCACCAGAATGATTTGTTCTCCCTTGCGATCGTCTTCGCGACAAATAATCGCATGTTGTCCTTTTGGCCATAACTGATTTATTTCATTTTCAATCAATGTCAGCGATACCATTTCACCGGCAATTTTTGCAAAGCGTTTCAGGCGTCCTTTAATGGTGACATATCCTTCTTCATCAACAATGACGATATCACCTGTATCATGCCAGCCATCGACTGGAGGCACGATCACACCAGGTGTGTGATAAAACAAATAACCTAACATGACATTGGCGCCACTCACCATTAAACTGCCACCTTCATCTATTCCTTCCACCTTGCGTAACTTGTAACTCATGCCTGGCAAAATACGCCCGACGGTTCCTGCCTTATATTGCATCGGTGTGTTGGTGGAAATAACAGGCGATGCTTCTGTCGCACCATAGCCTTCCATAATGCGGATACCAAATTTATCCATCCATAATTTACGTGTTTCCTGACGCAATTTTTCTGCACCAGCAAAAATATAACGCACGCTGTAAAAATTATACGGATGTGCGTATTTGGCATAATTGGAAAGGAAAGTATCCGTACCAAAAAATATGGTGGAATTAGTGTAGTAACACATTTCCGGTACGACACGATAATGCAATGGCGAGGGATACATAAAGACACGCATGCCGGAAACGATGGGCAATAAAGTTGCGCTATTTAAACCAAAGGAATGAAACATCGGCAAGGCATTAAATACGCTATCAGAAGGATTAAAATCCACACAGGCTGAAGTCTGATAACGATTGGATTGCAAATTACCATGACTTAACACTACGCCTTTTGGTGTACCTTCTGAACCCGAAGTAAATAATACTACTGCTGGATGATCAGCAAACGAAGCTGCATTTTTTTCATTGATGCCATGTATGCTGCGATAATATAAACGCGGCATGAGCGACATTAATTTTCCATATAATTTGGCAAAGACACCAATGGATTGACGCACATCTTCGAGATAAATAACACGGATTGCATTGGTATTTAATTCATCAGTAATCGGTTGTAATTCTGCGAAGTTCACAAATTTTCTTGATGTATAAACTAATTTAATTTTTGCTGTTTTACATGCCGCCAGAATATTTTTGACGCCAGCAGAAAAATTCAACATCGCTGGCACACGATGATATGCTTGCATACCAAAAAATGTCACAACATTGGCGATGGAATTTGGCAATAATACACCAACATATTCACCACTCTGTGTACGTTTGGCAATCGCGCGTCCGAGGATCAGACTCGCAAGCACGAGGCGATTATATGACATGGGTCTGCGTTCAATATCTTCCACTATCAGGTGTTTGCCGCCATGCACAGATTTGGCATTTAGCAAGGATTGAAATAATGTTTCAGAAATATTGCTGCTGAAATACATGGTTTCTACCATGATGTCATATATTTTTTTACTAATCATTTCACGACGTTCACGCCCCATGATGTTTTCCGGGATTTCAAGTTTGCGTGGTTCGAGAAAAGTTAAAGTAATTTTGGGGAACCAGCGAATTTTAACAATGCCGCGCAAGTAGGAAAACGGTGTAAATTGTGCACCATCAATGCGCACGGGCAGCAAAATCGCGCTAGCTTTATCTGCAATCAAACCTGGCCCTTCATAAATTTTCATTAATGCACCAGTGACGGTAATGCGGCCTTCTGGAAAAATAACAACGCGATGGTCTTTACGCAAATATTCAATCAGTGATTTGGTGGCAAGTGGATTGGTAGGTTCGATAGGAAAGGTATTCACTAATTTAATGAAAAATTTCACCCACCATTTTTCTGCAATTTGCGCATCAATCGCAAAACTTAAACGATCAGGTAATAATGCAGCAAGCAAGGCAGCATCAAGAAAAGAAGTGTGGTTGGGAATGATCAGGACGCGATTGCCTGCTTTTCTATAATTATCCATGCCATGCACTTCAACGCGGTAAAATGTTTTGAATGCCCAGATGAGAAAAGATTTCATCAGGGCTTCGGGTAATAAATTACAAAGATAAATAGCAGCGAAGAAATTGGTGATGGCAGTAACGAGAAATACGCCGGTGATATTCAAATGTAAAAATAACATGATACTAATGGCAATGGATGCCAGCACGATGAATATTGCATTGACAATATTATTGCAGGCGATTGCACGTGAACGAAATTCAGCTGCACTTTCATGCTGCAAAATCGCATATAGCGGAACGATATAAATACCACCGCAAGCAGCGAGCATCGTTAAATCAAATAAAATACGCCAGCTGGAAAAATGCGAAAGAAATTGAAATAAGGTAATGAGCTCACCATTGTTGACGAATGTATGTTTGCTCGCAAATATCAGATCAATGCCGAACAAGGTCATACCCAATGCAGCTAACGGTACGTAAGTCGCATGAATCGAGCCTTTTAACAGGCGATTACAATACATCGAACCGAGGCCAATGCCGATGGTAAACGTCGTTAAGAACAAGGTAACGATGGATGATTCTGCATTGAGAATATTTTTCGCATAACTGGGAATTTGTGAAAGATAGATAAAGCCTATTAACCAGAACCAGGAAATCCCCATGATGGCGACATATAAATCGCGATGCGAAAATGTTTTGCGAATAATTTGTTGTGATTCATCAATAATGTTCCAGTTTATTTTTAATGCTGGTGCATTAATGGATGCAGCAGGAATGGATAGACTGCTGATCAAGCCTGCGATGGCGATCAGTATACTGGTGATGGAAACGAGCACAGGACCAATATGAAACATGGCAAGAATGCCGCCAAGAATGGTGCCCAGCAAGATAGCAAGAAAAGTGCCAGATTCAATGAGAGCATTGCCGGCGATGAGTTCGCGCGTTTGTAAATGATCGGGCAGGATGGAATATTTTAATGGGCCGAAGAAGGTTGCTTGCGTGCCCAGCAAAAACAGCACAAATAATAATAAGGAAATGCTATGCAGATAAAATCCTACGCAGGCACACAGCATCACGAAAATTTCCGCCATTTTTGTATAGCGAATCAAACGTGATTTTTCGAACTTGTCGGCAAGTTGTCCGGCGGTTGCGGAAAATAAAAAATAAGGAACAATGAAAATGCCTGCTGCAACGGTGATTAATATTTCAGTATTGATCTGCAGGGAAGTGGACAGTTGATAGGTGATCAGAATAACGAGCGCATTCTTGAAAAAATTATCATTGAAAGCACCAAGGAATTGGGTGAGAAAAAGCGGCAGAAAACGCCTGGTCTTGAGTAAATCAAACTGGTTAATTTGCATGCAGCAGCTCTGTGGTGATGAAAGAGTGCAAGTATAACAAAAGGAGTTGGTTAAGGAAGCTTTCGCCTGTCAGTGCAGTGGACGGACAGGCGAAAGCTTCCTTACTCGGCTAAAATAAATCCACATAATTTATACAACAACCTTGCGCCCACATTCGCATCCCATTCTCCTGACATATCGCCAGGTGAGACTTCGTTCAAATCAAACCCAATGATCTTTCTTCCCGACTGCACGACTTTTTTTAGCAGATGAATTGCTTCCTGAAAATCCAGACCACCCGGCACCGGTGTGCCCGTATTCGGACAAAAACGCGGATCGAGTCCATCAATATCAAACGACACATATACTTCATTGGGCAGATGCTGAATAATGTCATCGCAAATTTTCGTCCAGCCTTTGCCCTGCATTTTTTCTTCAAATATCACCGCATCAAAAAAAGTCTGGATGCGATCTGCCTGTTGCTGAATCATGCGAAATTCATCTTCACAAAAATCACGAATGCCAACTTGCACTAATTTACGCAATGATGTTTCTGTGATCACGTTATACATGATGGAGGCATGGGAATGTTCAAAACCTTCATAAGCATGACGCAAATCCGCATGTGCATCGATATGCAAAATCCCCATGTTCGGATATTTTTCCAGAAATGCCGTGATTGCACCGAATGGTGTCGAATGATCGCCACCAATCAGACCAACCATTTTTCCTTGCGATAATAATTTTTTTGTTTCGTGGTAAACATGATCATTTAATTTTTTACTGTAACGATTAACTTCCTGAACAGCAGCTTCAATTTGTTCTGGCGCATCATCTGCTGCAATGACTGTTTCAGCAAAAGCACGTGCGTCATGGTTCCATTGCAGAATTTCATTGGGAATATCCAGCATGCTGATACCAGCTTCATGAAAATTTCCCAGATCATAATCAAACAAATCCACTTGTTTGCTGGCAGAAAGTATTGCTTCCGGTGCTTTCGATGTACCACCACCATATGAAGTTGTCACTTCCCAGGGAACAGGAATCAGCACGAGTTTTGCTTGCGTATGAGAATAAGGAAGACCGAAGATGCCAGAATCTTTCGCCGCCGCTGCGTTTGGATCGAATGTGTTCATGGAAACCTCAATGAAATGTGATGTGGCATGTGTAAAGAATCGAGGGATTTTATAGGGTAATCAAGCGAGTATCAATCACGATATATGTATCAATCAGGAAAAATAAAAAGACCATAATATTCATATGATGAAAGCATTAATTGTGGTAGAAAGATCCTGTAAAAATTCACTAGCGCTTAGATTTGCAAGGTAAATTTATGAATATGGATTATGTCCAAAATATAGTAAAACTAAGTGAGTCTCCTATTACTGAATTTAAATCGACAACATCTCAATTAGGAAGTGCTTGCGAAACTGTTTGTGCATTTCTGAATGCGAAGGGTGGTACTGTACTAATTGGTGTTAAAAATAATGGACAAGTTATTGGACAACATGTAACAGACAATACAAAGCAGGAAATCGCACGCGAACTTAAAAAAATAGAGCCTCCTACACATGAACATATTAATGTTGAATATATTCCATTTGATGAAAATAAAATTGTCATCATGTTGCACGTAATGTCTGGCAGGCATGCTCCTTATACGTATGATGGCCGTCCATATGCCCGCATTGAATCTTCAACAAGTATCATGCCACAGCATTTATATGAACAACTTCTTGTTCGACGTGGTCAGCTTAATCATTCATGGGAAGATCAACCAGCAAAAAATTATGAAATTGAATCTGTTGATCATGATGAAATTCGTCGAACAATTAAAGCAGGTGTAGATAAGGGTAGAATAAGCGTTGAAGTTCTTGATTATGATGAGTCTCATATTCTGGATCATTTTAAATTAATCGATAATGGTAAGTTGATAAATGCAGCAGTTGTGCTCTATACAAAAGATGTCAAACCGAATTACCCACAATGCATGATTAGGTTAGCCAGGTTTAAAGGCACTAATAATATAGGTGATTTTATTGATAATCAGCGCGTCTATGGTAATGCATTTCGTATTATCTCTGCCGCAATCGAATTTGCTCAGCGTTATCTACCTATCGCCAGTTTCTTTGAGGAAGGAAAAATTGAACGCAGAGATCAGCCTGCTGTTCCTCCATTAGCTTTACGGGAAGCATTAGTTAATGCAATCTCTCATCGTGATTATGAAAATCGTTCAGCTTCCATTGCTTTGGCAATTTATGATGATCGATTAGAGTTATGGAATAATGGTGTATTGCCACCTCAACTCACTATTGATGATTTAAGAAAAAAACATGGGTCATATCCGAGAAATGAAAAAATAGCGACAGTTTTTTATGAGATAGGTTGGGTTGAAGGATGGGGAACGGGAACAACTCGCATGATAGGTTATTGTCGGGATAACGGTACGCCAGAGCCGAAGTTCGAAGAATATTCTGGCGGGTTTGCGGTTATTTTTCGATTTAAGGAACCGATGGGTGGCGGAAAAACAAGAAAGACACTTGAACTACGAGCATTAACCATAAGACAAAAGAAGATATTGGAAATTTTGGTTGGCGAAGAGTCTCTAAGCGTGAATCTCATATTTGATCGATTAGATGACATTGCCAGTTTGCGAACCATCAAAGCAGATTTGGCTATATTAAAAAAATCAGGTTTGATAGAACAAGTCGGCAGTGGCAAATTATCTTCGTGGAGATTAAAAAAATAGGTATCGTGCAGATCGTGCAGATCGTGCAGATCGTGCAGATCGTGCAGATCGTGCAGATATCACTATTAAGTCCATGTTTTATATTGATATTTAAAGGAATAGGCTAATGTGGATTACTCTCACCAAAATAAATTACTTTTTTGGGCTGCTTATCTGATAAGTGGATTTAAACTCTCTTTCTTTAACAGTCTTTAATGCGCTAAAAAAATCATTGAGCGTGCCCTGGCCAAGTGCTTCCTTATGTGCATTAAACGCATCTTCAGGCGATAGGGTATTTGATAACACTTTAAAGAGAGCATTCACAGCCTTAAGCTTATTTGTTTTTGAAATACCCCATTCTGGGTTGCCGGGTAGTGAAAAACCGAACATAGTTGGATTGAACTCATCCTCCCTGGAATTTAATTCAACTTTGTAAACATTTAAAATGCAGAAAAGAATATTTTTCCTGATCTCTGGAGATTCATTAAGCGCAAGACATTCCTTCAATCCTTGCAAAATATTTTTTTGTATATTAGTTCCATAATGTTTGCCGACGAAAAGCGAAAAAGACCCGACAAAATTTTTCAACAGTTTTATTGGTAAAGGCTGCAGCATACTTTTTAAAGTAGTAAATCCATGATCAAAAGTATTTTTTACCAGTATTTTTATAAATTCATTGTCCAATAAATTTATAAAATTTTCTCTTCTTTTTTCATCCAGGGAATTTAGAATAAATTCATTGAAAGTGGCTATGCTTGAGTTGGTACTGACTAGCAAATTTTTTAAAAATTCATTATCCAATATTGAAATGACACTTATCTTCAATTCATTGATGCTATTAAGAATATCTGGCAGCGCATCTTTCAGGCTATTACACAAGGAAATAACTTGTCCGGAGAAAAGATTTTCAAGTAATGCATTAAGATTATAACCGCTCTTGATGATGCCTGGCAGTATGTCACTAAAGCTGCTACAAAATGCAGTGATCTGCTCGGGAGAAAGATGCTCAAGAACTTTCATCAAGTCATGGGGATTTTCAATAATGCCTGATAGTTTTTTCTTGAAGCTACTACAAAGGTCAACAATCCGCGAAGGAGAAAGGTACTTGCATGCATCACTAAAATCTTTGGCGTTATTAATCATATCTGGTATTTCAATTTTGAAACATTTATAAACTGTATTTGTTTGATTGGTGGACAGGGGCTTAAGCATCATATTAAAGTCATTGATATTCCTGATGAAGCCAGGCAGTTTGTACTTGAAGCTGATATAAGCAGAAGCAATTTCCCAGGGGAAGAGATGCATAAGTACTCGTCCAAATATACTTGGCAGTTCGTTTCTGAAACTTTCGTAAACGGCCTTTCTTTGACGAATGGAAAGAAAGTTTTGCGTAAATACTGTGTCAAGATCATTAATGTTATTAATGAGCCCAGACAGTTTATCTTTGAAACTGCTGTTACAAAAAGCAGTAATCTGCTCAGTGGAAAGGGATACAAATACTATATTGAAGTCATTAATGTTCTTCAGGATGTCAGGCAGTTTGTTCTTGCAGCTGTTGGAAAAAGGGATAATTTGTTCGGGAGAAAGGTATGAAAGTATTTTTCCAAGATCCCGACCATCCTTGATGTTGCAAACGGCAATAATTTGTTCTGGGGAAAGATAATAAAGTGCATTGACGATATCCCTGGGATTTTTGATTATATCCGGCAATTTGTCTTTAAAAATTTCGTATAAAGCAGTTCCTTGATGAGTGGAAAGATACACAAGTACCTTATTAAGGTCATCGATGTTTTTGATAATGCCAGGCAGTTTGTCCGTGAAATCACTACAAAAAGCTGTAATTTGTTGGGCGGAAAGGCGTGAAAGTAGCTCTCTAAGACTCACAGTATCTTTAATGATGCCTGATAGTTTGAACCAGTGCTTGTTGTAAAAGATTGTAATTTCTTTGGCAGAAAGTTTCATAAGTACGCTGCTAATTATATCTGGCAGTTTGTTATTGAAACTTGCATAAATAGCATTCTTTTTCCCGACTGGAAGGGAATGAATACGAAACAGATTCTTAAGATCCTTAATATTGTTGATGATGCCAGTCAGTTTGAAGCTGTTGCAAAGGGCAGTAATTTGTTCGGCAGTAAGGTGATTGGGTAGCCTAATAAAGTCACCCATGTTCTGGATGATGCCAGGCAGTTTGTCCTTAAAGATGTTACAAAAGGTGGTAATTTCGTCGGGAGTAAGATATGTAATTACATAGCGAAAATCGTCGACGGTATAGATCATACTTGGCAGTTTTTCTTTGAAAATTTCATAAATAGCACTTCTTTTCGCAGTTGGAAGAAAATAAAGTAAATGGTTAAAATCTTTGCTGCTCTTGACGATTTGAGGCAGTTTTTCCTTCAGGATGTTACAAACTATATTAATTTGTTCGGGAGAAAAGTGGTTAAGTAACTGACCAAAATCACTAGCCTGCTCTGTGTAATACAGCATGGGGAATGCCGATAAAGGTTGCTCTTCTGTTTCTCCATTATTATTGATTTGCACCTCGTACACATGATTTAGCCAGTTCAATTGTCCCAGAAGTTTTTGAGGATAGGAATCGCGTTTGAGTGCTTGTGTTGTATAAAGAGAATTATTAGCATCATTTAAAAGATTAAGTATCTCAGCAAAAATATCATGATAAGCATGAGACCACTTTTCAACCGGTGTAGTCAGTGCATGCAACAATATCCGATTGACATGGTAGGGTGTGAGCGTGATTGCAACTTCGTTGTCCTCAATATTGAAATTTTCCTGGATGATTTTCCCTAGCCACTGATCATTGACGATAAACAGTTTGTCCTGGTTTAATACCAGATTAAATATTTTTGTCTCCAGGCTTTCACGATCCTCCCATTTCGATGCAAAATACGCAGCGAAGAAGTTGCTAATCCAGTCATTTAATTTTTTCTCATTGGCAAATTCATCTGCTTGCACAAGAAATTGCTTGACTGCATCAGCATCCACATCTTCCAGTGGTAGCTGTTTCTCTGCATCGTTATTCTGCAGATGTTTGACATACTTCCGACAAAGTGCGCTGACATTATCAATTAGCATCTCATCGTGTGATCGAATGATTTCCTTATATGAAAGTAAAGCTTCGTTTGCTTTTGCTACTGCCATGAAATCAAGACATACATTTTCAAGATTCAAAAATTTTCCGCCAGCATTGTTGAGTTGATCCTGCAATTTTTTTTGCACGGCCGGATAAGAATCGTCTTTCAATTTGTCCAATTTGTTGTAAAACAATTTCTCAATACAAGGTGCCATAACAGGCTCGTATAAGTTGGGTGACATTGAATACAGGGAATTTATTATTTCTTCACTATTAATGGACATTAATGTTTCTTCGTTCTTAGTGGACAAGCCTTTCATTTGCATGAAAGGTTGAAAGGGAGCAAAGCTCTTGTCAGCAAGTGCAGCTTCGGCCATTTTGATAGCAGCATTCCTGATAATAGTTTTCATATCATTTGGTATCGGTTCTCCTGAAGATTGCCGTACCCATTGAGTTAAATATTTGTAATAAAGAAATTTATGAAATGGTTCCCTGTTTTTGTTACTGATGCTATTAATCGTGGATTCAAATGTTGCAACCGTACCAGCAGTAAGCGCAAATTTATACCGCATATACTGATGAACAGCTTGTGCTGTTACAGTTTCCTTTCCAACTGTTCTCAAACCAAATTTTCCATGATTCGTGTCATCGGCTTGATCATCAGTGTATTTAACCTTGTCTTGCGGTTGACGGTTATACATGATTTCGCACAACAACTTAAGCTGGGTTTGTACCTTTTCGTAGACGGGATCGTGAAATAGTTCAGGTAATGCAGGATATTCTCTTTCTGCTTCACCCATCATCGGCACCGTGGTTAGCGTCGCTAATGCAGCAATTGCATTTTCTGGTGGTAACTCAAAAAATAATTCAAGCATATCATTGACTGCATAATCGATGGCATCGCGATGAAATTGGCTAAGCATAAGAAAGTTATCCTCATTTGTTGTTATTAATTATGATTTTTAGAAAGTTTGGTTATTATATTTTTATTTAATTAATGTTTTCTTAATGGATGCGAGAAAGCTTCTTATTCCCCCATCCGCCTGTTGGCACCTTTCCCCTAAGGGAGAAGGCTTTCTTGCGTTATTCCTCAAAATACGTATAGCCTCTCAACCCCGTCGATAAATCATTCAGGAAAGTTTCACATTCCACTGGCGTTAATTGCACGGCATTTAATTGTTGTCGATACGATTCCAGTAATTCATCTGCATTGAAATCAACGTAACGCAATGAACAGGCAACCGTATCACCATCCATTGCATTGGTTAACTGATAACTGCCATCTGCTTGCAATTCAACATGAATGGAATGGGTATCACCAAAGAGGTTATGCATATCACCAAGAATTTCCTGATATGCACCGACAAGGAAAATACCGAGTAAATAGGGCTGATCAGGCTGATGTGGCATTAATGGCAGCGTGCTTTCAAGTCCATAATTATTAACATACGTATCAATGCGACCATCTGAATCACACGTAATATCATGCAAAATACCACGCAATGTCGGTTGCTGATTTAAACCTGATAACGGAATAATCGGGAATACCTGATTGATCGCCCACGCATCCGGCAAGGATTGAAACAGCGAAAAATTACAGACGAATTTATGCGCGAGTTTTTCATTTAATTCATCAATGATTTCACGATGCGCACGAATCGATGGTTTTAATATGTCATCACGTAATTTCAGACACGTCGCATAATAAATTTGTTCAGCATACGCACGTTCTTTCAAATCCATCAAACCATGTATGTACATGGTGTTGATTTCTGACATCCAGTGACAGGCATCGTGATAACTTTCCAGCGCAGTTTTTTCCGAGAGATGAATATAGCTATGCCAGAATTCATGCAGGATGGATGCTTGTTCTTCTTCCGGTGGACTTAATAATGTGATTTCACAAGGCGGTTCGCTGGAAATAATATTGGTGATCATCATCGCATGATGCGCAGTAATCGCACGTCCAGATTCAGTCACAATTTGTGGATGCGGTAAATCATGTTCATTGCAAATATCTGAAATGGTATACACCACATTATTTGCATATTCCTGAATGCTGTAATTCATCGAACAAAAACTGCGGGAACGTGTGCCTTCATAATCAATACCCAAACCACCTCCGACATCGATGGTATCAATTGGAGCGCCTAATTTGCGCAAGGTTTCATAATAACGCACACCTTCATGCATGCCGCGCTGAATGTCAGCAATATTCGCTAACTGCGATCCCATAAAAAAATGCAGCACGCGTAATAAATGTAAACGATTTCTCGAACGCAAGGTTTCAACGACTTGTAATAATTGCGGTGCAGAAAAACCAAACTTCGATTTTTCTCCGCCAGATTCCTGCCATTTGCCAGCACCTACGGAGGTTAAACGTACGCGTACACCAAGACAGGGTTCAACATTTAATTTTTCTGCTTCTTCCAGTGCAATACTGAGTTCAGAAAATTTTTCCAGAATAATGTAAACCGTATGTCCTAAACGCTGACCAATCAAGGCGAGACGAATATATTCACGATCCTTGTAACCATTACAAATAATCACCGGCATATCTTTGGGCGACATGCCAAGTGCTGCAAGTAATTCTGGCTTGCTGCCTGTTTCAAGACCAACAGGTGCTTTGCCATTTTGCAAAATGGATTCCACGACATGACGTTGCTGATTTACCTTGATGGGATAAGCGCTCAGATATTTACCCTGATAATCATGGCTTTTAATCGCTTGTGTAAAAGCATCATTTAACGTTTGAATACGATTGCGCAAAATATCAGTGAAACGTAATAACACAGGAAAGCTGATACCGGATTGATGAATGCGTGCAGCCAGTTCATGCAAATCAATGCTGCTCGCATCATTCATGCCATTGGGTTGTACGCGCAAGGTGCCATTTTCACTGACATCAACAAAACCATCACTCCATTGTGTAACGTGATACAACTCACGGGCTTGTTGAATAGACCATTCAGCCATGGAAATACCTCATCAGGATTTATGCGCTTACGCTGTTTCGCGCTGTTTGGTCGCCGAAAACATTTTGTTATAAGCACGTGCCGCGCGTGATTGCCATGCACCTTTGTTATAGGCATAACCTGCAATCATGGGAAGGGCGATGGTGGCTTCGCAAAATACCATTTGTTCATGCACGACAGAAACCTTGCCCCAGGAACAAGCTTCACGCAAGGTAGAGCCGGATAATGCACCATCACGTTCATCTGCAACGGTTACCTGAATGGCGTATTTGTGTAATGGTACATCAGCACCCAGTAATTCAGCGGCCACGACGACATCCTGCGCGAAATTTTTTGGCACACCACCACCCATCATTAATAAACCTGTTTCGCCTGCCTTGATTTTGAGTTCAGTCAATTCGCGGAAATCTTTTACGGAATCAATGCTGAGATGATTATCAGGACGTTCTACCTGGTGCATCACCAGACCAAAACCTGCGCTGCAATCACTGAAGGCAGGAACAAAAATCGGAATGTCTTTTTGATAGGCATGTAATACGATGGAGTTTTTATTTTTGGCGTGTTTTTCGAGATATTTACCCATTTCGATAATAAATTCACGTGAAGAATAAGGACGTGCGGGTAAGGTATTGGCAATCTGGCAAATGGTGTCATCACAAATACGCAAATGATCTTCATCAATCAGTGTGTCATAAATTCGGTCAATCGCCATTTCCTGCAAGGCGGTATCATCCAGATGCTGTGAGCCCTGATAATGTTTGAAACCTAATGCTTCAAAGAAATCCTGGTCAACGATATTGGCGCCAGTAGAAACAATGGCATCGATCATGTTGCTGTCGATGAGATCAATGATGATTTTTTTCAAGCCTGCACTGATGAGTGAACCTGCAAGACATAAAATGATTCCACAGTCGTCTTTCAACATCTGATCATAAATTTTTGCAGCACGTGCGAGATTCCTCGCCTGAAACGCCGTATCCTGCATCTGTTCAATCATGCTGATGAAATCGATTTTTTTAATATCGAGATGCTTTACTTCTGTGGACAATAATTCTGTCTTGGTTTTTCCCATCAAGATAATCTCCGCCAAATAAATTCAAAGCAGGTAATTATGCAAATATTGACTGTATTTGCAAGAGAAATCCGTGTAGTTTTGTGGATTGGTAAAATGGATTGATGGAAGAAATTATGAAGCTTTATCTGGCAAGACACGGGGATTATACGCTCGATCCCATACAAAACATGGATGTACTTTCAGAAAAGGGAATGAATGATGTCCTTGCGATTACAAACTGGCTTAAACCGTTAAATCTTTCCGTAGCCAGCATCTGGCATAGTAGCAAAAATCGCGCTCAGCAAACTGCCGGCATTCTTGCTGCAGCATTTACTGCAAAAAAAGCAGCGGCATATCATGAAGGACTTGAACCTGATGATGATATAGACAGAGTGACAGCGGAAATACAGCATTCAGATGATGATATGGTAGTTGTCGGTCACTTGCCTTTCATGAGTAAATTAACTTCACATTTACTGATTGGTGATGAAAACCGCGAACTGATAAATTTTGCAACCGGCAGTCTGGTTTGCCTCAGTCAAATCGACAAGACACATTGGGTGATGGATTGGATGTTGACACCAGACATGTGGTATCTACGCTAGATAAAAAATATATATATGGAGCAGCAATGGGAATTATAAAAAAATGGATGGCATATCTCACTGGTAAACACAATTCTTCGCAAGCCTTAATTGATGAAACATCCCGCGATTCTTTTCCAGCAAGTGATCCGCCATCCTGGGCAACCGGCGAACAGGAAAGTCGCAAACATCATGAGCTGCCACGATTGGATCTCACACCTTCTTTCAGGCAAGACATCCAGCAGGAATTAAATATCAATGGAAACAAATATCATTTTTTCAGTTTGCCTGCTGCCGAAGCCGCAGGTTTAAAAAATCTGTCCTTATTGCCATTCACCCTGAAAATCCTGTTCGAAAATTTATTACGCAATCTGGATGACCGTACGGTCACAATGGATGATATTACCGCCATGGTGGATTGGCTCAATCATAAAACATCCGACCGTGAAATTGCCTATCGCCCCGCACGCGTGCTCATGCAGGATTTTACTGGTGTGCCAGCTGTTGTTGATCTTGCTGCCATGCGTGCCGCGATTGAAAAATTAGGTGGCAATCCTGAAATGATCAATCCTTTATCCAGTGTGGATTTGATTATTGATCACTCCATACAAGTCGATCAGTTTATTGTGAAAGATGCGTTTGCAGTAAATGCCAGAATGGAAATGGAGCGTAATTATGAACGCTATGAATTTTTGCGCTGGGGTCAGCATGCTTTCAAAAATTTCCGTGTGGTGCCGCCAGATACAGGTATTTGCCATCAGGTCAATCTGGAATATCTGGCCAAAGTAGTCTGGTCACAGGAAATGGATGGAAGAAAATGGGTATTTCCAGACACGCTGGTTGGCACAGATAGTCATACCACCATGATTAATGGATTAGGCGTGCTTGGCTGGGGAGTGGGAGGAATAGAAGCAGAAGCTGCCATGCTCGGTCAGCCAATTTCCATGTTGATACCGGAAGTCATTGGCGTGAAATTGACAGGTAAATTGCAGGAAGGTGTTACAGCCACGGATCTGGTGCTGGAAGTGACCAATATCTTGCGCAAGCATGGCGTTGTTGGCAAATTCGTGGAATTTTTTGGCGAAGGATTACGAACATTATCCATCGCTGATCGTGCCACCATTGGCAATATGGCGCCTGAATATGGTGCAACCTGCGGCTTTTTCCCGATAGATGAAGAGACATTGAATTATTTACGCTTGAGCGGACGCGATGAAGAACAAGTCTTACTGGTGGAAGCGTACGCCAAGGCACAAGACTTGTGGCATGATGCCACGCATGTTGAGCCTGTGTTTACGGATGTTGTATCTCTCGATTTATCTTCCATTCAACCTTGCATGGCAGGACCAAAACGACCACAGGACCAGGTGAAATTGGCAGATTTATCAGCCGCATTTGATAAATTGCTGCAGGAAAGCAAACGCACCGAAGAGCGTGGCAAAGTTTATAAAACCGAAAGTGGTGATGAATTAAAACATGGTGATGTCGTGATTGCAGCGATCACCAGCTGCACCAATACTTCCAATCCTGATGTGCTGGTGGCAGCTGGGTTAGTGGCGAAAAAAGCGCGGGAAAAAGGCTTGCAACGTAAACCATGGGTGAAAACATCATTTGCACCTGGCTCACAAGTGGTAACGCGTTATCTCGAAGCAACGGGTTTACAACAGCATCTCGATGAGTTGGGATTTAATCTGGTGGGTTATGGTTGTACGACTTGTATTGGTAATTCAGGGCCTTTGCCTGATGCAGTCGAAAAAGTTGTTACACAAAATGATTTGCTGGTTTCCGCTGTTTTGTCCGGCAATCGCAATTTTGAAGGACGTATTCATCCATTAGTGAAAGCAAACTGGCTGGCCTCACCGCCATTGGTCGTCATGTTTGCATTAACTGGAACGACTGTCATCAATCTCGAAAAAGATGCCGTTGGTCAGGATAAAAATGGCCAACCGGTTTATTTAAAGGATTTATGGCCGACTAATGCCGAGATTGCGCAGGAAGTTCAGAAGATTACGCGCGCGATGTTTAACGAAACGTATGAACGAATTTTTTCCGGATCAGAAGATTGGCGCCGAATGGAAATTCCAGAATCGCAAACGTATATTTGGCAAAATACGTCCACTTATATTCAGCATCCACCGTTTTTTGATGGCATGGAAATGACACCGCCGCCTGTTACTAATATTGAGAAAGCCAGGATTCTCGCATTATTTGGCGATAGTATTACGACTGATCATATCTCACCTGCAGGTTCGATCAAGGCAGATAGTCCAGCCGGAAAATATTTGCAATCGAAGGGAATTGCGCCACCGGATTTTAATTCCTATGGTTCAAGACGTGGCAATCATGAAGTGATGATGCGCGGCACGTTTGCCAATATTCGTATCCGCAATGAAATGGTGCCATCTGTGGAAGGTGGGTTTACCAAACATTTTCCCAGCGAGGAAATCCTGCCGATTTATGATGCTGCCATGCGTTATAAGCAGGAAGATATTCCGCTAATCGTGATTGCGGGCAAGGAATATGGTACGGGTTCATCCCGCGACTGGGCAGCGAAAGGGCCAAAATTGCAAGGTGTGGCGGCAGTCATTGCAGAAAGTTTCGAGCGTATTCATCGCTCCAATTTGATAGGCATGGGCATTTTGCCGCTGGAATTTATGGAAGGCATGACACGCAAGACACTGGCGCTTAATGGTGCAGAGCGTATCGATATTCTTGATTTATCTGCTGACATGAAACCACGCATGCAAATCAGGGCGATTATTTATCGTGATAATCGCACGACGGAAGAAATTACTTTGCGCTCAAGGATTGATACCGCCAATGAGATCGATTATTACCGCAATGGTGGGATTCTGCAGCATGTGCTGAGGAGTTTATTGTGAGTGGGTCTTGCAGAGGTCTTTTTCGTAAACGTAAACGTTTGCGTTACCGTTACCGGTTTTTATCTTTGAGAAGGTAAAAGACGGTAACGGTAACGCAAACGTTTACGGATCACGGCTTCTGTTACGCTTGACACCCATCACTACGACGCAGGTGAACCGAGATGTGCCTGATGCACATAAATCGTAATGCTATTACTCTTCGCCATTACATGCATGTCCTTATCGAATAATATGGCCGAAAGAATATGCGTACCGCGATAAGGTATCGTGAGATTAAATTCAGTTGCATGCGAAGCATTGCCCATCGGTGCGCCATCAACATAAACCTGTATGACATCACCTGCTTGTAATGTTGGTTCCACTTCCAGGGAAACATTTAATATCGGTTGATTTTGAATGCTTTCCTGATCAGCCGGCGATGCAATGGCAAATTTGGTATAGGGTTTGCGTCCATCTTTTTTATCACCGGAAAGTGCTGAGGCAACCTCTTCAGAAGTCGTGCTTTGTGCTTCTGATGAGGATGGAGGAGTGGCTGTTGGTGTTGCAGAAGTCGTATTGGCTTTTGGCAAGGAGATGACAGTGGCATTGGCACTCGGTCTATCGCTGTAAGTAACATTCCCGTTGGCATCGATGGTTTTGTAAATATCTGCCTGACAGGCAAGTGGAAATAAAAAAAGTAAAAGCGATAATAAATATTTCATCTTTGCTTCCTGTTATTTGATAGCTGCACTACTTGCTGGATCATAACCTGCTATTTGCGAATTAATTTGCACGGAACGACTGGTACCAAATCGATCTGTCCATGACACAGTGACTGTGACGGTTTTGTAATTGGGAGTTGTATTCGTAACAGTAGTCCAGGCGATGGAAAAAGCTGTATTGCCAACAGTTGCGCTCGATGTGCCTGAGCCAATATCACTATAAGCGGTATAACCATTCGTGGTATTGAGCACAGAAAAATCGCGCAGCGTTTCCATTTGTTTATTGGCGAGAATGACCGCATCAAATTGTTGTCGCGCATTATTGGTATCGGCAGAAAGCTGATGTTGATAAGTCACCAATGCCACCACGCCAATCGTTACAAATAATAAAATCAGCAAGGTTTCAATTAATCCCATGCCTGCCTGATTTTGCTTACGGCACATATTTGCCATTCATTATCCTTACATGCTGAGTCAGTGTTTTGGTGACACTGGTATTGCTAACCAGGGTGCCTGTCATCGAAATATCTACACTTCGCACTAACATGGTTTTAGATGTTGCGCCAACCGGAACAGTAGTGGAATTTAAGGTAAAACTTAATGCGGTGATTTGTACGATAGTTGCGTCAGTCACATTTTCCCAGGCGCTGGCAGCAGCCGTACAGGAAAATGACGCACCTGGCGGACGTGCCTGCAATGTCTGGCCGCTTAGTCGATAGCCATAACGTTCATCATCGTAACTGCTACTGATCGCAGGCACGCTGCCATTTTTGCTGTAATCATAGGAAAAGAGAATGCAGCTGCTGCTTGGTACGGTGATATCCATACCTGTTGCCATATAAGGATTACTATTTACACCCGTGTTGAGATCACTATCTGCATTTCCCCAATAGCCTGCACGACGAATATCATTTGCCATCAATTGCATGGCGACTTCCATTTGCTGACTGAGTTCATCAATATCAGTTGTCTTTGCAGTGTTGCTGGTATTGGCTGAGAAAACAGAAATAAGGCCGAGTAAAATAATGACATTCACGACCAGTGCGATCATGACTTCGGTAATCGTGAATCCTCTGGAATTTAACTGCATGCGGAATATCCTGAAACATTAGCTGAACATATTAATAAATCTCCCAGCAATCTTACTTTGACGCTGATGGCATTACCATTACTGCTAGTCAACGTCACGGTGCCTGAAACATTGGCTGCACCATGATTCGGTTCAAACGTGATGGCATTATTTGTCAAACCACTGGTACTTAAAGTAAGCGGAGATGAAGTTACAGCAGTATTCCCAAGTGTGCATGTCGTTCCACTGGCGCAATTGCATGTTGCAGAAGGATTGAGACCATAACACCAGTTACTACCTGTCTGAAACGTCACATACATGGTGACATTACGCTTGATTGCTTCAGAACGTGCATTTTGCAAGGCATCATATAATTGTTGCGAAGCGCCTATTAATCGATTGGTTTGCAGATAAGTAATAAAGGCAGGAACAGCAACGACAGCAAGAATGGTGACAATCACCAATACCACCATTAATTCCACTATGGTAAATCCCTGATTTTGCTTGCGTCTCAAACCATCACTCCCTGATTTTGCCCCATCATAAATTATTTTGTCTGCACCGCCAAGGTAGAGTATGATGATTTCTGTTTTTCGGGTAGGGGATGGATCCTTGTTATCAGGTAAAACAGACCACACTGCAAATTGGTGGCAATCAGGAATACAGCAAGTCAGGGAATTCCTGCTGACATTCAAAAAGCGCAAGGCACGACGCGAATTGATTGGCATCGTTATCAGTCCGCAATATCTGAAATTACTCAAGCTTAAACGCAATCACCAAACAATAAATGTGGAATATTTTTCCATTCACGAACTTCCTGCAGGTGCGATGACCGATCTTGAAATCAAGAAAAAGGAAGTGATTGCACAATGTCTCAAGGAAATGATGGGCAAGCTGGACATGCAGGCAAGTGATGTTGTATTGGGAATTCCGCGTTCTTCTACGATTGTTAAAAATATTTCTGTCGATCATCGTTTGAATATGGATGAAATTGAATCGCGCGTGTGGATGGAAGCGAATCGTTTATTTCCCAATTTGATTGGTGAAATTTATCTGGATTTTGTTGTCACCGGAGCAACTCCCAATGATGCTGCCAAACAGGATGTGATGATCGTCGCGTGTCGCAAGGAACAACTTGAACCTTATCTTGAAATTTTGCATGCAGCAGATTTATCACCCCGTATTGTCGATGTGAATTATTATGCTTATGAACGTGCGTTATCCACCACATCAAAATATCTGGTACAGGGAAAAACATTTGCATTTCTGAGTGTGAATTTTGGCATGCTGACATTATTGGGTATGCAGGATGACAAATTAATTTATGCCAATGAATTAACGTATGATGGACATGCATTACTGAAATTAAGGCGTGAACATGGCAACGAAGATAATGCGGATAATACCGAAGTATTTAAACAAATTCTGGGTTTACATCTTAAACATGCGTTGCAATTTTTTTATTCCAGTCGTCCGAATGTACGTGTAGACATAATTATTCTTGGTGGCGATGTCGCTGCGACGGTTCCTGGTTTGAGTGATTATATTAGTAAGGAAGTCTGTAAAGAGGTGGTATTGGCTAATCCATTTGTTGACATGAAACTTGCGGCAAATATTGATAAAGCCAGTATTGAACATTATGCGCCAGCATTAATGCTGTGTTGTGGATTGGCATTGACAAGATTAGGAGCATAAATGCAAATCAATTTATTGCCATGGAGAGAAGAACTTCGGCAAACCAAAAAAAAGCAACTGCTTTCCATGATGGGTTTATATATTGCGCTTTCATTATTGATATTGGCTGTTATTCATTTGCATTATCGTGGCATTGCCAATAACCAGAATAAATTAAATACGATGTTATCGGATGCCATCACCGCAGAACAAGGTGTGCTGAATCAGATTGGCAGCAAGGCAACAGAAGCAATTGATGTTGAGAAACAGCTTAAATTTGTTATTCAGCTTTATGACAATAATTATCGTGCTGTGAGATTGCTGAATGATCTGGTGTCACTGGTATCTGATAATGTTTCCATTGATGAGATCAGACGCAACGGTAATACAATTGATTTATCCGGTCTTGCCAAATCAGAAGAAGATATTGAACAACTGATGAAGGATATTCAGAAATCACAATACTTTGATCAACCCGTTTTGTTATCCACGAATGTGGGCAATAGTGCTGACAGTAATTCAAGAAATTTCAATATCCGTTTTGCTCAAACAGGATAGTGCAAGATGAAAAATTATGATGTAAAAAAAATGTATCAATGGCCAACTGGAGCTAAAGCAATTTTGATTGCTGTTATTTGTGTGGCGATTCTCATTCTCGGTTATGTGGTTGATATCAAACCTTATCAGGATGACATTGAAGAGAGTGTCAAAAAGGAAGAAAACCTCAAGGAACAATTGCATTTGATGATGGATAGACAAGTCACGATCAAAGGTAATATTGCACAATTACCAGTTATTACAGGTTTGTTACAACAATGGCAAAGTAATTTCCTGACAAAAAATGAATTACCCACAGCACTCAATGATATTTTAAAACTGGGGCAATCGAATAATCTGAAAATTGTTTCCTTTAGTCCATCAACAGAAGTGAAAGATGGTATTTATTATAAAACACCTGTACATATGGATATGACAGGTAGTTATGATCAAATCGGCAATTTTGTGAGTCAGTTGGTAAATGATTCAAAAATGGTAAGTATCGGCACATTTACCATATCGAGAACAGTGACATCTACTTCCCAGGTGGATACACAATCTTCGCTGAGTTCAGATGAACCGCTAACAGCAAAGCTGGATATAGAGATATATCGAAAATGAAAAATATATCGTTATTACAAATTATATTTTTATGTCTGTTGCTGACAGCATGCGGAACAGACGAACGTGAACGTGAATTACAGGGTTATATTAATCAGTTAAAAATTACAGCGGAACAAAAGGAAGTCATCAGCAAGCCGCAGCATTGGGCATTGCCAAAGCCAGTTGTCTATAATCCACATGGTTATCTGGGAAAAAGTCAGACAGCAAAAATTACTACAAATCCGTTACAGTCTTATCCACTGAAGAATCTGCAATTCGTTGGGATCTTAAAACAGAACAACAAAATATCCGGTTATGTGATGACACCAGATGGCATGTTGTATCTCGTCAATGAAGGCGATGTCATTGGAGAAGACTATGGTAAGATCGTCAAGGTTGATACGGACCACATAGAAGTGATAGAAAAGACAATGGCTGGTAGTCAGTCTGTTGAAAAGAAGGTTGAGCTGAAGTTGAAGGATTCACCTGAATGATGGAACGGATTAAAACATTAATTATTTTGCTCATCGCCAGCATGATCACCAGTCTTGTGCATGCGCAATCTGCAAATGTCACGCCACCGCCTCCTGAAGATGTCATCAAACTTCCGTTGCCTCCGCAGAAAACCGGTGCAACTGATCCTGTCGTACGTGGGCCAGTTGCATTAGCACCGAATGCGCTTACTGCAGACAAAGCTGTTCCGCCAGAAATGCCACCTGCAACCACTGCCCTGAAAGTTGAAACACTTTCTCCTGTTGTTTGCGATACACGTCAGACAAGTGGCCTGATCAGTTTTTATTTTCAGAATATTGCCATTAAATCCCTGCTGCAATTAATAGCCAAAAATTCAGGATTGAATTTTATTATCAGCGATAATGTCAAAGGTGATACGACGCTGAATTTAAAAAATGTTACCTGGCATCAGGCGCTAGATATTATTCTGCATTCCAATGGACTGGCTTCACGACAAATCGGTACAGCGCTTTTTATCAGTACGCTCGAAGATATTGCGCAAAAGCAGGCAAAAGAATATGAAGCAGAAGAAAATGCAGCGAATATGGCGCCGCTTGCAACCGCTTATATCAGTCTTAATTATTCTGATGCTGAAGTTATTGCCAAAGTGCTGAAATCATCAGAAGGATCATTATTGACAACACGTGGAAATGTGACAATCAATGTTCCTGACAATAGTATCATCGTGCGTGATGTCAGACGCAATGTGGCTGAGATTAAAAAGTTTATTCTCAAGATGGATGTACCAGCGAGACAAGTTTCCATTGAAGCGCGCATCGTGAATTTTGATACGACTTATGAAGCGCAATTAGGCGTGAGATTTGGTTTAAGCAATACCCGCAGTTTGTCAGGTACATTAGTGGGTGCCAGTCAATTGGCAAATGGTGTTAGTGTTTCTTCTATTTCACCAGTTGATGAACGATTGAATTTCAATGTTCCTGCCAGCATTCTTTCTACTCAAACTGTGCCTGCCAGCATTGGTCTTGCGCTGGCGAGATTAGGACCCGTATTGCTTGATCTCGAGCTTTCTGCACTGGAAGAAGATGGTCATATCGAAATTATTTCCAAACCGCGTGTGGTGACTGCCAATCAGCAAAAAGCCATGATACAGACAGGTGAAGAAATTCCTTATCAGAATTCAACCTCCAGCGGTGCGACAGCAACAGAATTTAAAAAAGCAGTATTAAGTCTTGAAATCATTCCGCAAATTACACCGGATGATAAAATTATTCTCAGATTAAAGGCGACACAGGATTCACGTGGAGAACAATTACTGGTGGCGCAAGGTTCCTCTACTTCTTCTACTTCTGCTTCAACCAGCAGTGGTTCAACAGCGAATAGTGTTAGCATCAATACGCCTGCTGTGTATGGTCCTCCAACGATCAACACTCAGGAAGTTCAATCGTATGTTGTATTAAATGATAATGAAACGGTTGTCATTGGTGGCATTTATAAATTATCAAAACAGAATACTTATGATCGCGTTCCATTCTTTGGCTCATTACCTTTGATTGGACCGTTATTCAGACACAGGGGAATCAAAAATGAAAAAACAGAATTATTGATCTTTTTGACTCCCCGAATTATTAAACAACAACCAAGAATGGCCGCTGAAACTCACACTGGTGAATACAGAGGCCAAGGTTAAAAAATGATGAAAAAAATTTTATCTATCACTTTATGTTGTTTGTTAAGTGCTTGTCAGACTTCACCTAATACAGCATCACAAACTGAAAAAAAAATAGCAGCAGCAAAAATCAATGATCGTCTGGGAATTGCCTATCTGGAAAGACAGGATATTCATCGTGCCAAACAGAAATTTTTACTGGCACTGGAGCAAGCACCCGATATTCCTGAAACATGGTATTCCATGGCTTATTTTCTGGAAACAACGGGAAATAAGGAACAAGCCAGGAATTATTATAAAAAAGCTATTGCCATTTCTCCTGGAAAAGGCGAGGCATTAAATAATTATGGTACTTTTCTGTGTCGTACAGGCGAATATCGTGATGCAGTTGCACATTTTGTCAGGGCAACCCAGGATGCACATTATCTGGAACAAGCGGCTGCGTTTGAAAATGCAGGAGTATGTTCACTGAAAATACCGGATAGCAAGAACGCCATGGCTTATTTCCAGCGTTCACTGGAAGAAGATCCAGGTCGACCGAAAGCCATGATTGAGCTCGCTGAATTGAATTTCAAGCAGGGAGATTACACAAAGGCAAAACAGCAATTGACTGAATATCTGAAAGTCGCTTCGCCTTCTGTCGAAACTTTTATACTGGAAAAGAAACTCGATACCAAGTTGAGTGCTTGAGGAGAACATATGGAAGACCAGGAAAAACATAAGCAGGATTTACTACAATTATTGCGTTCCAGTGTCACTCATAAAGCATCTGATTTGCATATTTCACCAGGACAGCCACCAGTCATGCGTATTAATGGTCAATTAACACGAATGACGGAATTTCCTGTTTATGATGCCAATGCCACGCAGCAATTGATTTGCAGCGCGCTCGATAAAGTACAGCAAAATGTTTTTGATACTCATCTTGAATTGGATTTTTCCATTTTATTACCTGATGTGGGTGGCTTTCGTGCGAATATTTTTCATCAGCAAAATGGTATTTCTGGCGTATTTCGCGTAGTTCCCATGGATATACCAAATCTTGAGGCATTGGGTACACCACCTATTGTCAAGGAGATACTGGATTTATCTTCGGGATTGATTCTGGTGACAGGTCCTACTGGTTGCGGCAAAAGTACAACACTGGCTGGCATGATTGACTATATCAATACGAATCAGCAGTCGCATATTATTACTGTCGAAGATCCGATTGAATTTATTCATCACAGCAAAAAAAGTCTGGTACATCAACGTCAAATTTTTCGCGATTCATCTTCGTTTTCTGCTGCCTTGCGTTCCGCCTTGCGCGAAGATCCGGATGTGATTCTCGTCGGTGAAATGCGCGATCTGGAAACCATTCGTCTTGCATTAACTGCTGCTGAAACGGGTCATCTGGTGTTGGGTACTCTGCATACCAGCTCAGCACCACGAGCGATATCGCGTGTTATTGATGCTTTTCCCGCGGATGAAAAAAATGTTATTCGTAATCTTATTTCAGAATCGTTACAGGCAGTGATTACACAGGCGCTGCTGAATAAAATTGAAGGTGGCAGAGTGGCAGCTTATGAAATTATGCTGGGAACACCCGCTATTCGCAATCTGATACGCGAAGATAAAACAGCCCAAATGTACTCGGTGATGCAAACCAGTGCGAAAATGGGCATGTGTACCATGGAGCAGTCATTGAGTGATCTGGTTGCAAAAAATATTACGACTCGCGAATCCGCGCATGAAAGTGGATTTCAGCGGGAAATGTTCGAAAGTACAATACGATAACACTCGATTTCAGTTTGCGGATCGTTTATTGTAGTAGAGATATTCAGGGAATTTTTTTCAAAGGGAGCAAAAAAATGGGGATTAATCATTTCGTACGTAGATACAGCGGCTTTACCATCATCGAATTGTTAATTGTTATCGCAATTATTGGTATTTTGGCTATTATTGCAGTGCCAACTTATCTAAATTACACCAAAAAAGCTTATTTCTCTGAAGTCGTACAGGCAACAGGCCCTTATAAATTGGCTGTTGAAGCTTGTTATCAGGCTCAGGGTGGTGGCTCTTCAGTATCAGGTTGTGCAAATGGTTCCAATGGTGTACCAGCTGCAGCTGGTGCTGCTGGTAATGTTGCATCCGTTGCAACGACGACTGCTGGTGTGATCACGGCAACCGGACAAAATAAAGCGCCAGCAGATACTTATATCCTGACGCCAACACCTACCAATAATGTTTTAGTCTGGGCAACTTCTGGTACCTGTGTTGCAGACGGTTATTGCTAAAGCTTGATTAAAAGGACATTGCTGAATCAATCAGCAATGTCCTTTCTCATTTGATACTGGACGAATGCTGACATGGAAGAATTGTCTTCGAACAGTGCCATCACAGGATTTGCTTTTTACTTATCCGAAAAAAAAATACTGGATAAGGAAACAGCGCTCGATGCGGTAAAACAATCCGCGAAAAATAAAATTTCCTACAATGAATATCTCATCAATCAAAGATTAATTAAGCCAGCAGCAATCGCCAAGGCAACTTCTGAATATTTTGGTTTGCCATTATGTGATATTTCCGCATTTAATCTGGATAAAATATCCAGTGAATACCTGAATATTCCATTTGTGAGAAAACATCAGGCTCTTCCCATCTTTGCAAAAAATGATGTGTTATATCTTGCAGTCGTTGATCCTACACTTGAAAATCTTGATGAAGTGCGTTTTTTAACCGGACTTGATGTTCGCCTGATCATTGCTGATGGAAGTAAGTTATATCAAGTAGTCGATTCATTAATGAATACGATGATGATTTCTGAAATTAGTGGCAAGGAAATAAAAGGCGCTGAAGGCGTACCTGATATTCACAAGGAACATGATTTAAGCAGTTATGATGCGGATAGTGCACCGGTTGTTAATTACGTAAATAAAATTATTACTGATGCTATCGAAAAAGGTGCATCCGATATTCATTTTGAACGTTACGACAAGGAATATCGCATTCGTTATCGCATTCATGGTGTGTTATTTCCTGTTACCTCTCCACCCGTCAAGATAGCCAATTATTTACTGGCGCGTATCAAGATCATGTCCAATCTGGATATTACTGAACATCGTTTGCCGCAGGATGGACGCTTCAAATTAGCGCTAAGCAAACATAAATCCATGGATTTTCGTGTTAGTGTGTGTCCGACTTTGTATGGTGAAAAAGTCGTATTGCGATTGCTGGATCCCACGCAAATTTTTCATAGTCTTGATGATCTCGGCATGGAGACCAAACAAAAAGAGGGGTTGTTACATGCATTATCCAGTACACAGGGAATTATTCTGGTGACTGGACCTACTGGTGCCGGAAAAACTGTGACACTTTATTCAGCATTAAATTATCTTAATTCGCCGGATGACAATATCATGACGGTTGAAGATCCGGTCGAAATTCCATTGCATGGTATTAATCAGGTACATGTAAATCCAAAAGTCGGATTGAATTTTGCCGCAGCACTGCGTTCTTTCCTGCGTCAGGATCCTGACATTATCATGGTAGGTGAAGTTCGTGATCTTGAAACGGGTCAGATCAGTGTGCAAGCTGCACAAACCGGACATCTGGTTTTATCTACATTACATACCAACAGTTGTGTGGATACGATTTCGCGACTCATGTACATGGGTATAGAACCCTATAATATTGCCAGTTCATTATTACTGGTAATGGCGCAACGTTTGTTGCGTGTGCTGTGTTCGCATTGCAAACAAAAAGAGGAATTGCCACGTGATATTTTGCTGAAAGAAGGATTCAGTGAAAGTCAAATTGGTACGTTTCAATTATACAAGGCAGGTTCCTGCGATCGCTGTATGCATGGTTACAAAGGACGAACTGGTATTTTTGAAGTGATGCCTATCAGTGATGAAATGCGCTTTCTGATTATCCGTAATGCCAGTTCCATGGAGCTGGAAGAGCAGGCTAAAAAAGAAAATATTATTGATTTGCGCACCTCAGGATTAGACAAGATTATAAAAGGTGAAACCAGCCTTGCGGAATTAAACAGGACATTCAAATAAATGGCGACCATACAGGCATTTCAATGGACAGGAATGAACAAGCTGGGTTCGCGTGTGCAAGGTGTGATTGAAGCAAATGATATTCGTGCAGCAGAATCAGAATTAAAAACCACTGGTATTGAAATTATCAGCATTAAGCCAAAAGAAGCTTCCAGTATTACTTTCTGGGGACAGAAAAAAGTAAAAGTAAAAGATATTATTCTTTTCACGCGTTACCTGACAACCATGATGAATGCAGGCATGCCGATTCTCAATGCACTGGATGTGATTGCAAAAGATCAGGAAAATCCCACGATGAAATCCATGATTGTTTCTATTCGCACGAATATTTCCGCAGGCATGAGTTTTTCCGATGGATTAAGTCAGTATCCACAATATTTTAATGAACTTTATGTCAGCCTTACACGAGCTGGTGAAAAATCTGCAACACTGGATAAAGTACTGGCACAATTGGTGAAGTATATGGATAAATCGCAGAGTTTACGTAGCAAGGTTAAAACTGCATTAATTTATCCTATTACGATTGTGGTAGTGGCAGTGGTTGTAAGTCTGGTATTGCTATTATTTGTTGTTCCACAATTTCAGAAAATGTTCATGAGTTCTGGTACACCACTTCCCGTATTTACACGCGGTGTGATTCATTTTTCAGAATTTTTACGTGGTTACTGGTGGATGATGATTATTGGTGTTCTGGTGATTGTCTTTGGTATAAAAATCATGCGTAAAAGAAGTGAAAAATTTTCAGATAAACTGGATAGATTTATATTGGCGATTCCGGTCATTGGTACCGTCATACAAAAATCCATTATTGCGCGTTTCACACGCACGCTTGCCATTACACTGGATGCAGGATTACCAATTGTGGATTCCATGCGTTCCATGGTGAATATCATGGGTAATCGTTCATATAGTAAAGCAGTTAACAAAGTGTGTGATGATATTGTGACAGGTAATCAATTGGGTGTGTCACTCGAATCAACAAAATTATTTCCCAATATGGTCGTGCAAATGATTTCAGTGGGTGAAGCATCCGGTGCATTAGGTGAGATGTTAAATAATATTGCAAATTATTATGAAGAAGAAGTCGATTATATTGCTGATAATTTAAGTACGGTGCTTGAGCCACTCATTATGGTTGTATTAGGTGTGATTATGGGATGTTTCATTATTGCCATGTATTTGCCAATTTTCAAAATGGGAAGCACGATATCATGAGAAAAAAAATAATAAAAATAACTGGATTTTCAGTTATCGAAATGTGCATCGTACTGGTTATTATTGGTATTTGTGCACTAGTTGCTGTTTCACTTTATCGGCCTTATGTTTTTAAAAGTCATCGTGCAGATGGAATTAGTGCGATTTTATCATTGCAATTGGCAGAAGAGCGTTATCGTTCTTCGAACACAACTTATGGCACACTTGCACAAATTGGTGGCGCTTCAGCTTCACCAGAAGGTTATTACACGTTGAGTGTTTCAGGTGCAAGCACAACAGGTTATACGATTACTGCAACAGGTCAGGGCAATCAGGCAAATGATACAGAAAGTGGCACAAGCTGTGCGTCATTAACATTAACAGCGAGTAATGGTACAATATCGCAAACCCCAACTGCTTGCTGGCCTTCATGATAAGGGGCATTTTATGCCGGAAAATTTGCATTATTTCATCAAGAATCAGATTGAATTAAATTTTTCCTATATGTCATTCATCAAGGATGGTGGTTTATTTGTACCAACTAATCACGATGGATTTAAACTGGATGACATCGTCAATATTGATTTGCAATTACCTAATTCTCCAGAGACACACAATGTTGAAGGCAAAATTATCTGGATTACACCAGCAAATTCACTGTATCAAATCTTTCCTGGCGTTGGCGTACAATTTATTGGAGATAATGCCAAAACGATACATGATTTAATAAAATCCAATCTTGATAACACACAAGATACAGGTGGATATGCTTACGGAATTGGTAATACTGCAAATGTGTAAATCAGGAGATACCAATGCATATCGCCACATTTTTACAGGACCTTGCCTTCATCATGATCGTCGCGGGCATCGTGACGGTCATATTTTATCGTTTAAAACAGCCTGTGGTATTAGGTTATATTCTTTCCGGTGTCATTCTCGGTAGTCACACGCCGCCATTTTCATTTTTACATGACGAAGAAACCATCAAAACGCTCGCAGAATTAGGCGTCATTTTTCTGATGTTTTCACTCGGTCTTGAATTCAGTATTCGAAAATTATTTCGTGTGGGAACAGCAGCTTTGATCGCTGCTGCATCAGAAATTATATTGATGACACTCGTAGGTTATGAAATCGGTCAATTCTTTGGCTGGAGACAAATTGATTCACTTTTTCTGGGTGCCATGCTTTCCATTTCATCGACCACCATCATCATCAAAGCATTAAATGAATTAAAAATGAAGAATGAAAGTTTTGCACAAATGATTTTTGGCATATTAATTATTGAAGATATTCTTGCGATTGGTATTCTTGCCATTTTATCCAGTGTTGCAACCAGTGGTTCGCTTGATATCACGGGATTGGTTGCGACGCTAGGAAAATTGATTGTGTTTATTGTGGTATCGAGTGTGATTGGCATTCTTCTGGTACCAAAATTATTTTCATTTCTTGGTTCGCTGGATAGCAGGGAAATGTTATTGATTGCAGTGCTCGGTTTATGTTTTGGTTTTTGTTTATTGGTCATTCAACTCGGTTACAGCATTGCATTAGGTGCATTTTTAATTGGTGCAATTATGGCTGAAACACGCCAGATAAAATTGATACGCAAACTGGTTGAGCCGATCACGAATATGTTTAGCGCGATATTTTTTGTTTCCATTGGCTTGCTGGTTGATCCTGCCATCATGCAAAAATATATGTTTCCCATCATTATTATTACGATTGCACTCGTGATCGGCAAGGTTCTGGTTTGCAGTCTTGCAGTATTTTTAGCAGGAAAAGATGGCAGGACATCCATGCGTGTGGGCATGGGACTTGCGCAAATCGGCGAATTTTCCTTTATCATTGCTGCATTGGGTATTTCACTGAATGTCATGAGTCCTTATTTATATCCCATTATTGTTGCAGTCTCAGCGATTACCACTTTCCTTACGCCTTATCTCATTCGTGTTGCCGATCCCTTCACTGCATTTTTGGCGCGTAACATGCCGCGAGGTATCACACAGGTATTTGATACCTACACAACCTGGTTGCAAAGTATTCATGCGACAGAAGAGCAATTAATCATACGTTCAGCGATAAAAAAATCATTATTGCAAATTGTGATTAATCTCATTCTGGTCATTGGTATTTTTCTTGTTGGCTCATATGCTGCGCATAGCACATTAATGTATCCTTATTTACTTCCTGATATTCATCTGGAACATGCTGTTACATGGGGTGTCTGTTTAATTGTTTCCCTGCCATTTCTAATTGCGATTTATCGTAAATTAAAAGCATTAAGCATGATCATCGCAGAACTAAGTGTCAAACCCAATGAATCAGGTGAATATAATATTACGCTGCGCACTACCATTGCTGGCATTATTCCAGTTGCTGCGATGATGGGAATTATTCTGATGATTATTGCATTAAGTGCAAGTATCCTGCCGCCGTTTGAATTATTTACGCTGGTAGTGATACTGGCCATTTTACTCGCGTTAGTCTTGTGGTCATGGTTCATCAAACTGCATTCAAAGTTGCAAATTACTTTTATGGAGAATTTTAGCAAGAAAGATAAATAAGACGGAGAGCGCGTAAATATGGAATCCAGTCAACAGCAAATTACAGATCTCAATAATACGATACGACAATTACAAACCAGCATTCTGGATTTACGCAATCAACTGGAAAAAAACGCTATTTTACATCTAAAACAAGTTGAGCAAGTCACCATACAAAAAGAAAACCAGCTAAAACAGCTGGAACTGACCATCTTCTCCTTGCGTAAAAAAATGGAAGGCATGCAATTTAATCATGAAAAAGCTTTGCAAGCGCAATTGGTGGATTTCAGGAATGAACAAATGCAATTGCAAACCACTATCAGGGAATTGCGGGAATTACTGGAGCAACAGCATGGCAAATGATTTGCTCATTAAAAATCTGAAATCAAAAAACTATTATCGATTGCTATCCAAATTATATGATGATATTGCAAAAACTGCTTCATTAAAGGAAGCATTAACCACTCTGGTGAATATCACTACCAGTGTGATTGGTTGTGAACGCGGTTCGATTTTTCTCAATGATGAAAAAACCAATGAATTATATTCATTTATCGCACAGGGAAATCTCGATCAGGAAATTCGCATATTAAATACCAGCGGTTTGGTCGGATGGTCATTTACACATGATGAATCCATTAGCGTGGAAGATGCTTACAAGGATGAAAGATATAATCGCATCATCGATAAAATTACAGGCTTTAAAACCACAAGTGTATTATGCGTACCATTAAAAACCATCAATAATGAAATCATTGGCGTGACACAAATGCTGAACAAGATTGATGGCAAGTTTACCTCAGCAGATGAGCAACTGGTGAAAGCATTGACGGAACAGGCAGCTTATGCGATTCAGGGCAGATTAACCGTTGAACGCATCGAACAAGCGCATAGAAAAGAGCTGGAATTTCTTGCAGCCATGGCGCGAGTTTCCAGTGAAATTCATTTATCCACGCTGCTGGAAAAAATTATTGCCACCATTACCGATTCGCTGGATGCAGAACGTTCCACCTTGTTTATCAATGATCCCAAAACCGGTGAGTTATATACGGAAGCAAGTATTGGTCTTGAAAAAAAACAAATTAGATTTCCTAATCATTTGGGAATTGCTGGTGCAGTTTTTACTTCTGGTGAAATAGTAAAAATTCCACATGCTTATGCTGATTTGCGTTTTAATCCAGCATTTGATAAATCAACGGGATTTTTTACACGTTCGATTCTCAGTGCACCAGTCAAAAATAAGGCAGGTAAAGTCATCGGTGTGACACAAGTCCTGAATAAAAAACATGGTGAATTTAGTGCGGAAGATGAATCACAATTGATTGCCATTAATGGTCAGATTTCCATGGCAATTGAAAATGCGACACTATTTGACGATGTGCAAAATGTCAAAAATTATAATGAAAGTATTCTGGAAAGTATGACCAATGGTGTTTTTACAGTAAATGAAGAAAACAAAATTGTCACCTGCAACAAGGCCGGATTGAAACTATCACAACTCAATGACATCAAGGATATTCTGGGGAAGGATGCGAATGAATTTTTTTCCACGACTAATCCCATTTTGATTGAAAAAATGGAAAGTGTAAAAAACGCGACAGAAATCTCACAACAGGAAATGATTATTGATGCCGAATTAATTTTTGCACATCATAAAATTACCGCTAATATCACCATCATGCCATTGATTAATACCAAACAGGAACGCCTGGGAATCATGATCATGATGGAAGATATCAGTTCGGAAAAACGCATGAAATCGACCATGTCAAAATACATGAGCCCGGAATTGGCAGAAGAATTGATGAAGTCTGATGAGTTTTCCCTTGGTGGCACCAGCATGATGGCGAGTATTTTATTTTCAGATATAAGAAGTTTTACCACACTCTCTGAATCACTGGGTGCTGAAAATACTGTGCAGTTGCTCAATGAATATTTTACGGTGATGGTGGATTGTATTCAAAATGAAGGCGGGATTCTCGATAAATTTATTGGCGATGCCATCATGGCAGTATTTGGTAGTCCTTTTCCACATGAAGATGATCCCGATCGTGCAGTACGTTCAGCGATTGCCATGATGAAAGCGCTGAAATTGTTTAATAAAAAACGCAAAGATAATAATTTACTGACGATTGATCATGGCATAGGCATTAATACCGATATGGTCGTCTCCGGCAATATCGGTTCAGATAAACGCATGGATTTTACTGTCATTGGCGATGGTGTGAATCTCGCTTCACGCATTGAAGGTTTATGCAAACAATATGGTGCACATTTGCTGATAAGTGAATTTACATTCGCAAAATTAAAAGCAACCTATCGCACACGTCAACTGGATAAGGTCATTGTAAAAGGCAAGGAACGACCGGTTGCCATTTACGAAGTGATTGATTTTCATGATGCAGAATCATTTCCACATCAGATTGAAGTGTTGAGCCAGTTTAATAATGGCATGGAATATTATCAGGCTCGAGAATGGGATAAAGCTGTTGCCTCTTTTACAACGGCTTTATCTCTCAATCCGCATGATAAACCTTGCAAAGTTTATATCGAACGTTGTGAATGGCTGAAACAACATCCACCCAAACCTGACTGGAACGGTGTCTGGGTGATGGAAAGTAAATAATTTTCTATATCAGGTTATGATTTCTTCCTTTTCTTTCCAGATTGATTTCAGGATCATTGCAAAACTTCTGGCAAGCATCATGAATCTTGAAAAAATTAGTATGCGTAATAGTTGTGAATAAATTACCCACATAAGTATTGAAAAATCGCTTGGTTGACGAAGAATGTCTATCTATGTGGACAATATAATCCTTTGAGTTAATCAGATCTTGAATTGCGATGATATCGTCCAGATTATTATTTGTCATATAACCACTAAAATGATCGAGTGCTAATTTGAATAAATTAATGATGTTTCCCAATCTTGCGCGCTGATTATTAGAAAGAGCAGCATCAACCATATTTTTCAGCTTCTGATATTCAATACTAATTGAGCTATACAAGCATTCACACAGAGTCTTTCTTTTTGAAGGCTGCATAGCAAGGATTTTTGTATACACTTTATTAATATGGTTATGTATTTTGTTAATAGTATATTTCTGCTCCTCAGTTGGTGTTGCAAATACAGGCTTCTTGTGTTTTTTCTTGTTGGTTGGAGGTATGATGATTTGTTTATTTCCTTCTGCTTCCGTTACTTTTTTTAATTCATTTATTTCTGTCACGGATTTGGGTTGTTCATTGCTTTGTGCGGTATCCGCTGATGTTTCATGTTTTTTATAAATGATCTCTTCCACTTGCTGCTTTATTTCATTTGTTTCCATGGAAAGTTCGTCATTGACATAAATTTTTGGGTTTGAACCTGTACTGCGCTTAGCTGCTTTTGTGATTTTGTACAGCAAGTTGCCGCTTCCTTTTTGACTCACTGCAGAGTTTTCATTGATGCTTGCCTCTGCCTGACTATCGGAGCCTGAAAAACGCCGCAGATTGGAAGCACTTTTTTTAAGAAATGATGGCTTCTTCTTCTCATTTGAAAAAGTGTGCGCCGATTCGTCCTTGTCGGAAGAATATTTTTTATCGGAAGGCTTTTTTTTCCTGAAGGTTTTTCTTTCAGTATCTTTCGTCTTTTTTTCCGTGACAGGTGAATTACTGGCACTTTGAGTTGTCAGGGGAACGATGGTTTTTTCATCTGCAGCATTCTTATCTTCACTAACATTTTTTTTGATTGCAACATCACAGGATTTGGAACGATGATGCCGTCTGTGTTTTTTTGCTGGTTGTTCGATTGCTGGTTGCTCGATAGCTGGTTGTTGGGGCATTCCAAAATATATCTCAGCAGTTGAGTGTTGTTTTAATGCATAAGTCTCATTGAGTAAATTGGAAATGTCGTACAAGCGAGCTTTTGCAGATTCCTTGAGTTCTTCAGTATTCTTTTTTCTATTTTCAATAAAATATTTTTGTAATACGGTTCTGGCTGTATCCATGGTTTCACAAATGTGTCCATTACAATATTCCAGTCTTCTGCGCACCTCCAGAAGGTTATTCAATTGCATGGCATTATCCAGTGAATCATTCACCACATTATCCATTCTTTTTTTAAGCATCTGGCTATTTTCGATAATTTTATTCAGCATTCCAAAGATGGCTGTATACAATTCAACATGATCATTATTGGTGATATCTATTTCGCCCAATGCGATTAAACCATCATACAATTCCTTGCTGAGAATTCTGAAGGAAATGATCATGGTAATCTGCATTTCTATGAGTTTGAATATCTCCATGCGATCAACCAGAATTTTATCTGTTGTGATATCTTTGAGCACCTTGATACCATTTATTATCTCAAGCTCTCGCGTGAGAAAATTTTTACTAATACTGCATTCTTTTTTTAACTGGTTCATTAATTTTTCCAGATCTTTCATTTCATTTTTATCAGTGGTCCAATATCTCTCCAGATCAGGAACAGTAATGCTGCTTGCTGGAATTGACTGAAGACGGAAATTCATATCAAGGGAATCGAAACTGAAATGAGCCAGTTTAACCAGACAAGTCTTGAAAAATGAATCTGGCATTTCTACTTCTTTTTCATGAGATGTTTTTAAACTCCATTTTTTCCCCTTTATATATTTTTTTTTCCATATGGTACTCATTAATGCAGCGGGTGAAGCATTGCGAACAAATTCCCAGTGTTCACTGGTTGTTCCAAGCATGGCCAAAGTTCTGAGTAAATAAATAAGATAGCGCAAGCAATCTTTATGAATGGTTTTGGTTCTATCCATAAGACATTGCTTTTCACTTTTCTGATCAAGAATTTTTATGCCTTTTTCTATATTTGAATAGATGTCGCTTAATCGACTAAATTCCTGTGTTTCGCTAGTACCCTTTAACGAAGCAAACCCATTAATTAATTCTTTTAATGCAGTATTGATAGCAATATCCAGCTTGAAACCGCTAAATTTCATTGAATATGTATTTAAAATGTAAAGAATATAAGTAATAAATCCGAGTGTAAGGGCATTCATGCTTTGAATTTCGCTGGAAGTGCGCTTATCTCCTTTGGCAGCAAAGTAATATAGCTTTCCATCGCTTATCGCACTGATAATATAAATATGGTAAGCAGCAAAATCTGGAGATAAGCCATCCGGCAAAACTTCTCCCATGTCTTCGATAATTGCATCGGTAAAACAAAGCGCTTTTACTTCTTCATCGTCACCGCTTCCAGTAATTTCAAAAGGCATAGGTAAATTTATTGGTTCTCTCAGTCCAGGAATATATAGATCTTTTTGGATCTTGGCCAACATGTCATTTACTAATCTGGCTTTATCCACCACTTCCTTTTTTTTGCCAAGCTGGTATTTATGATAGGCTAATTTTGCTCCCTGAAAAGCTAGCCAGCATAAACCGCCAACAACAAATACAGCGACTAATCCAAGACCAATACCTATACCAATAGCTGAAGAAGGACTCGTAGGTGTTCCCGAAATTGAATTAACAGGGTTAGCTGGTGGTGTTCCCATCAATGACCAGGCGGCAGCACTTCCGACGACATCGCTGGAAGTTGGATTTGGCAGGCTATTTGCAGCACTTAACACGGATGTTGCAGTAGAGATAGTTGAGACGGGATCAGTTCCAGTTCCAGTAAACATAGTGACACTCCATTTGTCTGTTTATTTATTAATAATAGTTGTTGCGATTTTTTTTCTTTAATGTCGATAACTTTTTTATTTCTGAATAATAATTATTCTGCCAATTATCATGCGCTTTTATTCTTAAGGAAAAATTAAGAGATTTTTTCACTAGGTTTTTCTGCATAAATATATGTATACATTTATTTCCTATATTCATATAGTTATTAGTATGTCAGGAAGACAATACTTTTAATTTATCAAGGATGAAGCCATCATGCACGCACACAAAACGTTTTCGAGAATTAATACAATGCAACGAATGAATATCCGCGAAACCTGTTTTGCGCATCTGGAATCTGATTATTTTAGTAAACTTCTTCATAGAATCAAAATGGAATTGCTGGATGCACCACCTGAAGAAATGTCAGTGGCACACACAAAATCATTGTCTCTCATCATGCAATCGCAAACCCCTTTATCCATTGCACTGGATAAGCAATGGCAGAAGATCTATTTGCAATTTGAATTGGAAGCAATCAATCCTGAAATAAAAATGAAAGAACTGCGTGAAACTTTTTTTCAGCAACACGATGATTTGCTTAAATCACTGGATGACATGTTTAATCGCAATTGTCACAGTGATTTGCAGGTGTTTATTCAGACATTGCTTAACTATGCAAAACCATTGATGAATGAAGAAGATAATGCATATTGTGACCTGGAAAATATGGAAACGCACATGGTGTCTTTCGCGAATTGTTGGCAGGATATAGTTAATTATCTTGCTTGTCTTGATGTGCCTGATAATGAAATCGAATTTAATAATTATCTGAATGCTGTTTCAAATGAGCTTGATGATTATATTGAATTTGTTATTGAAAAATTCACCATGCTCTTTTCGCAGAAGCGATTGCAAAGAACCTGTTTCGATATTCTGGAATCAATTTATGGAAACAAGGATGGAATAACAGAGTATCTCAAACCTAAGTATGCTAGCACCAGAAGACAAGCGTTACTGCAGGAAAATGCAAATCATACTGTTGTATTGGATTTTCTACGGGATAATATCGATTTCTTTTCTGCGCCATATCGTAATTGTGGTTTTGATAAATGGGCTGCAAATCATCATGACGTTAAGCTTATTACTTTATTATCAGCAGGTATTTATACCTGTTTGCCGGCAATGGATCAGTTGGAAAATTTTAAAGACAACCTTCTGAAGTTTTATGATTCACCAAAAATAGTATGGCTACGATGTATTGTTCAGCATCGTGCCAGTCAGGATTTGGTTCAATTTTTAAAAATCATGATTGAGAAAAAATTACTGGATAATCTTTGCGAAGAATGGCGTACTCATGAGATGCAGATTAATGCGCATGATACATTCTCAATCTGGTCTAAACAGATAATTAAAGATAATGAAATAGTTCCATCTGATGAACCTGTGCCTGAATTAAAATAATAACGCACGATGCAGTTAAGCATCATGCGTTATTAATAAAATTAATAAGGACGTACAACGACTTTCGTGCCGATACGCGCAAAGTTATATCGTATCCACTCTGCATCACCGACATGCAAGCGTACGCAACCATGACTGACGTTGCCGCGCACTACCTGATATGAGCCATGTAAACCCTGATTGCCATTAAAGAACATGCAATATGGCATCGGTGCACCGCCACGAGGTAATGGATATTTATGTGATCTGCAACTTTCGCTGCCTAATGTATAAATGCGGAATGTGCCTGAGCGGGTACGACAGGAACGATGGATATCCGGACACCATGAACCACCTGCTGTGACAGTTCCTGAACGCAGCAAATTGCCATTAGCATCATACGCACCGAATTCATGAATTCGTGGATCAATGATGATGACTTTTTCACCCGAAGATGAAATTTGTCCTGGCATGGAACCGCCGTAAGATGAGCCATGATAATGTCTAGTGCGGCTCTGTGAAACGACAGGTAATAGTACTAAGGCAAGAATGGTAATAAGTGAGACTATCCATTTGCTATGCATGATTCACTCCTCGTATTTTTAAGTTTTTATAAATATATTTTACCTGAAATAAATATGGTGATGGGTATATCAGCAAAATCAATATGATAACTTCATTGAGTCATGATTATTTTGACGGTATGATTTTGCCTAACTTATTTTATTTATTGAGGAAAATACCATGATGGAAACCGGGCAAGCAGAAAAATATCTTGAGTCCATTAATCCTGCCAATTTACAGGTATTGGGAAAAATAAAATACAGTTCGCAAGATGAAATTATTAATAAAGTCGAAGCTGCTCATCGTGCAAAAAAAGCGTGGAAAGAACTTGGAATAAAAAAAAGAATAGCCATTTTGCGTCCATTGATTGATGCATTTAAGGCAAGAGTGGATGACATTATTCTGCTGACAACGAGGGAAATGGGTAAGCCACTGGTTGAATCCAAAGGTGATATTAAATTTGATTTTGATTATTTCGAAGCATTTTTAAATGATGCACCTCAATATCTTGAAGATGAAATTACACTTGCAGAAGGTAAAAAAATAAATCGCATTGTGTATGAGCCAAGAGGAGTAGTTGCATCGATTGTTCCGTGGAATTTTCCTTTTTCAAATTTTATCTGGGGAGTAATTCCAAATTTAATTGTTGGTAATACCGTGATTTTCAAATTTTCAGAAGAATGTCCATTACTAGGTAAATTAATGGAAGAAGTCATGTTATCCATACCGGAATTGCGGCAAGGTGTGTTTGCTGAAATTTATGGTGATGGTGAAACAGGAGCGTTTTTGGCTGAACAGAATGTAGATATGATCTGGTTTACTGGAAGTTCTACTGTCGGAAAAAAATTATATGAAGTTGCAGGAAAAAAACAGATAAAAGCAATACTTGAAATGGGCGGTTCAAATCCTGCAGTTGTTTTTGAAGATGTAGATATTGATACCATTGTTCCTGCCATTTATCGTGCGCGATTTAGTAATTGCGGACAAATTTGTGATGCGTTAAAACGCCTGATTGTGCATGAATCCATTTATCAGCAAGTAGTAGATAAATTGGTTAAACATATTGAAGCAATTAAAGTTGGTGATCCTGAAAATGAACAAACAGAAATGGGACCATTGGTTGCGATGCGTCAATTACATGTGGTGGAAGAGCAAATGGCTGATGCGGTAAAGAGAGGCGCGAAAGTATTAATTGGTGGCAAACATCCTGATCATTTAACGGGTGCGTTTTATTTGCCGACGCTAGTTGTTGATGTAAAACCAGAAATGCGTATCTGGAAAGAAGAAGTATTTGCACCGGTATTGCCTGTTGTGTCATTTGCAACAGAAGAAGAAGCAATACAACTTGCCAATGATACAGTTTATGGATTGGGAGCATTTGTGTATTCAAATAATCTCGAACGTGCACGTCGTGTTGCAGCGCAAATTGATGCAGGTGCAATTGATATTAATGAAGGCAATCATTGGACGCCAAGCAATCCTTTTGGCGGACATAAAAATTCTGGCATGGGTTGCGAACACGGCCGCCTCGGTTTTCAGGAGTTGTGCAAGTTCAAGGTGATCGCGGAAGGGTGAAGGAGAGTGTGTTAAAAGATGAATGCGCTATTACGAAGTTTTGTTATCACACAGGTGTGTCATTCCCGCGAAGGCTTGTCATTCCCGCGAAGGCGGGAACCCATCCAAAATAGGTTCCCGCCTTCGCGGGAATGACAAGCCTTCGCGGGAATGACACACCTATTGTCAACACACCTCAACCGTGTACCGATTTACAGTCGCTTTCCAACCAAATAACTCTTCTCAATCACGCGCGACATTCTTGCAAATTCCGCATTCGCAACACACTGATTCATGGCGCTATATCGCACCATATAAACACCATCTTCACCATTAAATAATTTTGCAGTTTGCTGGATATTTTTTTCATTCGCACAATGATCTGTGCTGAGATAAAACACCACAGCATTTTTATCCACGAGTTTGATTTCCTGATTCACTTGCAAACACATTTGAGTCGCTCGTTGAATTTCATATTGCGCATACTGCAATGCTTTCATATTTGGCTGTTTGGCATACGATCGCATTTGTGTATCAATACGCTCACACCAGTTTGTTGCATGTTGTCCGAGCGGATAGAGGCTGATTGGATTACCTGTTTTAAGCCAGTTCTGGCTTTGTGGCACACTGATTGCGATCATGTTAGCAGCAGATGCTTTCTGCCATCCGTTTTGCAGCAATATCCTGATTTGCTGCTCATCTAACGGTGCAACTGAATTGATCGGTGAACAGGCTGCAAGACATGCAACAAGTATCCCTAAAACTATTCCTTTGTGATTATTCATCATTAATAACCTTCTTAATGGACTTTTTAATTAAAAATGTATATAATTTGACCCAATTATAACCAAAATACAGTCCCAAGCGCATGACTATAAATGAATTTTTAAAAAAGCTCGAATCCATCTCAACGATCAAACAGGCAGAATCGCTGTTGGGCGAATATTTGCGTGGATTTGGTTTCTCCTGTTTTGCTGTGACGTTATATGTGGGTCATACCAAAACCGGCCAGAAATTGCGTTACGATTTCGCAGCGCCGCCTTTGCGTATCTGGCATGAATATTATTTGCAACAAGGTTATGCCGATGTTGATCGCACACTGGAAAATGTCAGCAGCATTAGCTTGCCGCATCACTGGTGTGTGCACGCACAACTTGCTGCTGCAAAAAATATTCGTGAAGCGCGTATGCGTGAAGAATCGCTTGATTATGGAATTGTAAAAGGCATTTCATTGCCTGTGCACGGCATGAATCAGGATATTCTGATGCTCACTTTGCATCAGCGCAAAGATGAAAACTGTTTGCAGGATGCTGAACGATACCAATTCGAATGGCTGGCTGCTGCATTAGTTTATTATCACCATCTCAAGCGATTGCTCGATTTAAATTCACGTCGTGAACATAAAGCCAAACTGACAAAACGTGAAGAGCAATGTTTATTATTGACAGCGCAATCCTGTCGCGTGGAACAAATCGCCAAAGAATTAAAAATCAGTGAACGCACGGTTAATTTTCATTTGCAAAATGCCAATAAAAAAATTGGCACCAACAATAAATATCAATCCATTAATAAATATTTTAATTCAAAATGAATACGATCAAGCCTTATCTAAAATTTAAAATGCTTGCTGTACTTATGTGGTCGTTTGCATGCGGTTTGCCTTTGCTATTAACCACCACTACACTCGCCACTCGTCTTGCACAAAATAATATTTCGATGGAAATAATCGGTTTATTTGGACTTGCGACACTTGCTTATGCAGGTAAATATTTTCTGACTCCGCTGATGGAATTAATTTCCATTCCATTTTTACAATCACGCCTGGGACGCGCACGATCATGGATGTTGTTAATGATCCCACTTATCATGCTGGGTTTTGAAGTCATTGGTTATCTTGCTCCAACAGCAGAAAATATACCGATATTGTTTGCTATTGTTGTTATTGTCGTACTTTTCTCCAGCATCATGGATATTGCAGAAGCAGAATATCGCATTGAATTAATGGAGGCAGATGAATTTGCTTATGGTGTTGCCTGTTATACAGCAGGATATCGTTTAGGCATGATAACCGGTGGTGGTATTGCATTATTACTTGCCTATTATGATGGTTGGCAATTCAGTTATCATTGCATGGCATTATGTATGCTCATTGCGATTCCCGCGATACTCTTACAGAAACATAAATATTATCCGCAAGCAGCGATTAAAAAATCATTACTGTCTATTTATCTTGATCCAGTCATGGACATCATGAAACGTCCTTACGCTTTGAGTTTGCTGGCACTGGTTGCAACTTATAACTATGCGGAATCATTATTACTTTTAATTGTGAATCCATTTTTATTACAAGCAGGATTTACCCTGGCAGAAATTGGTATATGGCAAGGAAGTTTCGGTGGTGTATTTGCATTAATGGGAAGTTTATTTGCTGGCATCATTAACACACGCATAAACTTCATTCGCACATTAGACATTTGCGCGATTCTCTATGCGAGCATCAATCTTGTTTTTATTCCATTGACAATGCTGGGTAATCATTCATTCGCACATTATTTATTTTATCTGCAATCCATTATCAGTAACTTAATATTGGGTGTGAGCACAGCCGCTTTTGGTATGTTAATTGCCAGTCAAAGTCAGCGTCCCTATACCGCGAGTCAAAATGCTTTTCTGACTTCTGTCATGGCGGCAGCAAAAATGTTATTGATGAGTGTCAGTGGATTGCTGATTTACCAATTACATTATTTGAGCTTTTTTATTTTTATATTCATGTTATTACCCTGCTTATTATTATTACTCAAACGTTATCAGCGGGTGATAGGGAATAGCCTGTCATAAATAACAGGTATTTTTCTGTTCGGGATTGTTTAAATTGAAACCTTAATAAATCATAAACACTGGAGTGGAATCGAAAATGATGAATCATAAAATGAAATTAACTCTTATTGCCTGTCTTGTTTTCCAAATGAATGCAGCAATGGCAGGAACAACAATTGTCAATAAAATAAAAGGCATTGGACCAGATGCACATCGTGCAGATCCATGGCTGTGTGTGAATGGTGAAAAAGTTAAACCAGGTGATTCCATTGATCTTGCCAAATTTAAAAAAAATCCTTCACAAGGTTATGTTGGCGGTGCATTACGTTTTGGTGGTTGTGATGAAAAAGATTCTTATTTAGGCTGGGTCAGTTTTGATGTGAACGATAATGTAAAAATCAGTGGTTATGCACCATTTAAGGATGCACATATTACGTATAAAAATGGAGAAGTGGATGCAAGTGGAAATCTCACCGGTGAAATACGTTTGACACCGATTGATGTGAATGCAAATTTGATGAATGGCAAAGCCCCAGCAAGCAATGCTGACTGGCAATTTGTTGGTGCCAATTTATCAGGACTGGAATTTGGCAAAGTCATCAGTCCTTCTTCTACTCCTAATTTATCTGGAGAAAAAACGGAAAATTCAGATCTGAAAGATACACAAGCATTTCTTTCTGCCGGCATGAATACATTTCGAATTCCATTAAGCTGGAGTTATTTGCAAATGGATGGTGCAGGAAAAGGAGAAATTAATCAGGAATATTTTAATTCCTATGTTAAACCATTATTGATCACATTAACCAAAGCAAAAGTCATGACGATTGTGGATTTGCATGCTTATATGCGTTATTCAACTTATGGTGAAGAATATTCCGGTTGTTTTGACGGTGCAAAAAATTGTCCGGATGGAAAATTAGTGCTGGATGAAAAAATATATCAGGATATCTGGAGTAAAATTTACAAAGCTATTCGTGATACCAAAGAAATCGACATGCATTATATTGCATTTGATCTCATGAACGAGCCAGTGAATGTGCCGAATGAACTAGTATTTACCATTCAGGCAACGCTGATTAAAACATTGCGCAGTCTTGGTTTTGATAATTACATTCTTGTCGAAGGCAATGCCTGGTCAGGTTTGCATTCATGGACAACATACAAATGGAAGGGAAGTGATGGCAAGGATATTTCCAATGCTTCATTATTCACGCGTAAAAATTTTGCTGATCATGGTATTACCGATCTAAGCAAAATCCTGATTAATGTGCATCAATATCTGGATAAAGATTACAGTGGTACCCAGGATGATTGCTTAACCAATCTGAAAACCACAGACAAGGATTCACCGCAGTATGGTGGTTTTAATCTGCAGGCTTTTGTGGATTATTTGCATGTCGATCAGGATGGTAATCCAAATAATCTGAAGGCGATTGTGACGGAATTTGGTATCACCAGGCAAAAGAATTGTCTGATTGCAATGGATGAATTCATGAAATATCTCAAGGATAATGCGGCTCGCGACAAGGAATATGGATTTGTTGGCTGGACAGTCTGGAGCACAGGACATGACTGGCATGATTACAAATTACGCGTCACACCTACGGATGAAAAGATGGGCGTATTAAAGACGTATTTGCAGCCAATCAGTAATTAAAAAGGACTCCTTCCCCCTCAAGGGGAAGGTTTTTTTGCCAGGCATTTGCATATTCATTAAATAACGTTATTATACATTGAACGTAATATTGAATTGGCAAAGGGAGACGCTGCAATGGCAAGATATGGAGTTACATTTGAAGACGTATCACGTGTAGCCGAACAACTGGCGAACGAAGGCAAACAACCCACCATCGAACAAATCCGGCATCTCCTCGGCACAGGCAGTACAACGACGATAGCTAATCATTTACGTAAATGGCGCGCTGAACAAGAAGGTTCAATCACAGAAATGCTCTGTGACACACTTCCACAAGAATTTGTTACCCTCATGAAAAACCTGTGGCAGCGTTTGCAAACGCATGCCGATACTCAGATAGTTAGCGTCAGGCAGCAATCAGAAATCACGCATAAACAATTACAGGCAGAAATTGAAAAATATAAAAATAATAACCATCGTTGGCAAAAAATGTATGAGACATGGAATAAGGAAAAGATTAGTCTGACGGACAACACACAATCTCTCGAACAAAAAATAACAAGCATGCAAAAAGAAGCAAATGCCATGCAAGTGAAGCAGGATGCAAGCGCGCAGCAAATTGCTGAAAAGCAGCAGCGCATTGATGAATTACATCGCTTACATAAACTCGCACAGGATAATCTGGAGCATTATCGTGAAAGCATGCGTGTGCAACGCATTAGTGATCAGGAAAAACAAATGCGTGAAAAACAGCAATTTGAAGTATTGCTTAAAGATGCTGCACAGGAAAAAAATACCTTACAAACACGTCTGGACAAATCCTTGCAGGAACATGCGCATTTGCAAAATGCACATGAGAAATTACAAGGTGAATGGACACTCCTGCAATCTGTCTATACCAAAATGGATGCTGCACAAAATGATGTGCGCAAACAACATCAGGATTTACTGGACAAATATAATCATCAGCAATCCCTCATGCTCGAGCAACAAAAACAGCACATATCCATTTCCGAGCAATTAAACCATGCACGTAATGAAATCGCAGAATTGCAGGAACAGAATAAACAGCTAGCTGAAGAAAAATGGCAGATTGCGCAGGAAAAATCGCAACTGCAAGGTGTTAATCAGCAATTGCAGAAGATGGTGTATGCAGAGAAGGCGGGGTAACCGAGCTAAATTTTTGAAAAATATAATTATATTTAGTACAGATATGGAGTTGAAGAAATACATATATGGAGTATACTAAAAGCATACGAGGGTACACTAATGGCATTAGTAAAAACATTACTGAAAGATTTAAAAAATCCCTTTAAGGAAATCAGCCTGATAAGAAATGGCGTTGATCCTGAAGTGGTGGAGGCTTTTCTTGATAAAGAAAATCTTCCTGTTAAAGATATACTCGAACGATTGCATATTCCCTCTTCAACCTATTTTTCCCGCAAAAAACAACAACTGCGACTTGATACATATACAACAGAAAAATTTGTTCGCCTGATTTCTGTGCTAATTATGGCAGCAGAAATTCTTGGGAGTGATGAAGCAAAAAGCTGGATTTATAGAAATGTCCCCTCTCTTGGTGACCAGGCTCCAATTAATTTACTGGATACAGAGGCAGGACATAGATTGGTAGAACAAGTCTTGTTACAAATCAAATATGGTATGTATGGTTAATGAGTATCTGGTTTCGGGTTTCACAAATTGCTGATATTGATAAAGTATTCTCCGGTGATGGTGGCTTAATCACCGCTGCAAGATGGAATTATTTGGGAAGAAAAACAGTATATTGCTCATCATCAATTTCACTTTGTACATTGGAATGGCTATCACATAACGGACTTTCAGTTTCAGGCTTTAGCTACCATCGTTATTCAATAGAATTACCTGATAAGTTAATTAAAAAATTTACATCAAAGCAATTACCTGTTGAGTGGAATGTAACACCAGCAACAGATATAACACGTGATTTTACTGAGAAATTTTTATTTCAGCAGCAAAAATGGCTAGCGTTAGCATTACCTTCTGTACTTGTGCCAGAAGAATATAATCTTGTGATCAATCCTTCACACAACCTGTTTAGTGAGAGATTAAAAACCGCAAAATTTCTCGGTAAATATAATGCTCCAACACGTACATTAAAATCATAATGGTTTTAATGGTAATCAGCTCTCATGTTATAATTTCATACATGAGACGTAAAAAATCAGATTATACAATAGGAACATCTGGCTGGAATTATAAGGATTGGCGTGGTATTTTTTATCCTAAAGATTTGCCAGCCAAAGACTGGTTATCATTTTATGGAAAATCATTTGATATCGTTGAAATTAATGCGACATTTTATCATTTATTTCCAGATGAAGTGTTTCTTCGCTGGAAGAAGCTTGCCAAAAATAATTTTAGCTACATTATAAAAGTTTCACGTTATATTACGCATATAAAACGCTTGCTGCATTGTAAACGTGCTATCAAAAAGTTTTGTCGCTCAGCTGCATTACTCGAAAATAAACTGTCATTGGTGCTTTTGCAATTACCACCAAATATGGTATATGACCTCAAAAGACTTGAAAAAGCCATTACTGCTTTCAATATGCGAGGAAAACTTGTGGTCGAATTTCGTGATGAAAAATGGTTTACACCCGAAGTTAAAAAACTATTAATTAAAAAGCGCTGTCTATTTTGCGCAGCCGATTCGCCGAAAACCAGATTGATATCATGGGTAACGGCAAATGCAGGTTATATCCGATTACATGGTAGAAAAAAATGGTTTGATTATAAATATACCCATCGCGAATTAAAAGAAGTGGCCAAATGCGCACAACAGATGAGAAAAAATGGCGCAAAAAAAGTTTATATATTATTTAATAATGATTATTATGCTTACGCTATCCAGAATGCGAGATCGTTACAATCATTGTTAAAAAAATAAAATTCCTAAATTTTTAGCGGTATCAATTCTGCATCACGAAACGAACTGATGATTGTTTCTGTATAGATTGCAGATTTGCGTGAATAAACAGCAAGATTAAAAATGGCAAGCACGAAGATAAATAAATATGCGAGGTCCCAGTAAGCGGGAATAATTTTTATTCCACCGTAATTACCATAATAGGAAAAAATACTTAATCCTGCGAGATAACATAACAACCATAGTGCATTTTTTACATCGAGTTCATATCGTGATTTTTTAGAAATAAAATAATGAAATAAATAAAGTGCTAATCCAATTATTACAAGTACGAACAATTTAACAATACTGGTTAAGCCTGCCCAATAAACTCCAGCTGAGCAAATATAAAATCCAGCAAATGCAATCAATCCGCTGCAATATAAACGAAATGGTCTTCTATGCAGAGGCAGTTGTTTGCGTAAACAAATCAGCGAAATAGGCCCCACTGCATAACCAATCATGATGCAGGCAACCAGAAAGGACGACATCGCTTGCCAGCCATGCAATAAAAAAAACATCGCTGCAGCCAATAAAAAATTAATAGTTAAACTTATGTAAGGTGTTTCATATTTATTTTTTAATGCGAATGATTTAGGTGCATCTCCCATGCTGCTTATGCTTGCCAGCATATAAGCTGCAGTTGTGGAATAAACGAGACCGGTTGAATAAGGTGAGATAAATGCATCAGCATATAATAATAAACTTAACCACAATAAACCTGATATCAATGCCAGAGCAGCAAAAGGGCCAGCATCTCCTGGAAAGGATAAATTAGCCCAACCATGTAGCAGATCCTGTGCACGCATGCTGCCAATGAATGCCCATTGTAAAACAGTGTAAAGTAAGCCAGTCAATATCAATGACGTCACCATTACAACTGGAATATATTTTTCAGGTTGCTCCGTTTCACTTGCCATAACAACTACCTGTCGAAATCCCAGCAATGAAAACAGTACACCGCCACTGGACATCGCAGCCATGACACCATGCCATCCATAAGGCATAAAGCCACCATATTGATGGAAATTGATGGACTGATAGTTTGTAGCGAATAATGAAATAATCGTAATAACAGGAATGAGCAACTTCCAGATGGTAAAACCAGAATTAATACGTGCAAATAAACGTATGCCAAAATAATTTAATAAAACAAAACTCAGCAATAAAGTAAGTGCAAATAAATAACCAGCAAAAGTGCTGGAATAATGAAAGCCGTGTCGTACTACTAAATCAGGCCAGTAATTATTTGCGTACTGAATTAATCCCTGCGTTTCTATCACAGGAATGGTTGCAAGAGAAATCCACGCAAGACCACCCATGATAACGCTTGTCAAACGCCCATGAGTATAAAGTGGCAAGCGCGCAAGAATAGCTTTTTCCGGAAACATGGTAGCAACTTCTGCATAAGCCAATGCAACAAACATTAAACAAATGGCAGCAAGCGGCCAGGCGAGGATAGCGGCTGGCCCTGCAAAGTGTGCGGAATAAAGCGAGCCAAAAAGCCAGCCAGATCCAATCATGCTGGTGAATGATATCCATAATAAATTCCAGGCATTTATTTTTTTTGGCATGGCTTCTTCTTTTTTAATTTCTCATTAGCTACGTAACGCTCTTTTATCAACTGAGCCTTGCGCTTTACCTTTTACGATAGAAATAAAGGTTGGCATGGATTGTGAATCCACAATCATGTAGCGTGGCTGCGCCATGGGACGATAGATATGAGAAGCATGACGATAATCAATTGTTAACGCCATGGTATAACCAGCTTTGGCAGCTTGATCTTCGAGATAACTATCATAAATACCAAAAGGCCATGCCAGGTAGTCAACCTTTATTCCTAATTTATCTTCCAGCACTTTTTTCGAATCAAATAATTCCTTGCGAACAAATTTTTCATAGGCATCCTGTGACATATGTTTTTTTGCCTGCTTAAAATTGGGATGACTGAATGTATGATCCTGAACATCAAACAAACCAGTTTTCATTAATTCTTTTAATTGCTCCCAGGTTAATGCATTTTTTCCCTGCGAAATAGTTCCTGGATATATAAACAAGGTAATTGGAATATTATATTTACGTGCGATGGGATACATATAAGTGTAATCAGATTTCCAACCATCATCAGCTGTGATGACAATCGGCTTTGCGGGAAGGGAAACATTTTTTCCCTGCAAATAAGCAACCAGTTGTTTGAGTGGGATGACAGTATAACCATTCTCTTTCAGCCATTTTACTTGCGATTCAAATTTTTCCGGTGTAATTGTCATGCTGCTTGGAATGGTTGGATTTAAAACATGATAAACCAGGATGGGAACAGAGACTGAGTTGTCAGCGAAAGCGATGTTACTGCAAGTGATGAAGAACAAGACAAGAAATTTTAAAAAAAAGTTAGTGAGATAACGCATCTCCGAATCCTCCATTTTTCGTTTGTCAAAGATGATCATTATCAATTATTTGCAACCGTTAGGCTAGTGAAAGCCATAGTGTTTGTCATTTTTCAGCCTCGATTACCCGACTTTGTTAATCATTGGGTGTAAATCAAATGATTACTTTGCTATGATTCTCAAACTTGATTTAACGAGGAGTTTATTATGCCAATAGCATTTTTCGTGAGCCGCATTTTAAATTTAACAACGCTATTTTTATTTATTAATTTATTAACGCCGTGTTCTGCAGTTGCGGAAGCCACCAGCATCAATAAAAAATGGGAAATTGTGGGACAAACTGTCTATGGTAAGCGCGTCTTGGATCATAGCCTTGCGATAGATAAAAAAGGGAGTCATTACGTCGCTTATTCAGACTTAAATACAATTTATGTTAAAAGGTTTGATGGAAAACAATGGAATCAAATAGGTTCATCTTTTGGTAGTTTTGCTTCGCATGTTTCCTCTGGAAGTTTGGCATTTGATACACATGACACACCTTGGGTTATTTATGATGATGGATCACCTGCCATTGCAGTAATGAAATTAATTGAAGGTCAGTGGACGCAAATAGGAGATATCCTTTCTAATGAAACTGGTTTTGGTGAAGGTTTGGCAATAGATTCCAATGATACTCCTTATGTTGTTTTTCAGAATTCGGATAAAGACTTTCAATTTATACTTGTAACAGTAAAGAAATTTGACGGGATGAAATGGGTGCCTGTTGGAAAAGAAAAATTTTTAGAGGTATGGGGTCTATTTGCCAAGTCTCTGGTAGTCGATACCCTTCATACACCATATTTGGGTTATGTAGACAAGAATCATCAGCTCAAGGTGATAAAATTTGATGGTCAGCAATGGGTTGCGATTGGAAAAGGGCTGCCAGAAAGCTGGGTACAAACAGGTGAATGTAATTTGGTAATCGATACGAAGAACACACTATATATTTCATTCATTGATACGACACACGGAAGCAAGCCAACTGTAATGAAATTTGATGGCGAGCAGTGGGTAATCGTGGGTGAACCAGGTTTTACGGATGCAAAACCTGGCTGTGTAGGTTACGCCTCCTGTGGTAGTCTGGCACTCGATGCAAATGGTATGCCTTATTTTGCTTATAATGATTTTATAGCAGGATACAGAACCAGCGTGATGAAGTTTAATGGTAGTGAATGGAAGATAGTAGGTGCACCTGGGTTTACTGACTCTGGAGCTGTATATGAGAAATTATTTATCGATCCATCAACTCAGCAACCTTGTGTTGCATATGTTTTTGACAATCAGAATGGTATGGTGTCTTGCTATAATTCTTTTTAGAGAATTTATAATAATGCTATTTATTTAATCTGAAATTTCCACTAACACACGCTCGTGTTTCGACATATTCAGTTTCCTTGATTAAATTTGTAATAAGAAAGTAGATAATTTACTAATTGAAGAGGATTTTATATGGATGTATTTAAGACTTTACTTTTCATTTCTGCAATTTTCATTGGTGTCATTCCAGCCTTCCTTCTAAGCTTTTTAGGTACAATCGGGTCTCTAATAGTTACCGCAGCGTTTTATGCCTTCATTTTTTATCGCTTTCGTAAAGAAAAATATTCGCGGCCACACTTCGTTGCTCTTGCGGCCAGCTGTCTGATTATGCTGAGCAGCCTTATGTATGTTGGCAGTAATATCATGGTGGGACATGATGCGCAGTTAGCAATTGCTGTCTCATATTATAGCGGCTTAGGATTGCTGACGAGTCTTTTAGGATATTTTATTGCGTATTATCTAGCTAAATTTTTAATAGCAAGATGACAAAAAAGATGAGGTTACTAAGCAAACCCTATCTAAATGCAATTCCAGTAGGTTGCCAATTTGTTGGCGGATTTGTTGGTGTTAATTCACAATCTGTTAATAAGTTATTTTGGCCAATAAGACATCTATAGATATTTCCTGGATTAAAAGCAATTTGATCAACGACATAAGCATATGTTTTTGCATTTATAGTTTTAATAGTAATGTAATAAGGATTCCAAAGGGGAGCATCATTTGTAGGTGTCGTTACACAACTTGAATTTGCAAAAGATCCGTCTGGATTTAGAGTACATCTATAAACATTACCCGTCCCAACACTAGCTCCATTATCAGCAACATAGGCATATTGAATCCCGTTCATGGTGTTAAAAGCGATCGAAAAAGGAATCCAGGAGGAGGGAGCACCTGATGAGGGTGTAGGAGAACAAGTAGACAAAAAAGTCCCATTACTTTGCATCTGACACAGAAACACATTACCACTTGCATCAGCAATATAAGATTGTTGCTGCCCATTCGCATCAGTCGCAAAAGCTATATTGTTTGGTGCATTAACACCTAAATTATCGTACAGAATATATTGTGAAAAATTACCTGAGGAATCGAGAAAAAATTGAAAAACGTTTCCACTGTTTGCATCAACTATATAAGCATATTGGTTATCAAATGTCGCAAAACTAATGCCTCGTGGTGACCAACTTCCCAGCCCAGGTGTTGATGACGTTGACATGCAGTTATAAAAAGAACCATTCTCGTGAATACTACACCAAACGACAGCACCAAGAGAGGCAAGAATATAAGCATATTGGACACCATTCACTGTGGCAAAAGTCATTTGTCCAAAACTCAGAGGCGATGTGGCCTCAGTAGCCTGGGTATACGAGGATGAAAGAAACCCTTGACCATCTAATAAAAATTGATCGATTGCCTCAGAAAAGAGATCCGGTGTTACATACGCAAAAATCTCTGGCACCGAGCCTGATACCGAGAAAGAAATAGAACTTATTAACGGTGTTCTTCCTTGATAATCGATTTGCAACGTCTGGTTAATAGTAGAACCAATTTGTTCATTCGAAGGATTGATGTTTAGTCCAATTTTACAAGTCGATGGCCCTGCAGGTAATGTATTGCCACAATCACCAGGCACAGTAGTACGCTGGATACCGTTGGAAATACCACTAACAGACAAAGGAAAAATTTTGGGTACATTATTCCTGACTGTATAAATCACAATATTTAAAGTATTGGCAGTGTAAAGAGATGAAATAGCAGGTGAAGGTTCGGAAAGCACTACCGGGGCTGTAGCAAAAGTCGATGAGCAAAACAGCGAAATTATGCCAAATGCAACTGCCCGTTTCATAAGAAATCCTTATTAGCTAAAGCCGCAAACTAAGTCCTAACAAAATACTTTGACTTTGAAGTGTAAAATTGGGTGTTGTTTCTAAACGAACGACTCCCGGGCCATGAGTGGGAGAGCCGTGCCCCAAAATAGCATAAATATATTCCAGGCTAACACTTAATTTATCAGTAAGCGCTACTTTAGAACCAGCACCAAAATTCCATGCAAGGGAAGAAGTAGTGTGCCTGGATAATACCATTGCGCTATCGGCATTGACGTCTGAAGCAGTCACTGTTTCCCTGTAAGACATTGAATTCCAGGCCACTCCTATTCCTAAAATTGCGTAGGGCTCCATCGAGCGCCAGGTAAAAAATCCAGGCCTTAAATCCAACATCAAGCGAGTGCTTTTAATCGGTGCTTTAAAATGATAATTGTTGAATTGAGGTAGTTCATACTGCAAAACAGCGCCAGAAAGAATTGTAGAAGTTTGATATACATTCAGACCAAGTAATAACTTATTTAAGTATGGTAAGGTTTTTTCACAGAATGAATAATTCAAACCAATTTTCCAGGAGCCTTGAAATGAGCTTTGAAGCGTTTTAATACTATCGGTTTCAAAAGGGGAAACAATAAGACTCGCATCTCGTCTCTGATACCAATCGCCACCTCCCGCTCCTGAAATTTCCATGTCTTTAAAGTCCCAATGTTTGATATTAGCTGCATTTGCAGCATTGGCAAACAACAATAGGGTAAGGCAAAACCACTTGTGTTTTCTTCTCTGAAGTAAAGACATAATTCCATTTTTAGATAAAAAAATATTTTTTATTCTACAACTAATGCGTGAAACAAATCAATGATGTGCTTGAAATATGAGGGGATTTGTGCGGCATTGCTATTTTAGCTCGACAACCAAAACATTTATTGGATGATTAGTTATATTTTCATCTGAATGCAATTCATTAGGAACATCTTTTTTCAAAAAATATGCCGCATCCTTTACTAGCTTTAAATAATGAACTTTTCCATTATCATTCTTTATTTTAAGCACACCTTCATTAAAGGCAACAAGAACTCTGTCATAATCATGTCTATGCATTTTTAATTTCTGATGAGCTCCCGAAAAAATAGTCGTTTTCCAAACATTGACTTTTTCATTAGCAAATTCGGAATCGCGATGGGTTTTTTCAGGTGAGCCATAAGCTAGTGTTGTCGCGAGAAAAACAAACCCAGTTATAAAAAAATAAAATAATTTTTCATGTGTACCCAGCTTATATTAATCCAGCAAACGACGGTTTTTGTTACATGATCTACAGTTGCAAATAACCGCTCAATTTTTCACACATATGGTAATTAAAGTAATTAAATTTTTAAAGTTAAATATTTTCGATTTATTGAATGAGCTACGATCGCCACTAAACGGGATTGATCGACATGCCAGGCGGCTTTACTACGTATGGTTAAATAAGAAGGGTACAAGCAGCATCCGCCGTAAATGCAACACAAGCATTGTTTAGAATGATTTAAATTTACTTCCAGTAATATTTAATTTTGATGTTTGCCAGCTACTCATTAATCTATCAGCTAATTCAGACGATAAACCCCATACGATCTGTTGGAAACAATAATGCTCTAACTGATTATCAGGGCTAAGATTTTGTAAAACTTTTTTGGATATTAGAAAATTTACCCATGCCTCATCTTTTATGCTGCCACGAAATGCAGAAATAAACTCTTTTTGTGAACCGTCAATTGTTTTATTCATATTAATAAAATATACATGCATAGCAGTTCTGTTATTATCATTTGGAATTGAAAGAATACTTAGCCATTCATCAGAAGATAATCCACCCGATAGTAGATTTAATAATTTTGCTTCATTTTGCCTCGCTGCATAGTGAACAGCAGTATCTAAACATTCTTGTTGTGCTGATAATAAGATTAGCCAAAAACTGTGATTCTCATCCAAATACAATAATTCCTTTATCCTGGATGCTGCTTCAAAACTGCAGTTTGAATCATCTGTAACATTGATAGTAGAAGTAAAGTGAAGTGTCGTACATTTTGTTTTGTACGATAAAAGAAAAACTCCTAGTCTTTCTTCAATATTTAAATGACCAACCAAAGCCTGAATTGCTTGAGGCCTATTGTATTTTGCCGCGTAATGGATAATTGCACAGTCAGAATATTCGTTATTTTTGTCATGAAGTAACTTTAAAAATTGCGATTTCAACAAAGTACTTTTGAATTTTTCAATGATAGTTAATTTATCATATTTGGCCGCATTACGTAATTCATTAAAATAATCTTTATACTTTTCTTCAAAATCCTCTTGAGTAGGGATAAGAAAATCTTCAGTATTGGGTTTATTCGTGTACTCAAAAAAATAATTTCGCTGCATGCGTAAATAACTCTCAAATTAGGGTGCTGCTATGTTATATCTTATGATCAAATGTTTTTAAATATGCAAGTGCTGTTTCGCCTTTTTTATCGGGAATGTTACGGTCGGCACCTGACTCTAGTAACAGATTGTAGCAGGTATCATGTCCTTTAATGGCAGCCCAGTGAAGAGCTGTTCGCTGTACATTAGGATTAGTGTCTTGTGCATTAATATTTTTAACCAATTTAATAAACTTTTTTAAGTCATCAATATTGTTGTTGGTGGCTGCCTTTCTTAAACCTTTTTCTAGTGATGCTTGGCTGTTGTCAGGTAAACTATATTTTTTAACCAGCATTTGAATTTCCGTGGTTTCGAATAACGAACTACTTGATTGAAAAGGAGAGAAAGATTTTTGAAGTGATTTATATTGATCTTCTGTTAATCCATGCACCCGAAGTAATTCACTTAATACGATAGATGAATCAATTTTTTTAGTCATATTATTGTCATCTATCAATTCTATCTGTTTTTTCCCCACCTTTAATTGCTGGATAAGAGGCGATAAGTCGCCTGTGTAGATACATCCATCAAATTTTAATTGATAGAACGTCCTTACATATGCGGATTCTGGAATAACAGTACCAGATTTATCAAATAGCTCAGGAATAATATTTCTGCTTAACCAGTAATCCTTTCCATGATTAAAGCCAAGTTGCTCACCAGCTTTAATGTTACTGTTCGTAACAAACAGAACAATTGGAATTCCATTGAAGCAGACAAATTCACGACGAATATTTTCGACTGCCAGAGATTTTTCTAAATTTTTATCGATAAATTTAGTTGAATATAATTCATCATTAATTTTTAAATCTTTTTCGGAGACATGTTGTCCCATCGATTGTAATAGTTGACTAAAAATTTTAGCGTTAGGAAGTTTTTTTGCTGATGGTAGGTGCTGAAAGAAACTAGCTATTCCACGGTGGTTTTTTGTACTAAAAGAAGCATTTATTCCATGGTATCCAATAGCATGATCACTCTCAATATTTACCTTTGTTGAATTGATTAGTGTTCCAGAATAAAAACATAACACAGTGTCTTTTGGAATATCATTTGAAGAGAACACACCATAGCCAACAGAATCGTTAATTTTGCATACCACCAAATCTTGTCCTGGATTCTTCAGGATTGACTCAAGCTGTTTTTTTAGCTGTTGTGAAGTCAGATTACCAGTAATATTTTCGTGAATCCCAGATAGGTTAATCAATTCGTTGGCATCAATCTTTTCCAAATAGGGTTGGCCTATTTTCTTTTCAAATTCACTAATGGCAATGTGTTCAATTCTTCCACCCAAGCCTAAAGGTTTATTAGCTGTAGTAATTGTTTGTTGTTTCGATATTTCAAGTATTCTGTTATTCTTGCTGGGTTTCCAATTGTTGTTTGCGCTGAAAGATTGATAATTGTCAGTACGTGTAGTATTTTTCCTGGAAATGCGTTCCATCTGATCCTGGAATTCCTTTTTTGACTTTAAAATATCATAAACGGATGTTCCACGGCGATCCTGCTTATATACATCTGCACCATTGTCTATGAGGAGTTTAACAATGTCGTTATAACCACCTTGTTTCATTGCATATTGCACTGCAATTTCACCATGTGAATTTTCTATATTAATATTTACGCCGCTTTCCATTATTATTTGTAATTGAGACAAATTACCCTCGCAGTGATAGTTGCAGTAATAAAAAAGGGCATCATCTTTAAATTGATTATCATTTGAGATTAATGATTTTAATTCATCATTTGAAAAGTTTCGTTTATTTATTTGGTAATGAATGTCCTCCGCAAAATTCGAATATTTTCCTTTACGGATAATATTTAAGTTATACAATCGAAATAGTTCCTCAATGCGTAGTTTTTCCAAACCATGGGAAGCTATTTCAAGCAAGATTTCCCGATTATTTATTAGATCAGGTAAATGGCTTTGTAAGTAAGCATTCATTTCTATGCTGGAAAATTGAGCATTCTCATGAATAATATGAATCAGTTTATTAATGGGTAAAGTGAATTTATTTTCTTCCATTAAAAATCTAACCAATTTTAATCTTTCTTGCAGATCAACTTTTTTAGTATCAAATCCATTTTCTTTTACGGCATCGGCCAGCATGGAGGCAATATATTTATTGGCGGATTCTATCTTTTGACATTCAGATAGCAAGCTTTTGTCAATTAACAGATAACGCATCATGTCAGTATTGCCACTTCTAGCAGCTGCGGATAATAGTGAAATATTAATATTATTATTATATTTCTCAGGGAGGAATATATCTAACGCTTCGTATTTTTCAAGGTATTGTAAGAGATCAAGATTTCCACTTTGAATAATCAGGCATCCTGGTGTTCCATTTAAAAATTCATGATTCAATATACCTGGCTTTATTTGCAATATATATTTAACAATATCGATATGACCTTCTTCAAAGGCGCGACCCAAATGATATTTACCTAATTTTGTACCTGATTCAATTAGTAATTTGAAAATGGATACATTCCCTGTGCCTATGGCATTATTTAATATGTTGCTGTACGCTACTTCTGGATTAACATTCGCGCCTTTTTCGATAAGGTAGTTAATAATATGGTAATGTCCTTTGTCTACCGCATAACTCAATGCGGTGCCTCGACAACCAGAATAAGTAGTTGCTTGTGATTCAATATCGGCATTGTGTACTTCGAGCAGGTATTTGACTAAATCCAAATTTCCACTTGCAGCTGCATATTTAAATATAGTGCCTTGGAAAAAGAAAGATGAATTCTCAACTACAAGGTGTGGACTCATCTTTCTTTCTACTACAAGATATTTGACTACATTTAAACTACCTTCTTTCGCTGCAAATGATAATAGTTTTTTCAATAATGATTTACTGCTAAAATTATACTTCATTAAATAAGTGGCAAGCGTCCTGGAATCATCATTTCTAATTAAATCGTTGATTTCTTTTCTTTCTGCCTCTGTTGGTTCAGGAGGAGTGGGCTCATTTGAGCGTGATTCTTGCCCCCAAAAATCGGACGTATAATTTTGCGACTCAAACCCTTGGCTTTTATTAAAACCACTCCACGCATTCCATGACTGAGTATCATTTGTATCAGGCATGTTATGGATGTTTTCATTCAGCCTTATATTATATAGTGAACGTTTGCTTGGGTTACTTAATGTTTCATAAGCTTCATTTAGTTCTTTAAACAAAGCTTCGGCTTTTTCTGGATCGGTGTTTGTGAGAGGTGCTTTATCTGGATGAAGTTTTAGAGCAAGTTTTTTATATGATTTTTTAATTTCTTCATATGTTGCAGTATTTGAAATTTCTAGTATCTCATAATAATTCCTGACACTTTTAACTCTGGCAAACATACACGCTCCTCATTCTCATTTATTTAATTATTAATTCACCAAGAATTTTGCTGCTAACTTTATGACATTTTTTTAGTCTATAGTTGAGTACAAAAAAACGACCGTTATTTTGTGCTACGTTTTTTTTAAAATTAACATTTGAAACGGTCAGAATTCGGTATAATATACCGGTTATCGAAATCTAAGTCTACTAAATTACTCCGTAAATTGAGTAAGCTAACTATATGGGTAAAGGAACTATATTAAGTCAACTACGGGAGCTCAAATGAAAATAGGCTATGCCCGCGTTAGCACTAGAAAACAAAACCTTGATATGCAGGTATTTGCACTCGAGAATGCTGGTTGTGAAAAAATTTATGAAGAGGTGGTTAGCGGCGCTAAAGCTGACCGGCCTGTTTTAAATAATCTAATAAAGCAATTACGTGATGGAGATGTCATTGTAGTTTGGAAGCTTGACCGTCTTGGCCGGTCTTTAAAGCACCTGGTTGAACTTGTGCACATCCTGATACAAAGAAATATTGGTTTATGCAGTTTAAATGACCCGATTGATACCACTTCTCCGCAAGGGCGGCTTATTTTTAATATCTTCGGATCATTGGCTGAATTTGAACGCGACATTATAAAAGAAAGAACAGATGTTGGATTATCTGCTGCACGTGCACGTGGGCGATTGGGTGGTAGACCCAAGGGTGTACCTAAAGCATCTGAAGCAACAGCATGTGCAGCAGAAACCTTGTATCGTGAAGGCAAACTTTCAGTCATGCAGATTGCTAAAAAACTTAATATTTCAAAGAATACGCTTTATAAATATTTGCGTTATCGCAATGTTGAAATTAGCAAATATGAACATAAGACATAAGCAGGAGCTAGATCATACATCATTATTCACAAGAGCAACTCTTGAGTGCGTACGAAAACTATAATTTTTTTATAAAAGATGCGTTTAGCGGAACACATGCTATTGAACACCAAGAGAAGTTTTTGAAGAGGCAATTAACTAATGAGTATATTAAAATTTATTTTTTCCAAAAAACAAGATAATAATTTAACACTTGATGATATTAACAATATCAAATCTTTGATTGCTCATTTGGATGCGGTTGTTAATTTTTTATGTAATAAAAATAAATTGAATGACAAATTGGTTAGCAAATTCAAATCCGATAAGATGACATTGTTACGTATTTTGAAAATTAATGGATTAGCTATCTATTTTAAAAGACATATTACAACTACTGAAATTAAATCACTATTAAGTATTATTAAATTGAGTAATGAAATTACCCGCAACCATACTCGATGGATTAAATAACTTCGGTGACTTGACATTTGATTTTCTACAATTCACTCAAATTTTAGGGGGGCGTTACACATTTAAGGCAACAAGAACTCTGTCATAATAGCGACGGTTTTTGTTACATGATCTACAGTTATTAATAACCGCTCAATTTTCCACACATATGGTAATCACTGTGATTCTCATTCAAATATAATAATTTACTTTGGACAAAAAAGCTCATCATTACAGCACGGCCGTTTGCCTAAATTAATATAAAATTTAATCTACGTTGCCACCGTTAATTAGCCTGTTTTTACATGCCCTTCCTGCGGGTTTCAGAAAGGACATGATGATATATTGTTATAATTTGGTTTTGAGTGCAGTATATTTGATATTGAAATCATAGCTGGAAAATTTTCGTATATCTTCTAAAGTTGCACTACCATCTAATCCTTGCTTCATTTCACCAAAAATCATGCCCATTTTACCTGTAAAGACATTAAACATATAAAAAGATGGAGATCTGATAGGAATAATACCCAGGCAATCATGAGCTGTTTTGGCATTCATATATGCATTACTTTCATCATCATTAAATACATAAGAAAAGAATGCCCTGTCAGGAGATTCATTTGAGGCTTGTTCATAGAGAGGCATTACTTTCTTGGCCCAAGTGCAATCTTTGATATATGAAAGCACTACTGGGTGATGGTCTCCAGCTTGTATGATTTGTTGCCGGCATATATCTGGATTTTGATTATTTAACACAATTATTTTTGCGTAAGCATACTGACCACAAGAGAGAAGCACACCTATTACTACTAAAAAAAATATTTTCATCATTCAAATCCTTATTAACTTTGGAGAAAGTTCTACTTCATTGGGCTCTTACGAACAACTTTTATAAACACCATATTTGATGCGCCAGGCAAGATATTAAAATACCGATGACCTTCAGTGGGGATGATACAGTAGTTATCTCCGTGTAATTTATCCTGCACGGTTGGACCAGTATCAATATGAAGTAACAAATCAGGATTTTCTGGATGTTTTTGAATGGCTGTATCAATTGTTAAATTACTATCATTATCTGTGACCATTAGAAACTGCTTAAACTCTAGCTCTACTTGTTCTCCTTTTTCAGTAAGACCATATATTTTTTTAATCATAAATTTATTCTCTTAAAATTGATTAATAGTGCTTTATATGAGCATGGAACAACGCTAATATCCTGATTTTTTCTGCCGAGAAAAAAGCTAAAGGAGTGTTGCCTCATACCGGATGCAATTGTAAATCGTGTTAAACAATTTCGCGAGAAGATTTATCAATTTTTTCTTTTCAGACGGGATGCTGCCAAAGAAGCAACCCGATTGGTTTTCCACATCGACAATGGTCTTGTAAAAACATGGATGATCTGAATGTCGAGTTGAGGGAAATTAAATGGAAGAAAAAGGTTATGATCCTGTAAGTCTTGCAATACACGCAATTGTTATCAATTACGCCTGGCCCTATGGCAATATTTTCATGTCGCTCAAATTTTTGAAATAGACTATCTTTTGGAAAAACTGTATCTAAATGACCTATGAATAGTAGTTTCTTTCCAGTTGTACCTTTATGCTCTGCAATCAATGTAGCTGCTCGGTGCATATTAGCAGGTTCTTCTACCCATCGCGTTTTAAATCCTGGTTGCTCAAACTGCAATCGTAAAATTTCTCCAACCTGATGAACACCGGAAATATTAGCAGTACCACTATTAATATTGACTAAATTTTCTAATAAGGAAAGCTGTTGGTCTTTTTGCCGAGTTATATATTTACTAATTTGTTTTTCTACTGCTGATAATGAAGCTGCTTGCGTTGTTGAAAAAAACAACATTGCAGCCATTGAAAATAAAATGAGTAACATATGGCTTTTGTGATTATTTTTAACGCATATGGACAATATTGATTGCCTTATATAAAGTAGCCTTCTTAATTTTTAAAAATAAAGCGCATCCCATGAAATCACGTTATGAAGCAGACCCGGAATTCAAAAAACTTATAATTGAATTACACGAACAAAAATATAATGAGAAGCCATTATCCTTCGAAGCTTATTTATCTGAATTTTTGAGTAACGAGGTAATTTCCGCATGGAAAAATCGAGAAGATACTGATATTTCTCATCCATTAAAAAATGCTTCTGAAGAAAATCCGGATGACATAATTCGCAAGGCGATCAAGAAAGAAAACAACTTTTATTTTGTTGCCGCTTATCTCGCAGATGTTTTGAATGAATATCAATTACTGAAATATACTCCTTCCAATTTTAATAAGTATTCCACGGCAGGAGAATATATTTGCCTGGGGTTAACGAAGAAAAAGCAGCAGGAAAGAATTTTAAATTTATCTGGTTCTGGAATTTATCCTTGTAATTTAAGCCAGGGAAAAGGTTTCGATAATATTTTTTATAATCCATCCCATAAAAAAACTTATGATAATTTATATATTGGATTGAAATTAACGCATCCAGAAGAATTAAACCTATCCAATATCTGGGTAAGTGGAGTCGACAGATGTACCGACTACGAAGTTATTCCGAAAGCAATCGTTGCAGCAAGACCAGTCAGGTTATGCATGAGAAATACCGCCATTCTTCAAGCCTCTTCAGTTGCTTCTCCAGGGCTGGGGATTATCTTAAATAATATAGTGGTAGCAATTGCAATAGCTGAGGTAGACACCCTTGACCTTTCATGGAATTTACTGGCGAGTAAATCAGGCTCATTATTCAGGTCACTTCAGCAAAATAAAACCAGGATAAAAAATCTGGATATCAGCTATAACTTTGCGGATCAATTTCTATCCAAGGACTGGAAGGCGCTCAGGAAGTTAATCAACCATAATCAAATTACTCATCTGAACATGGCAGGCAATTTTTTTACTAATGAATTTCATGAATTTAATTTCGATGACTTTCTTTCTGTGGTTGATTGCGATTCATTGCGTGAAATTGATCTTAGTCAAAACAGCTTTCACAAGACATCAGATTATAATTGGCAAAAACTGATTAACATTCTTCAAAAACGCAATTTCAAAAAAATCTGGCTTGATAAACCAATCCCTGAACATGAAGGTTGTTCCATCAAGAACCACTTCATGACTGTCAAAAAAGACTGGGGCACCACAACAGTTTCCATGGCAGCACCGTCCTTAAATGGGGGCGACACCTATTCCATAGAAAAAAACAAATTAACCTTGCAGAGAAAAAAGGATATTCAGCAAATAACCAAATGGGATTTACAGGAACAGGCAGCTTTTGCATTTTGGGAAACAAGTGGCGCCAACATTGGATACCATAACGGGATGTTTTTTGCTGGCAGTGAGAAATGCAAGGTTGCGAAGATTGAACCTGGGGTTGCCAAAATTCTGTGTGAGTATGCAGATGTGGAACCTGATGAATGGGATGAGAATACTTATCAAGCCAATACGAATCCCATAAAATTGTGAGATAAAATGAATATACTATCAGTAATTGTGTTGAAGCAGGATATGCGTATGCTGAGGTGATATCCCATTAAAAAATCCAGCAGCGAATGAGGTGCTCGCCCTGATTCGTTAACACGTATTCAAAAACCATATAAAAACATAATGTTATAAATCGCCACAGAGCAAATTAAAAATACAAACAGTTAATATTTCCTTAATTAAATTTTATTAAAATACATGGTTCTAAATTAAAATAAATATAAAAATTATTTAATTAAATTTAAATAAACAAATTAAATAAACGAGGCTTGTAAAAAATGCGTTCCAATACCCCCAATCAATTTCAAATAAGAAGCTTATTCCTGTAATAAAAGGCACTGGCGAAAAAATTTCTGAAAAATATACGGATGAAATTGAATATATTACTGTTCACGCATTTCGATGAAGGCAACCCGTTACTGTTATCAAGGGCACAGGTCAAAAAGCTCATGAAGGATATCCTGGCAAGACTGAAATTATTACCAAAGGAGCAGCTGCAAAAAGAAAAAATACTGTGCTTGTAAAAAAAGGAACAGATGAAGAAGTTTCCCCAGATTATACAGGTGAAGAAACGGAAACTATCACACAAGCCAATGCATCAATAGTATACTATCGCCTTTGCTGAAAAGTTATGATATAAAGCACAGCAAATAAACACAAAAAATGAGGTCTATCAATGAAAAAAATTATTACCCTGAAATTATTTATCCTACTTGCGCTTACAGCTTTTAATTGTTACGCATCCTCTGATTATTTCAGCAATCATGTCTATACTGGCCCTGAGAAACGTTTTCAGGTAAATGTTCCTTACATAAAATTTCTCAGCAAAAAATATTTTATGGATACTGCCAAAGGTGTATTTAGCAAAAACAATCGTGTGCTTTACTACTGGATAGACTTTCGAACACCAGCTGAGTTAAAGCCAGTTATGCCTCTTTACATGTATATTTCTCTTGAATGGAATATTTTAGATAAGAATAAAAATAATAAAGATTTCTATAACAAGGCACGTAATGGTATACAACATTATTTAATTGGAAAAATACAAAAAGGATTTAATGGTTCTACGTTTAAATCTGTTAGCACCAAAGCATTGAAGATTAATGGAAGAGCTGCTTATCAATTAATTGCTGATATAAAACTTCCAAATTCCAGAAAGCCAATTAAGGGGGTTTTTACCTTTATCAATTTTTATAACAGTATTGCTTTTGTTTCCATGCTTCCTGTTTTCCCAGGTACTTTTGTTGCAGCGCATGATGAAGCTTACGGTCAGATCCTGCATTGGGATCAATATAATCAAGTACTAAACTCACTGAAACCGGGTTAATAAACATAACCTGATTTCAGTTTAACATTCAAACTCGCGCTGAAATATTCACCACTCAAGTCAAAATACGTATTCGATGAAAGTTTATTTGGAATTTACTCGACGTCAAGTGGAATTACCACAGGGCGAAAAATGATCGTAAGCGTTGGCCAATTGACCTGCCCGGTTTTTTCGTACCAAAATTACATCATAATTTTGAAAAAGAGAATCATGGAAAATTATGTATTTTATACTGATAGATATTTTTAGACGTTGGCATAGTATTTCAAATAAAGGACAATCAATACCAACTATCAGCAAAGCGAAAATTAAAAATAAATACAGCCTCGTTCACAAAATTCCAATATGAGGCGATTATGCATAGGAGATTTGTGCCATGCGTGCATGGACACTTACCATTTTTTTGCAGCGATTTCCTTCATTACTTCTATTTCAAGATCGCGCTCAGCAAGAATTTTCTTGAGACGTGCATTCTCTGATTCAAGTGACTTAAGATGTTTAACTTCATCAACATTCATCCCGCTAAATCGTTTTTGCCAAATGTATATTGATGCCTCGGACACACCATGTCGCTTTGCAACATTTGCGATTGTGTCCTGATCTGTTTCGCGAAGAATCCGAATGATCTGATCATCATATCGACTTTTTTTCATAACATGCCCTCTTGTTGAGGAGCATTATCTCTAAATCAATTTGGTTTGCAAATCACAGGGCAGGTCATTAATCCTCAATGCCGATCCTACAAACATTGAAAAATGGGATGAAATTGACCAATCATAAATTTCTGAGGTTGTCGCTTAGACCCCCTATATGAATTGGATTTATTGGCAAGTTTTACTCATCCTGCTATACTTTGCTGCAATTTTAGAAGCCCATTGCCAGTTTGGATATACCGGAAAATCCATAATTTGATGACACTATATGAGTAACTATCATTTAAAAAAAATGCTTTCAATAAAAGCAGCAGAAACAATAGCTCAAATAACAAATCCCTTGCAAGAATTAGGCATTTTTAGTTTTAGTCATGACATTACTTTCGATAAAGGCCAAATATCAATATTAAGTAATAGCACAGAAGTTTTTGAGTATTATTATAAAAATCAGGTTCCGGCAGTTTGTACTAATGATCAAGGCAGAATATTAGAGGCTGGAATTTATCTTGATTGCAAATTAAAGAGAGATTACTCCGATTATGCATCAACTTTTTCAAATCTTAATAAAAATTTTAATGTTAAAAACTTTATTCATGTTGTTGAGACTGAACATGACTGCCAACATATGTATTCATTCTCATTTGATATTGATCAAGTAGATTATTTACATATTATTGCTAACAAGATGAATATTATTAAGAAGTTCATTAGGAGTTACAAATTACAAGCTAATGAAATCATAACTCAGATTAAACTGCCAAAAAATAGAATTACCTTACCGATTGTCGAAAATCCTATAGATAATCAGCAACACTTCAAAATTATTTCAAACGAATCAAAACTAACTAATCGTCAAATGGAATGCGCTAAGCTTTTAATGAATGGTAAAACGGCAAAAGAAATTGCAAGGTCTCTTGGTTTATCACCTAGAACAGTAGAATATTATCTAACAAATATAAAATTAAAACTGGAGTGTAATAATAAGGTTGAGTTAGTTACAAAATTAATGCGCATATTGAATTTTTAATAAAAGCTTTTTTATTTTTTCAATTTAGTTGAAAACCCGCCTGCTTTTGACTCTATGAATTAACATGATTTTTCTCTTTATCAGTCCAACAATACTGTATTTATACCGTATTGTTACTTTAACAAAAAAAACTTATAAAGCTTAAAAAAATACAGAAACAAATAAACACGAATACTCAAAAAGATTGATGATTAGAAAATAAAACTATTACTTAATTTCTTATTTTTTAGAAGGGGGAAATAAATGCGAAGCACTATAGAATATACGGTATTGAATCCTAAGAATAACAAACAGGAAAGCAACCTAACTGAAATATCAGTTTCCCGCGAAATGTTTTTTTCACAACGTCCAGAAATCTCATTAAGGATATTAGATTGTTTTCCAGGTGGCAGACTAAAACTACAACAAATGGTTTTCGAAAAAACAAATAATTATTCTATGCTATCTGATGTTTCCTTTTTAATCAAAAATTTTGTAAAAACTAAACTAGTTAGTGAAGAGCAACTTATTCATTGGCGAAATAATCTAACTCAACTGCCAAACGCAGAAAATGATCCCGAAATTTCAAATATTATTGGTACTCTGACATTGTGCACTAAGGAAATCAACCATATTGCATATGTTGCAGACGGTAATCGTAGATGGGCAAAAAGCCTTGGATTGTCGGCTGACAAATCCCATGAACAGTCTTTTGTTACAACTATTCCACATGTTGCTGAGGAAATTTTTCAATATGGAATACATACATTTTCAATTTGGCTATTCCAGCCAGATAACCTGGATCGAAACAAAGAAGAAGTTATTGGATCTATATTTAAGTATTTAATTAATTCATTAAAAGTTTATCTTGATATGGCTAAAAAATTAAACGTTAGAATTTTTCATATAGGAAATAAAAAATGTTCTCATCCGGATCCAGACATTCAAAATGAATTTTACTGCTTGATGGATCTAATTAATATTGCTGAAAAAGAAACGCAACTTTTTTCTAAACACCATTTAATAATGGGCGCTAATTATACAAGATTGGATGATTATTTTCGTGCTTTTAAAAAAATCAATTCGCAAAAAATTAATCTTGATGAATTACAACCCGATGATATTAATAAATTTACGGATGTGGGTAATCAGCTTTATCCCTACCCTGATTTATTTATAAGAACCGCCATGCCTTATGCAGGAAGAGTGGGTGATTTTTTACTTGATGTATCTAAAACATGTGTATATTTCACACCGATACTAGCCCCAGAACTTAGCATTAAAGATATTATTGCTGGCGCGACAATATTTGCTAATCCGTTAGTGAGATATAAGTCAAATACTAAGGCTGCCGACGAAGATTATCCAGTTCAGAAAGCGCGACTCTAAATTGATAAAACATTAGAGGTACCTGGGATCCTGTGGAATCAGAATGATAGCAAGTTCATCCTTGCTGATTTTCTAACATTGCCACCAGAAGGTGATGTTGTTACCATTATTTGTCGATATGAATTAGTAAATTTGAATTCAATTATCCAAACAGAAGTAGAACATATGAAATTGAGATTGTACGATGATGGCAATCAGTTATTTGCTTTATTACATGAACTCGGATTTTCCAATGTGAAAATGATAAAAGCATTTGATCGTAATCAACAACCTGCTCAAAATGACGAAGTTATTGTGTATGAGTGTTAGAAAATAATGAGATAAAAATTATGGTAAAAATGCATGAAAATGAGTTGGAAATTGATAAATGTCTGGTACGTTCACTTTTAAAAAGTCAATGCCCACAGTGGGCTGATCTTTCATTATCACAGGTTCAATCAAGCGGTACTGATAATGCGCTTTTTCGTTTGGGTACAGAATATGTTGTACGGCTACCTCGTATTGAATGGGAATCTGGTAGCATCGAAATTAAAATCAATAAAGAATATATGTGGTTACCTAAAATTGCTAAATATTTAAATGTACCTATTTCTTTCCCGGTATTTAAAGGCAATCCTTCTAAAGACTACCCATATTCCTGGCTTATCGTCCAGTGGGAAGAAGGCCACAATCCTGATTTCGAAAATCAAAACGAATATAAGATGCTAGCTAAAGACTTAGCTGATTTTCTAAATGATTTTCACAAAATCAATCTAAAAAATGGTCCTACTTCAAGGCGTGGAATTCGATTGAGTGAAAATGAGTTAAATGTTGAAACTAAAAAGGCTATTAGTGAATTAAATGGTGAAATCAATATTCCCTTAATCTCTGCATTATGGGAAGAATTATCTAATATTGCATATTGGAATAAAGAACCTGTATGGATACATGGTGACTTTTTACCCGGCAATATATTAATTCAAGATAATCGATTAAAAGCTGTATTAGATTTTACTGATATTGGAATTGGTGATCCAGCTTGTGATCTAGTTATTGCATGGGCTCTATTCAATCCAAGTTCAAGAAGAATTTTTAAAGAAAATTTAGAATTCATTGACGATGAGACATGGGAAAGGGGTCGAGGCTGGGCTCTGTCTATCGCATTAATTATGTTGCCTTATTATAAACTTTCAAATCCCACTCTAGCTGTTTTAGCGAGACGCATGATAGCAAATGTTTTATCTGATTGGCATGAGCATCACTAATAAAATCGATGAATTACAAACATGGAAAATAGGAATGAAAAAAATGTCGCATCGCTCTTTTTTTGTGGAATCTCATTTGAAGTGCGACGTAAGCGTCAAACAATGTATATCACTAGACGCTTACTTAATAACGACTAGACTAGTAATAGGACTATATCAAGGACGATAGAACCGTCGAAATTCTTTGTAACCATACCACGCAGAAAGCGATAGACTGTAATAGAAAAGCATCAGATTGTTCAGGCTATCTAAATACTCCATATAAAAATAAATAATGTATTGTTTCATGGCGTTCAGGTTTTATGTAATAATCTTCAAATTATATTAAAAAAATAACACCAGTAGAGATAACCGCATGAAAGCAATCACTTTTGATGAGCTGGAAAACAGAATCGTTCAATTTATCAAATCAATGGATAAACCTTCCTCACAATTTCACACACATGGCAATCCCGCTGATCAATTCAAGGTAATCATGTATTATTTCAACAACCCATTGCAGGTCAGGGGAGCTGCTAATGCAGGCGGCTTGTATAACCTGCGTCAGGTATATGACTATTACCTGACAAAATACCAGTTGAAGGATAAGGGTTTGGCTATCGATTATGATGCCAGAAAATTTTCCCAGGCGGCAACCCTGATAGCACAAACTATCAAGGTAAGGAATGCCTACAATGACATTCTCAAAGGCCAAAAATTCATCAGGGCAAACATCGGGATGCGAGGCTTTAAAAATACCAATCCCATTGAAAAAATATCCAGAAATAACCTTGAACACCTGATTACAGGATTAAAAAAGAGTAACAGTAATAATCCATATGGATTAAGGGACGATGAAATTGACCTGTTTGCAGCGCTGCTTAATTTGCCTTACAAAATGCAGCATGCGACAAATATGTATTATCCCATTATTAGTTCAGGCAGCCTTGACTCCTATACAGAAATTAAAAGGCATGATCCTAAATATGAATCCGAATTTAGCACCAAAGGCAATATTGAAAAATTAGGCAATGGTGGATTTGTTTTTTTTCGTATTTATGTTGATGGTGTTAATGGAACCGAAACACGCTATGGAAAAACTTCCCTTGTTTTCGACATGAATTTGCTGAGGAAATGCGGGTGGATTTCACTGCATGACCAGCTCGTACCTTTTTCAACAAAAAATTCAAGGAAATTTTTCTGGGGAAATATATTGCTAAGAAAATCGGAACCAGTCGGAATTAAAAATAAGACAAAAGACATGGGGCTGAGTGATGGATTGCAATATGAATATCGCACAGCAGCCATTACAAACTCATATACGGAAGGTAAAATTGAATCCACACTCAAAAAATCCCCAGCTAAAAGAATCATCCCTTACACAAATGAAATTTTTTATGGGAAAAACATTTTACTTGGAATTGTACTTTCTGTAATAAAAGAACTACGTTACCTTGAAAAATGCGGTTTTAGGGAAGACTTTCTGTCATTTTTCGAGGGTGTGAAAAATGACGCACCCCAAAAGATCGAGTTATTGGGCAAATTGATCAAGGGATTGTTTCGTATTGAAGGTAAATATCCTGTTGCCCTTAAATTAACGCTTCCAGATGTAAATCAGGATAGCAAACCAGCATTTGAGCCAATTGCTCGTATGGGTGCATTTTTGGATAAGGATAAATACGCTACAGTGATCAATCCAGATGGTGATAATAGATATAATATCGATCTCTCAGTCAATCCTGAAGAGTTTGAGAGGGCAGCGTTCGAAAATGAATTAAAAATAATGGACAGTTATATTTCCCAGTCTAAAAAACAGCTTGGAAGAAAAAACATCTCCCAGACTGTCAAAGAGAAGTGGAAAAATAAATTAATGGAAAGTGAGAACAGGAAAAAACAAATAGATGATTTGTTAGCCGAGAAAAAGCGTCAGAGAGAGGCGAATGAAATAATATTCCTCATTAATGAGGCTCGTGAAGATTTTCCCCTGGCGCTACAAATGCTTGATGAAAATGACGCTCAAATTTCAGTGAAAAATCAGGGAAGGGCATTGCAAAATGCAGGAATTCTTCCAGCTGTAATAGCTGAAATGGAAAAATCCAGAAAGATATCTGGAAAAAAGGATATCCAGGCTATGAAAAAGGATTGGAAGAATAAACTGACGGAGGTTGAATGCTTAGGCAAGCAAAAAGATCACTTATCCTCCCAGAAAGAATCCGGGAAAAAAAAGAATTTAATATTAGATATTCTTGATGAAACTGTTGAAGAGTTTTCCCCGGCACAACAAATATCTGCAAAAAATGCGGCTAAAACTTCAGAGAAAAATCATGGACAAGCCTTGCAGGCTCCTGAACGAAGCCTTCGCACCGCAAGAGCTGACATGGAGGAAGACAGAAAGAAATCTGGAATAAAAAATATCCAGGCTATGAAAGAGGATTGGAAGAATAAGCTGAATGAAATTGAACGCAGGAACAATCAATCGGGTCACTTATTATCCCAGAAGGAATGCGAAGAGGATTCAATAACAGACCTCGCAGATGAGATAGCTGAAGATTTTTCCCTGGAACTGCAAATAACTGATGAAAATAAGCCTAAAATTTCACGGAAAAATCAGGAAGAGATTTTGCACACCGAAAAAAGACTTTTAACTACAGTAACTAATATTGAAGAGAGCGGAAACAAGATATCTAATTCTAAATCAGGAAAATCCTGTAGTCTTGCTACAAGCATGGGAATTTTTTCAAGTAAATCCACAAGCAAAATCGTAAGCCACCCCATAGTAAAAAAAGAAATTTTTAATCACATCCATCGAAAATCCAGTAAATGATTCATATGAATTTTTTAAAAACATGGGCTTCTGAAATCCTGCCTGATGGTGTAGTTAATTCAAAAGTTGCGTGAGGGACTATTGTACATATGGTTGATGAAATATAAAAATGAAAGACCTCACAAATCCCTCAGCAACTTGACGCAGATAATGTTCAGTGAGAAATTACGACAGTCTACTGATGGGGTGCATTAAAAACGGAGCCTTTCCTGTAGATATTACAATATGAAATTTAATTAAACTTGGAAATTTAGAAAAATGTCAGGCTCACGTTATATTGATTTATTCCCACAACCTATTGTTATTGATTTTGAAGGAAGACGCCTGGAAGATCACAATAATAAGACAGATATACAAGGTTATCGGTTTTCAACAAATTCTCTGGTGAATGTGTTTGAAGGCGAACCCTTGTATAGAGAGTCGATAGAAGCCTATGTTGATGTGTTTCAAAAGGGATTTTTCCCTAAAGGTAACAAGACTGACCTTGTATATCATGTAATGCATCATGATCTTGGAGGAAGTGCATATATCTCTACCACCCGTTCAAAAGAAGTTGCGATAAAGTTTCCCGAGCCCTTGCGTGGCAATGTTGACACCATCTATGTTTATCAGATTCACTCTGCCCAATCGCCAATAGATATTGTGAAAGAATTTGCTTATCACGCAAATCCCGTAGCATACAAGGAATTTGTCTTATCTCAAAAAAATGAAATGGAAATGGCATTTACTTCAAAGATAAATCCAAATGAAGTTAAAGGATGCTGGAAGGTTGATATTCTTACAGAAGTGGATACAGCACGCTTTGACCTACTTACACAGGCTGGTTGTTCACAGGAGTGGATAAACGAAATGTGCTGCACACAAACACGCTCCCTTCAATCTAATTTCATCGCAAATCCCAATTATCGACCACCTGGGATGTTTGCTCTAAATAGTATAAGAGGGGCAGGAATAGGTTTAACAGGAATAGGCTTTGCCCTGGATGCACACAGTTTATATCAGCAGTACCAATATAGTAAGCAAACAGGTAACTATCAAAATACCTTTCAGGAATCTAACCGAATATTAGCTGGCTGGACGGGTGCTTTTAAAGTGGGAAGTTTTTTTGCAGAAAAAGCGTTCATATACAGTGCCTGTTTATCACCATTTGGACAAGGAGCTTGTACTATTGGAGCAGGTTTTGCAGGTTCACTGTTAGGTTATTACGGTGGTAGTCATATTGTTGCTGCATCTTATGCAAGTAATGTTCATCATGAAGCTATTCAATCAACCAAAACAATCAAACAAAATGGTTTAACTTGTAATGTCGCAACGTATGCGAATGGTACCCGGATTGGTAAATGTGAATTAGACAAGCAATTGGTTGCTAACAATTCTATGAACAAGCCTACTGAAACCCAGAAAGCAACCAATCTTCCTGATCACTTGGATGTATATTTAGGGATGCAAAAGAATCTTGAAGTATTGAGAGGAAATCCTGTCTCGCAAGAAATACTGCCTGCCTCACCCGATACACGTCTTGAACGCATGCAAAATAATCTTGCCTTGTTGCAAAAATCCAGTCCTTCGTTAACAAGCGATGCTTTGACGCAAACCACGTCAACAACAGCACAGGTAATGAATAATCTCAGAGCCTTAAACGATAGCCATCATAATATGAATCAATGCCTGGCGACGGGTCGTTGTGATAATTTTTCTCAATTTACCAATGCTTCACGCACAACACATTATACTCCCTCAGCAGCAAAAGCAGCTGAGTACACAACTTTTGTGGGTAATTATATAAATATGAATTTTTGTGAAGCACCAAGCCTGAAGAATAATTTTTCCATGTGGAAACAAAATGGTCGTGATGGTACCGGCAAGCATTGCGACATTTTTGGCAATTGCGGTTCATCGAATTCCAATAACTGTCGAAGCGGTGGTAGTTCTGACCGCTGCAGTATATCCAAAAAATAAATGGGGAGTTAATATGCAACAACGTTGGTTAATTGATTCATATATTTAATTTTAAGAAACTGCAGCTACATTTATTGTTTGAATCCAAGGGCGCCGTTCCCGCATGTGTAATTTTTTGTGTAATCCAACCGGTAAATTTGCTTACCGGCGTTATTTTCTTCAAGTCGCGCTTGGATTCAACCAATAACTGCAACTGCCTATTTTTTAATTTATGTTTCAAAATATTTCATATCTTAAAATCCGAATTCCCAATTTTGTTACCGCATAAATCTAAATTTGTGAAAAATGTGAAATATTTTTTGATGATTGCATCTGCATTGTATTTAAATTCCATTAGTTCATTATCGTTCATTTTAATCACTCATCAGAAATAAAATTTCAAATTAGCGTGCGCCCTTGTAATGTGTTGTTCCGCGGGTTATAAAATTTTATAACCCGCGGAACAACACATTACAATTGCTAATTAGTATCTTTAAATAAATCATCAAGCTTAACAACATGTCCAATGAGTTTTTTATAATATTGATTTTTTAAAACGCCATTATTTGTAATAAGACACCATTGAATTTGCTTTTTGGTTCTTGTTTGCAGTTTATAAATTTCCTGTTTGCATTTAATCTCTTCAAAATATTTTTTTGTAATTACAAATTCTTTAAGGGTATGTTTAATTTCACACAATGTAATACAATCGTCATCTCGATCTAATATAAGATCAATTTGAGCACCTTTGCCAGTTTTTTCTGGAAAGTATCTCCAATCTCCCCAATTAAAACGAACGCATGACTAATAATTAAGCTTGATAGTAAAAGCATGGGATCATCCCAAAATTCTGATTTCCCATCCCAAGAAAATGACGGAAGAATCGCCCATGCAAAATGCGCTTACTTTTGTGTTTTATCGGTACTATTCATCGAGTATCCAATAGTTCCACCAACCACTGCGCCGCCCAATACAATAATAGGATTGCCAGTTAAAGCAGCAACAGCTGCACCGGAGGCTGCTCCAACTCCCGTATTCATATTTCGAGTATTAGACGCGCAAGCTGCCAAGCCACAGGTAAAAAATAGAATAAATAAACCCATCAAGATTTTTTTCATTAAGTAAAATTCCGGTTATTTTATTGGAAAAAATTAATATACCACACAAACTTAATTCTAACGGTTGTCAACACAACTTAAATCCCAGTCTCCGGCTGAGAACTTGTTTTCTCAATATATGTGGAATTAATTATTAGTGATCAATTTCATTCGATACCCAGAAATAAACTCCTTTACCATTTCAGCAAATTGTTCCGGATATTCCATAAACGGCAAATGCCCACAATCACAGAAGGAATAATATTTTGCGTGAGGAATATGATTGACAAGTATTTTGACTAAAGGCTCGGGAAATATTAAATCCTGGTTACCACTAACAACCATGGTTGGAGTGGTAATTTTATGTAGCCAATCTGTAGAATCAAATTGACAAAGCGCAGCATACTGGCCTTCATAACCCGCAATACTAAATGGATAAGGAGCATTCAAACCCAATTCAATTAGATTATCGAGCATTCCAGGTCGTGTTAGAAATTTATATGAAAACGCCCAACTGCAAGATGCCTTGATCATGGCAGATCGTGGAGCGTTTGCTTTTAGTAATTCTAATTGTGCATCAACATATAAATGAAAATTGCATTTCACAGAAGTAGTTGAATTACTAATAATTGCGGTTTGAACAAGATCGGGATATTGATATGCCAAGTGCTGCAATATAAATCCGCCCATGGAATTTCCAATGAAATGGGCTTTTTTAATATTAAGCTGATGACATAGTTGCGCGGTATCATGACTCATTTCTTCTATACTATAAGGTTTATGTGGTATATCTGTTTGTCCTGCGCCACGATTATCAAAAACAATAACCTTATAATTATTTTTTAATCTGGGAATAACTTCATTCCATATAAGATGGTCAGCGCTAAAGCCAGAAATCATGATTAATGGCTCACCTTCACCATGTATTTCATAGTACATCGTAATATCATTTATCTTGATTTTGGCATATTATTTACTCCCATCAACTTTGATTAATGAATCATTAATAAAAGTTGATGCTTGATTTTTACGAGACACCATCGTTGCAGATGCCTGATCAGTCGGCATAATAATCACTTCGCTAACGTTAACATGCTGAGGACGAGTAGCGCAGTATAATACCGCATCTGCAACATCCTCTGGTGTTAGCGGTTCCATACCTTCATATACAGATGCAGCACGTTTTTCATCACCCTTAAATCGTACCAGACTGAAATTTGTTTCTACTGCACCAGGATCAATACTACTCACTCTGATCCTGGTTCCAAACAAATCCATGCGTAATCCGCTAGATAATGCATTAACTGCATGCTTGGTTGCACAATACACTGCTCCCTTAGGATAAACATAATGTCCAGCGACAGATCCAATATTAATAATATGGCCTGAATTTTTATCCAGCATCTGAGGTAAAATTTCTTTTGTCACATACAAAAGACCCTTGATATTGGTATTTATCATTTCTTCCCAATCCTGAATACTTGCATCTTGTATAGTATCCAGTCCAGCCGCCAATCCCGCATTATTTATCAGGACATCAACAATGTTCCAATTCGTCGGTAAGGATTTCAATGCTTCTACTACTTTAATATGCTGGCTCACATCCAATTGAAATGCATGAACTTCAATATTGTATTTTGATTGTAGTTGAGCGGCTAATTCATTTAGCTTTTCAATTCGTC
>JABDFQ010000005.1 GCA_013286495.1 Gammaproteobacteria bacterium | reverse complement strand
TCGGTAAACCTGTATAAATACCCACATAACACTACAAAACACAAACGAGAGCTCACCAATGCAAACCCACACAATTGAAAAAACTAAAATTATTTCTAATCTATCCGCATTACCAGTCTATTGCATTCTCATTATTTTCGAATATCTCCGACCACAGCAAATCATCGAGCTTGCAACGATTAATAAGGCTTTCTCGCAGTTTTTCAAGTGCTCTGACCTTGCCACTGCTCCATTGTGGTGTTTCAAGCAGAAAGCGTACCGTCTGGAATATGCCGCCAGTAACATGAGTTTCTTTCAGCAATTTAAAAACGCATATAAAAAGCAATATCAAAATCTCGGAAAATATCAGCAGTTACAAGATCATATTTACATGATAGAAGAAAATGATTTTGTTGCATTTCAAAGAAATCGTTTGAGACGTCCTGAAATGTATGTATCAGATCTGGAAGATGAATCATTGATGTGGCGAGCGAAGAAAAAAAACTATCAGCATTTCCGAAATTTTATGTATAAACAGATACAAAAAAAATTCAAGAAAAAGAAAGGCGGAAAGCAAGGCCTGGTTAAACTGGCTGATGAATGGGATACCAAAAGAGTAATTGGTTTGGGAAAAATTTTATATTATGCCATTGTCTCAGAACAACCACTGGATCATATAAAAGAGCTTGAGAAACAAGGAAGCATATTTGAAGAAACTTACACATATAATATATTACCCATTCATATGATTGCATTCTGGCATCATGACAGTGAGGTGATGCAATATGTATTGTCACGGTATGCAAAATATATTAATAGTACAAATAAAATGAATCAGACAGCTATCATGTATGCCTGCAATGGAGGCAATCATAAACTGGTTGAATGTCTGCTTAAGAAACGAGGAATTAATTTGGAGTATCTTTCAACATCAGATGAACACAAAGATTGGTCGGCTCTTACATTTGCAGCAATCAATGGAACACCACAATGTGTTGAATTGCTGCTTGATTATAACCTTAAACAGAAAAAGCTATCTTTTTCATATGGCCATATTGAAGATGTTTTTTATAAAGTGCTTATGGGACATGCGACATTTGATACCCTAAAAGTATTTCTGGATAAATATAATACGTTGTATGCATCAGCAGACGGAGGTGATCAAACTGTATTGATGTATGCTTGTTATAAAAATAAAATTACGCTGCTAGAATATATATTTCAGCAACATGATATTAATTTTCTTGCCAAAACAAATGATAGAGGTGAACACGCAAATATTACTGCATTACAATCTGCAGTAGTTGGAAAGAATCAAGAAATAGTAGAACGCTTTCTGGATGAAATCAAAAAAAGAGAATTGCAGGAAAAACCTGAAATTATTTCGATGATAAAAACCGCGTATATTTATGCCTTGCAGGAAAATGCAACTGTCAAAATTCTTGATCATTTCCTGCAACATTATCCTGTTTTGTTGAAGGAAACAGATGACAACGGAGAATCAGTATTTGAAAAAATACTCAATAGTAATGACAAATATGTAGAAGCTACAAAAACTTTGATTAATCGTTTGTTGAATTACGCATATAATTCAAATCTATTTAAAGAAAAATTACTTCCCCGATTGCAGGATTTGTTTCTCAAGCTGGCGGAAAAAGGTAAGCTGGAATTGATGAAGGATATGGCTAAATATGATAATCAGTTTATTAACTGTTGTGATGTTAGTAAACAAACCGCACTGATGTTTGCAGCTGAAAATAATCAGATTGAGGTTGTGAAATATTTGCTGGAGAACAAGGCACAACTGACATGGAACATTGCTAAAACAAGTGCTTTTGGTCCAGCTGCTGCACATGGTTGTAATGAAGTAATTGAATTATTACTCGCTCATTATCATGAAGGTTTGAAACTGGGTACGCTGAAAAAGAATAATTTGAATCCTGTGACAAAAGCAAAACTGGAATTAATTGAGTTCACTTCATATGGATATACAGATAGTCCATTTGGCATGTCAGCTCATGGAAAAAGTCTCGCAGCACCAATTTTACGTGAGCTCGTGTTTAGTCAGTATGATAATTGTGCTGCATTTAAAGAAAGATATAAGCAATTCCTGAAATTAGAAAAATATGTGCGAGTTACAAGGCTTAAAAATATTTATAAAATCCTGGAAGAGTTTTTGCAGGAAAAGGAGAAAGAGTTAGCTACACAAAATGATGTTTTGCCTACTTTCTCAAACAATCGAATGAAGTAAAGAAGGAAGCTCCTCCCCTTTAGGGCTGAGGAATCGCACATATTTTTGTGGCTGATGCAAGTGGTGTGCATGCAGCAGGTGTTGGTGCGTAACAGGTGCGTGCAGCAGGTGTGCATGTAACAGGTGTGTACATGTAGCAGGTGTGCATGCAGCAAGTATGTGCATGTAATGGTGTGTGTGACAGATGTGTTTGCAAACAGGTGTGTCATCCCGGAAAATATGCCGACACTATCCTTGATCAGTTAGCTGTTGTTGTTCGGCGTATTTATCCGGGACCCAGTCTTTTTGCGCTAAAGAGAGATTCTTCTAATTATTAATTAAAATTAAAATAATCATTTCTCAAGCGGATAATAAATCATCTGTATAACATTTCCATCTGGATCAGCGCAGTAAAAACTGCGTGTACCATCGCGATGATCTTTTGGTTTTGCCTTAATATCAACATTTTCATTACGTAAATATTCATGCCATTTATCCACATCCTCTCGATCCTTGAGAAAAAATCCCATGTGATCGAGGCGTTGATTTGCATCAGCCTGAAAATTTTCTGGTGCGCGATGTAGCGCGAGATTATCGCTTCCTGAGCTAAAATAATAATTATCTTCATCTGGCTGCCACACTAATTGCATGCCGAGTAAATGTTCATAAAAATGCGCGCATTCATTGAGGTTTTTAACAAACAGTGCGACGTGTCTGAGGCCTGCATGTGGATTCGGTTTTTGCATATGAATTCCTGTGTGTAGAGATTTAATAATGGCCAAATATAACATGGATAAATGATTAATTAGAATAATATTCAACAGCTTGCGACTTCATAAAATCTTCATTTTTCTACGTTATACTAATAGAAATAAAGAAATATAGCCTAAAACGAGGAGTATTTTATGGAAAGTCGCCCTACTATTGAACCTAGAGATTTAAAGGATGATCAATTCAACGATTGTGTCACGAATCTTGTGAAAAGTTGTTTTGAGCAAAAAAAATATGACATGACAATGAATGTATCAACATCACATAGCAAAATTGATGACGATATTAGAAGAAGTTTTACTGGGTTACAAAATTTTTACCATATGGGAGATCGCGATCGACTTCTAATTTTAGATGCAGCAGGCAAACAAGTTGCAGCTCCTGGTGCTGATACTTTTAGAAAAAATGTAGCGGGCAATAAAGAGATTACTAAAACGCAGGAAACAGGAATTAAAACGTTAAAAAAAATGTATGAAGAAGCGGTTGATGAATTATGTAAGAGAGAGGAGAAAAATAGAGATCCTGTTGCAATCGATTTGGTAAAACAGCACTTGAATGAAAAGAATTCATTTATTAATTACAAAGTTCCACATAGAGCGGAAGAGTTTTACAATTCCGCTATGCAATTTTTTGGTGCAAAGACGACAGAAACTTCTGTTACAGAGACGCACAAGCAGGTGAAACAAAAGATGGAAAATTACGGTTTGATAGAAAAAGATCTCGAAGTGAAGCAGGGTACTGCGCATAAATATGGTGGACATGAGAATTTGTGATGGTATGTGAGTATTAATTATATTTCCTATTTTTATTATTTCATATAATCTTGCTATCTCTTTTTGAATAATGTAGGCTGCCTCGCGTGTTGTCATGCAACGCGCGTTCATTGTATTTAAAATTATTTTATCAGGGAATTTATGCTATATGCATTCGAGGACAGAGTCCCAAGATTAATCGGAAATAACCATTATATTTCTGAGAGTGAACCAAACTAATCCTGCTTTAAAAATTCTTATAACTGATGAGTCAATCATGGCATTTTTAAAAATTAATAGCGCGAATATATATTACGAATTACACGGTGAAGGTGATCCAATTGTACTGATTGCTGGTCTTAAAGCTGATCATACTGCCTGGATTCCGATTTTAAATAAATTAGCAATTAATCATCGAGTTTTAATTTTTGATAATCGTGGAACAGGGCGTACAACGGATGAGCCGAAACATTTTAGTCTGGAAAATTTGGCAAAGGATGTTATTGCTTTGATAGATGAGTTAGAAATAATCAAGCCGCACCTTGTAGGTCATTCAATGGGTGGCGCAATTGCTCAAATAATCGCAAGACAATATCCTGATGACATTCGATCGGTTGCACTGTGTAATACATTTTTAAAATTTAATGAATCAGCCAAAAATGGTTTTAGAGGCATTCTTGATTTGCATAAATCAGGTGCTACACAAACAGAAATTATTGATTGTATTTTGCCATGGGGATTTTCTTCAAAGTTTTTGGGCTCCGACAAGATATCTGCTATTCGTGCTGCTCGAAATGAAAATCCATATCCTCAATCAGCTTTTGATTATGAAAGGCAATTTCAAGCTCTTTGTGATTTTGATTCCCGCTCGTGGATAGATCAGATTGCTATCCCTGTATTGGTGCTTGGCTCAGATGAGGATATTACAGCAACTCTCAGTGAATCAGAAGAAATAGCCGACAGGATTAAACATTCATTATTCGTTAGTATGCCTACAGGACATGCTAGTCAAATTGAAAATCCTGCTGCTTTTGTCGAGAAATTACAAAATTTTTATTGTGGTTTCGCGACCTTCAAAAATGACAACTCGAGTTTGATTTTTTAATGCTTTACTGCCATATGATTTTTCAAAGCGATAGATGCATCAAGAATCGCGTGCAATACGGTTGCAGCGGCCAGTGAACTGCCTTTCAGGTCAGATTCATGCAACATGTCATCTGATCCATCAGAATTCAGGATATTACTAATCCCCCGAACGCATAGTATTTTCAAATTTAATAACCATGCTGTCTGATAGAAGGCTGAAGTTTCCATATCGATGCAATATGGATTTAAGCATTTAATTTTTTCAAATAATTCCTTGGGCGCGGGAAAAGCATTGGAGCTAACAATAGTACCTTTATGAATAGTTAGACCACCAAAATTCAGGGAATCAAAAATACTCAATAACTCAGCATTACCCGGATAATGATTTGGAGGGCGTTTATTATTAAGCGGATGGATAAGACAATTTTCAAATGGTGTTCCTTTAATGACAGATGCAATTTCAAGCATTTCAGCTTCAAATGCACTTTCTGCAATGATGACATCCCTGAGTTTTAAATTATTACCGATCCCACCTGCAGTACCTGCGACAAGAAAATATTCAGGATTAAAATGCGCATGAATAAATGTTAATACACTGGCTGCAAAACCTGTGCCTATTCCTGTGTGGGATATAAGAACGTTTGTATTTTTATAATCATAAATTTTGAACGTAAGTTCATTTATTTTGATTATTGTGTATTTTAAGTTGCTGAATTTGTTTATGAGAAATTCAAGCTCTTCTGGCATCGCAGAAAGAATCGCGTAATCGATTTTCATGTGCGTTGGAAATCCTGATAAGCATTTAACCAAATTATTTGCTGGTATGGATATATGTCTCAGTCATTACTGGCAATGGTTGCAGGCGGAAATTGTTTTTGAATAATCTCTGGCACATAGGGACGATTTCTATTATTACCATCAACACAAACGCCGATATTATATGCTTTGGCAATTAGTGCATCATCATCCAGTGATCGGATTTCCTGATCAAATGCGAATCTTATTCTGCCTTCAGGCACCATTTTACAGGTAACGTAAAACTTATCTTCTGCTTTTAGAGGCTTTTTAAATTCAATATTAGAGGAAATCAAAAATAAAAATTGTTTTTCCTCACTCATTGCAGAAAAAGAAATTCCAATTTCTTTAAGATATTTGTGCCTGGTATGTGCCATATAAACAAAATAATTTGCGTTATTCACAACACCTTGTATGTCTACTTCATTGTCTCTGACTTCAAATTCGATTTTATATGTGTCCATGTCGGGATCCTTTTGCTATTGAGCATCGCGCAAATGATGCTCAGTGGTGGCTGCAGTAATTTAAAGCTTGGGATCATAGCATCAATTAATTAACCTGTCATATTTACTGTCGCTAAATGAATTAATATCAAGATTTTTTTGCATAAATTTCTTCAAAAAGCTACCCTTTGGAATTAGAATCAGTTTAGTGATCATAAATATTTTGAGTAAATCGATTAATCAAATTAATCAAAACGAAAAAAATATATTTCTAATATCACATAAGATTAGAGTGTTCAAGCATATCCATGCCAATAGATAAATCATGATTAAAATATTTCGATCTAGATCAAGTATTGACTCTTTTCTAACAAAAACACAAAATACTCACGCGATAATAGGTATGAGAATAATTAAGCCTGTTATGCGGTAAAAAATACAAGTAAATTGCAATCATTTTGTTAAATAGACTTAAGGTTTAAAATGTTATTTCACGATAGGATTTTTGCTGTTTTCATTACCGCTATTTGGGGGATGAATTTTATCGTCATACACTGGGGTCTTAAGGAAATTTCACCTCAGACTCTTTGCTGGATAAGATTTTTTTTAGCAAGTACGCCTCTGATTTTTTTTGTGAAACGACCGTTGTTATCAATAAGAGTCATAATTATTTTTGGACTTTTGATGTTCGTTATGCAATTTACATTTCTTTTTTCTGCTATGAAAGAGGGAATGACTGCTGGTTTAGCTTCTTTGTTGATGCAAACACAAATATTTTTTACATCGTTTTTAGCTGTTATATTTCTTGAAGAAAGAATCGACAAATGGCAAATAATAGCTACTATTATATCGTTTCTAGGTATATTTCTCGTAGGAAAGCACTTAAATACTTATATTTCCCTATCTGGATTTCTGTTAACTATGGCTGCAGCAGCTTCATGGGGGGTGGCAAATTTATATACTAAAAAAATAAATAAAACAAATATGTTCTCGTTAATAGTTTGGGGCAGTTTTTTTGCATGGCCACCCTTATTATTAATATCTGTGATTTCAGATGGAAGTGATAAAATTATTTACAGCATAAGTCATATGTCGTTGTTGTCTTTATTTTCTATTCTTTATATTGTTTATCCATCAACTATTTTAGCCTTTACAGCTTGGAGTAAGTTATTATCAAAATATCCAGCAACAATGGTTGTCCCATACACCTTACTTGTTCCGATATTCGGTTTACTAAGTTCAGCAATATTTTTACGAGAGCCCTTACCGTGTTGGAAGATAATTGCTGCAGTATTGGTAATCAGTGGTCTTTGTATAAATATACTCGCACCTCGTGTTTATCTGAGATTGTCGGTTATAAGATAGTTATGAAAAATGTATCAAGAAAATTACTATCAATGCAAAAACCAAGTTTATAAATATTTTCATTATGGTTTTCAGGGTGTTTCGATTATATTTCTCAATGAAATCTGTTTAAATTAAACTTGCAACAGTTAATCAAAATTTTCTTATCTAGCAGTAAACATTTCGTAACTATTGAAATTTTAATTAAAAAATCAGATTTATTTTTTATATAATCTTGCTATCTGATTTTAATTAATGTAGGCTGGCGCGCGTATAAATGTGGCTGTGAGATTAGTGAGTTTATATGTAATTGGATTAGGAACGATGAAGGATATATCAATGATTTTTTTATTAAAATCATTAGCATGGATCCTCCCTTATGGGGAAGCGTAAGTAACGTTAAAGGGTGGCTAAGTTACATTTCAACCTTTTAATTTTTACAAGTTCATCATTCTTGGTTTTTTTCAAAACTTATTATTCAATCACACGCCATTCAGTTTATTCATTTTTTAAACATTTTAAAAGATTGGATTTTCTAAGGAGTTTTAAAATGCTCTATGCATTTGAAGATAAGATCCCAAAATTACTGGGAGATAATCATTATATTTCTGAAAATGCAGTTATTATTGGATCGGTTATTATTGAGCATAACGTCTGTATTTTGCCCGGAGTCGTTATTCGTGCAGATAATGATTTAATACATATAGGCGAAGGATCAAATATACAAGATGGTGCAATATTACATACTGATCCTGGTATTCCGATGTACATAGGTAAGGGTGTAACTATTGCTCATCAGGCCATGTTGCATGGCTGCACTATAGGTAATAACTCTGTTATCGCCATTGGTGCTGTAGTGATGAATAATGCAGTAATAGGGAACAACTGCATAATTGGTGCGCAAGCGTTGATTCTCGAAAATCAGAACATACCTGATGGTTCTCTCGTTACTGGTTCACCTGGAAAAGTAAAAAAAAAATTAACAGAAGAAGAAATGACAAAATTAAAATGGTATTCCCAGCATTATATTGAAAAAATCGCAAGATTTAAAAATGGTATAAAACCAATTAGAGCTATCTACGCATGAAAAATGATTTAAAGGAAAATACATTTGTTTCTGTAACTGAGAAACTTACATTTGAAGATTTGAAAAGTGTAATTGATGGAAAATGTGCAGCAATACATATTAAAGAGTTCTGCTCGAAAAAAATTTGCAAAATCGTATCCAAAAAATTATTGACCCATTCCAGCCGTGGAAATTTTAATAAGGCGTCGGAAATTGGTAGAATCGGAATGGCGCATTATGAAATTGATTCTCCTTCAGGATTTGACTTCTATTATGAAAATGCAATTGCCAACACTTGGCAACTCCGAGAGCTTTTTGAGCCGTACTTATCTCCTGTGGATAAAATTAGATTGTTACTTGAAGAGGTTTGGCCGAGTGGTGCACAGTTAGAAATGTTGTATGGAAAAAAATGCTTTGTTGGAATTTGTAGAATTATCGAACCAACAATAGAATTGCTTGCCCACAATGATAGATTAGACAGGGATGCTCCAGAATCATTCCAAGCAAAAAGTTTAATTACTCAATTATCTGCTTGTATTTATCTACAAGTACCTGAGAAGGGTGGCGGCCTAAGGCTGTGGATGAAGGAGCCAGAAGATGAAATGGAATATAAAAAATTGAGATCAGGTGCTTATGGGATTGATATAGCAAAGCTCGGACAACCAGCTCATGTAATAGAGCCCGAAAATGGTGATTTATTAATATTTAATATTAGAAAATATCATGGAGTTGCACCAGGAAAGGGAAGGCCCAGAATCAATGTAGGTGCATTTATTGGATATAGAAGTATCTATCAACCATTAACATACTGGAGCTAATTTTTAGATAGATAAAATGATTACTAATGGAATGAATAAAATTGATGTGATGACTGAGTCGCAAATCCCTTTGATAAAAAAATTATTTAAATCTGATATAGAAAATTTTCTCCAAATTTCTCATTTTTCAATTATTCTTATCACAGAAGATAGGCAAGCCTATATCACTTCTGCGAGTCAGGAGTTTAGCAACAGTTTTTTTAAATATGGGTATCATCGATACGATAATACCTTATGCCCTCTGATGTATGAAAATCTTGACTTTTATACTTGGGCAGAAGGTTACATGAAGATTAATCAAAAGCAAATTTGTGCGATAAAAAAGGAATATAGACTAAATAATGGGACAGTTTTTGTTAGAAGAATAGGGGAATATGTATTGCTTTATTGTGTTGCCACAATTAAAGAAGATCCTATCATGAAAACAATATTTGTTAATCATGCTAATTCAATATTGCAGCTTGGTGATTATTGTTATAATGAATTAATAATAGATTTCAATGAGCATTTTAATGGGATAGCTTTACCTAAAATACAAACTTTCAAACCTTTTCTGGATCGTACTATCCCATGTTTAACAAGTTATGAATCATCTAGAAAAAGCGAGATGATGAAAGTGATTGAAAGCACAGATATCGCCACTATTCGAAGTAACCTAAGGCTAATCGTAAATAATTCAAAATAAAAAATCATACCGCTTTTTGTTTGAGGCGAATTGTGCGATTAAAAGTAGAAATTATTACATCAATTAGATTTTTTTGTTCCTGTTTATCTTGTGTTTTGTTAATTATATCAAAGTAGATGCCAAAGGTAATTTCGGAAATATTTTTGAAATCATACGTGGCCGACTGTTTTTGATAACTTCTTATTATTTTTGATAAAATTTCAGAAAGAAGAAAAACATCATAGTTATTTGATTTTTTATCAGAAAGTTTTTTGTAATTAGCTTTTGTTGTGTGGTTTTTATGCGACAAAATTTCGAGAAATTCATCCTGACTAATTTTTTCTGGTTGATTATTGATGAGATCATTATCAGTTAAATCAATAGAGCCTGCACCTGTAAGAAGCCAGATTAGATTTGTTTTGAAAATTGTGGAGAAGTGTATTGCTAGTTCAATGTGCAGTGATCGCGCTCCAATTTCGTATTGCGTATATGTGGATTTGGGGAGATTTTGTTTATTGGTAAAATCAGAAATAGTTATATAACCGGCATTTTGTCTTGCCAGTCTTAATCTTTCACCAATTTCTCTCATTAACTTTTTGTGACTAGCCATCTTTAGCTTCTTCATAAACTCGATTTGAGATTGATAAGAGTATTTAAACACGATTATTACACATATTCATTAATTAGGTGCAAAAAAACTTGACTGATCTCAAAATGAGAGTATAAGTCTCAAATTGAGATCAGCAGCTTATAGGTTTGCACTCTTGAGACTCTGTGTGGTGGATCATTTCAAAATATATGATGATCAATTCAAAGTATTTCATGATTTATGGAGAAACAAATGATTAAGTACGATTCAATAGAAAAATATTCCAGAATTCACCCCAATAAACCGGCCCTCATTGATAAAAATGGTGTTTTATCATGGGCTGAATTCAGATATGCGACGTATAAGTTGATAAGTGTAATTTCTTTATCCAATAGTATTGAGGGCAACCCATGTTTGTATATTTCGCGTAATTCCAACAGTCTGGCACTGCTGGGCGCAGCATTTTCAACTCTTGGCATTCCATTTCAGGGTCTTGACTATCATCTTGATATGGAAAGATTGAATGATTTGGTGAAGTTATTAAATGTAAAAAATATATTCATTTCAAATGAATTTAAAAATAAATTAAATGATATTTCGGGATGTGAGGTGCATTGTATCGAAACCTATGTTGATGAAGTAAAAATTAAGCTTGATGATCACAATTCCGATAATATTCAAATCAACAATAATCCAATAAAAAATTATGTCTTTACTTTTGGCGCTGACGGAACTCCAAAGACCGGTTGTCGTACAGATTCCTTTGAAAAAAAACTGTTTCAATCCTTACAAAGTAAATATTCGTTTAATGGTAATGATATTCATCTAATATGCATGCCAATGCATCACGCGTCCTCATTAATATGGATGAAATTATTTTTATTGTTAGGCTGCACTGTAGTGATTTGCAATTACGAAAATAATTATAATTTATACGAAATCATGCATAGACATAATATTTCCACAACCATTTTATCTCCAATGATATTAAAGGAAGTGGTGGAAGGATTAAATCAGGAAGATAAGGAAATATATTTTCCTGCATTACGTTTTATTATCACTTGTGGAAAAAACTACACTATGAGATTAAAACACGATGCCATTAATGTGTTGGGTAATATTATTCATGAATATTATGGCTCTCCAGAAACTGGCATTAACACAATACTGGATTCAGATAAAACCCTAAAATATCCAGGAAGTGTAGGTTGTGAACTTGAGGGCAACAAGATAAAAATTATAAATGATAATAATGAAACGCTTACATTAGAAACTATAGGAAGAATAGCCATTAATAGTTATATGAATATGGATGATTATGTTGAAGATACAGCAGAATTTGTGTTGCTAGATGGTGAAAAGTATTTACTTACATCAGATTATGGATATAAAAATGCAGAAGGTTATTTATTTGTTGTAAAAAGAGGTAATCATTCCAGCTTTATCAATAACCATATTATTTATGGCTTAGAAAATGAATTATTAAATTTAACCTATTTATTCGATGTGCATGTTTACGCGCATGATGAAAAGAGCATTTCCTGTATAAATGTGATACCTAAAAACTATCAACCATCATCAAAAATCAGATCTGATATTAAAGCAATTTCACAAAAATATGGAATATCTGAACCCGTTATCAATATTAATTCTGAGCTGGATTACACGTTAACAGGAAAGTTAAACCACCAATACATTCATGGACATTGTTGAAAAAATCAATTTGTACAATTTAAGCGGAGATTTTTATGAAGGTTACCACCATTATATATATCGTTGGGGATAAATTTGAACATTTTTCAAAGCATGAGGGTGTCTATACATTCACATCGTTTATCAACTTGTTAAGTGACAGTGAAAAAAAATTCAAATGTGATTTTCTAGTGTTAGGTCAGGGGCTGGACATAGAAGAAAAGAATATCTTAAAAGCGCTGGTTAAGCATGCTGAGATTGGATGTATCCAAGAGCCAATAGAACCACTTGCAAGCACGACAATAAGTCATAAACATCAAGTAAAAAATATTATGATTTCAGAGCCATTTTATATCGAATCAAAAAATTCATATAAATCTTGCCTTGTCTTAAATGATGACTGCGCAGAGATGAGCGATCACGTTACTGGCCAACATATACAGGGAATGGTGTTAACTGAAGCCGCGAGACAAATGATGCTGGCGGTGGCTGAAAAATATATTCTAAAAGATTGTGAAAAGGATAATTCATACTGTGCATTGCTAAAAGTAACAGCTCACTTTAAGCATTTTGGATTTCCAATTTCAACACAGATTTTTCATGAAATATTAGAATTAAGTAATGATAAGCCAGGAAAATATAAAGCTAGAACGAACACAACTTTTATTCAAAACAATAAAATTATTACTAGTGTTGAAATTGATTATCTATTTAATGATAAAAAAATGCTATACGAAAAAGAAGAAAAAATGGCATATCAGGTACTAAGCGAAAATAGAGTGATTTATTCCGATAGTCAAAAGTTGCCATTCATATCAGAGGCAAATTATGAAAACTAAATATGCCTTTTTTGATGTTGATGAGACAATCTTAAATTTTAAATCAATATTTGATTTTTATAAATTTTGGTTATGCCAAGAATATGGAAGTATACGGGGCAATCTCAAATATATTCGATTAAATGTATATTTACATGTAATGTCATATTTTCGTGATAGATACGACATAAATAAAAAATTTTATAAGGAATATATACATGCTAATGAATCCAGGCTTAAAACGAGGGGAGATATATGGTTTTCCAAAAAAATAAAATGTCAGTCAAATTTTAATAATAAAATTCTCGATCGACTGAGACAGCATAAGATTGATGGATTTAAGATCGTTCTTGTTTCTGGATCAATTAGCTACTGTCTGGAGCCATTAAAAAACTTCCTGGAAGCCGATTTTTTAATATGCACACAATTGGAATCGAAAAACAGTGAATTAACAGGATTTTTGCTAGCTGATCCAGTCATAGGAAATGGTAAGGTGACCAGGATAATGGATTTTTTAAAAAAGACTAATTCTGAATATGATTTGCTCAGCAGTTTTGCCTATGGCGATCACGTTAGCGATATTCCAATGCTAAATATAGTTGGGAATCCTTATTTGGTTGTAAATGGAAATCCTGTCGATTTTTTATCAACCAGAAAAAAGTAAAGGAGGTTGGAATGTTTAAAAAATACATTTTATTTTCACAAATAAATATTTCTCCAAATCATTATGATGAGGTTATTGAAACATGGCATCAGATATTTGATTCCGATAAACATAAGTACATTCTTTATATCAATGATGAATATAATAATTTATTAATGATTACTACTTCTGAAAAATCAAGTGATGTTTTTGATGAAATAAATAGTTCCGGGATAATAGAATTTGAAAAGAATATTTGTGAACATATGTATTCAGATTGGCGACACCAGATTTTAATTCATGAAGACAGTATTATACCATTTGACATCTCATCACCGCTTTCACCTTTTCTACAATTACGACACATCGAAGTTCCGTTGCGTGTTTATCCTCAATATTTAGCCTGGAGGAAAGGAACAATCTTTGAGCATGTTAAGCAACAAGACGAGATAGACTATTTTTTATCTTATCATTCTGTTCTGAGTACGGAACCAGGTGTCATGTTCTTATCAGGCTTTTCCTGCGCTCCTGATGATTATTTAAATTTATTTAATAATGAGAAATATAAAAAAATAGTACAGGAAGCAGGCCATAAGTATATTTCAGGCGGAAAAAAAGGATTGTATACAAGCTTATACAGACTATCAACTAATCAAAATATGAGACGATAAAATGATTAATCAACATCAAAATAAAGTGGCTGTCATTTCTGGTGCGGATCGTGGAATAGGAAAAGCTATTAGCGAAAAAATGGCTGCTGCTAATATTGAAACGGTATTAATTTCAAATAATTTATCTGGTTTGGAGGAAGTTAAGCTGGGTATTGAAAATTTTTATCAAAACGAACCGTTTGTTATTTCGCTAGATGTAAGAGATTCTAATTCAATTAAGACGGCAATCAATAATGTTGTTAAGAAATATGGACATATTGATTATTTAATTAATGTTGCAGGAGTTGCTTACTTCGGTGGAATAGAATTGTGCACTGAAGAGCAATGGGATGAAACATTAAATGTTAACGTTAAAGGATATTTTCTTTTGTCAAAAGCAGTTTTTCCTCATATGAAAAAGGTTAAATCTGGAACAATTATTAATATGTCATCAGTATGGGGAGTGAAAGGCGCAGCAACAATGATAGCTTACTCAACTTCGAAATTTGCTGTAGAGGGTTTTACTAAAAGTTTATCTGAGGAAGCTCGTCCTCATGGGATTAAAGTTGCAAGTATCGTATTGGATAAAGTAGATACAGAATTTCGTGAGGCAATGCGTGATCATGTTAATTTTACTAACGAACAAAAAATGTGTATGTTAACTGCCGATGATGTTGCTGATACTGTTAGCTGGATCATCGGAACATCATCTCGAGCATTACCTTCTAGCATCGTCTTAGATGCTTTTTTATGGAAATAATATTAAGGAAATCACCATGTCTAAAATAATCGCAATTATATTAGTTACATTATCTGCTTTTTTTTGGGGTGCAAATTTCAATGCTGGTAAAATAGCAGTTGAGCATTTATCTCCCATAATGGCTGCAGCACTGCGTTTTGGCTTAGCCTCCATTCTTATTATTCCAGTGCTTTTACTATGTGAAAAGAATATAGGTCAAACAATTAAAAATAATATTGGGATGTATATCATATTGGGAATTATTGGGATTGCTGGTTTTAATGGTTTATTTTTTCTTGGATTGAAATATACAACTCCTGTAAATGGTGCGTTGATTATGGCAACCAATCCTTTGATTACAATAATCTTTGCAACCTTAATATTAAAAGATGTTATTCGGTTTAACCAAAAAACAGGCATGACACTAAGTTTTTTGGGTGTGCTTGCAGTCATTACGCATGGATCAATATCCTATGTATTACAGCTAAAAGTAGCTACAGGTGATTTTATAATTATGGCTGCAAATATTTGTTGGGCATTATATGGTGTGTTAGGCAAGCGCTATCTCAAAAATAGTAAACCATTAATTACAACTAGTGTGACGATGATAATTGGTTCGTTGTTACTAATCGCTTTGGCTTCATATAATTCCACAGTAAATTTGATATTTTCTCAAACATCGCAAGTGTACGCTGCGTTAATTTATATGGCTGTTTTTGGTTCTATTTTGGCTTATCTTTTTTGGAATTATGGTATAAGTCATTTAGGAGCAAGCAATACTTCAATATTTTTTAACTTTGTTCCAATTTTTACTGCCTTAATTTCAATATTTAATGGTCAATCGATTACACCAATACAGTTTTTGGGTGGTGCATTAGTAATTATTGGAGTATTAATTTCAAGTGGCAGTCTTAAGTTCTCTATTAAAACCCAATCTCAGAGAGCAGTATTGGATAACTGATAATGATATATAGCGAATGTACAACTTTTGCCTTGAGTTTAACAACACAAGGTCCTACTTATCCTCCAAGCGAAATTATGGATGAGCATGGAGATTTTGTTGTTATTGGTAGAATAAATCGAATTAATAAGGGTTTAGTTTCATCTGAATGGGGTGCCGCAATAGTTTCACCGCAAAGCAAAATACCATTATTTGGAAAGCAAGCCCCTTATATCATTAAAAATGAATTTTGTGTGGAAAAGCTCGATGATTTGGCCGATAAAGTATTATATACCTTACCATTGCCATTACCTTGTAATAACTATCATATGATATTTGCACCTGATCAGAATCCGGCTGCGAATAAAGTAGCAAGAGAAAGCCTTCCTCTTCATCAGGCATTCATTCCAGATTTTAAAGAAGAATATGGGCGTAAAATTAATGCTCCTATTACATTAGGCGATTGGGTGAAAGCTAAAGGTGAGTGTACCGTTGGAATTTCAATGGATCGTAAGTGTGCATGTTTCGAATTTAATTTTACGGGGCTAATACCAGATAGTTTATATACAGTAATGGCATTGCGTGAAAATGATTTGAACCCTAAGAAACTAACACGCCCTGGACCTCTAGGGGTTCCAAATGTATTCATAACAGATAAAAAAGGCTCGGCAAATTATGTTGCCACTTTGCCTAATCCATTTCCTGTAACTGAAAGTCATAATCGTAATCGAATTGTTAATGTTATTGTTTTGTGGATGAGCTCTCAGTGTAACTATGGCGGAGCTATAGGATTGTATGGATTAGGAGGAGATATTCATGCTCATCTGAAGCTGAAAAATCCTTCATTTTATGAGTTTACAACCTTATAGATTTGTCACACGAATTAGATCGCATATTTATTAAGTTGAATTACATGCTAGAAAGAAATTATAGAAAAAGGAAAATATCATGAATCTCACAAAAACTACCGTCCTGTTAACAGGAGCTTGTGGCGGAATAGGATCAAGTTTACTGGATGAATTAATCAAGAGAAATGTCAAAAAAATATATGCTGCTGGTATCAATATGGGAAATCTGGATGCGCTTCAAAGAAAATATCCAGATAAAGTCGTCCCGATCAAACTTGATGTAACGAATATGAACGATATTCTTGCATGTCATGCCATGTGTGATGATACAGAAATACTTATTAATAATGCTGATGTTGAATGCGCAACACATTTTTTGGAGGAAAGATCGTTAAAGGCATCGCAATTAGAAATGTCTGTAAATTATTTTGGAGTTCATAATCTCTGTCATACTTTCTGGAATTCATTAAAAGCAAAACAATCTGCTTGTATCGTTAATATGCTCTCTGTTGCCAGTTTTGCTATTGTGATGAAATTAGGCACTTATTGCGCTTCCAAATCAGCGGCTCACTTTTTGACACAGAGTTTGCGGGAAGCAGCGAATAACACGAATATAAATGTATTTGGTGTTTATCCGGGATATGTTGATACACCGATGACTAAGAATATTAATGTTGATAAAGCCACGCCTCAACAAATTGCGATCGAAGTTTGTGATGGTATTGAGCACGGAGTTCTCGATATTTTTCCCGATGAAATGTCAAAAAATCTGGTTTTACGAGAAAAATATAATAATAAGATTTTTAGAGAATTTACTGAATGAGCAGCGAACTTAGTTATGAAATAACCATGAAAAATGAGAGATATCCATGAAAATTACTATGCTATCTACCAACGAAGATAATAAATCGTATTTTACGGAAATAGATTGCGGACATGCTAGCGAGCAACCTTTAGGTCTTTATTCCAAAAAATTTCCTGTTAAAGCAATCATGTTTCGCGATTTTGAAAATGGCTTGGTAATGGAAATACATAATGCTCCACAGCCTCAATATATTATTTATTTGGAAGGTGAGGTTGAAGTGGAAGCAAGTGGTGGTGAGAAACGAATTTTTAAAGCCGGTGATGTTTTATTGGCGGCTGATGTAACAGGCGAAGGACATGTCTCGCGCACACTATCAAAAGGTAAATCAATTATCGTGACTACGGTTGATTGAGCGAGGATTTTTGAAAATAAAAATCACCGTTGCTTCAACAGCAACGGTGATTTGACCGGCGGTTATATGAAAGAACGAGAATTTTTGGAAGTTAATACAGGTTTCGATTCAGATGCAGCTGTATTTTCCGACTGCTTGAGTTCTGAAGGATTGCTATTTAATGGAGCTTTAAGTGCGCCAAATTTTGAAATTAGTTGTGCTTCAGATATTCCTTTTTTTCTGAAACCTTCAATGCTCTCATTTCGCATGGATGTTATTTTATTATGATGTGTTCTAGCTTCCTTCACTAATTCAGAATCAATATTCAATATGGTGGAAATATTTTCATGAATTTTAAATAATTCTTGTGCGGGTTTTGATAGTTCATTTTTAGATTTTGCATATAGTTCAATCCAGTGCATTCCATAAGATTGTATCTGCATTAAATCGCATAGAATAATCGCTTTTGCGCTTTCCTCATCAAGATCAAATGCCTTACTTTTTTTATCATCAAGTAAGTTGTGAACATTCTCTTTGGATAATAAAAGATGGTCTCGATAATACATTACTTTTTTTGATTTTTTATCTGTAATGCGATGTTGGATTATTTTGTCTGTTTCTTGCATTGTTTCAAGAACAGCAATTTTCTTTAATTTACTCGCGATCTCAATCAATTCTTTTCCTGCTTTTTCCATGGGATCGTGCATTGCCAGCATTTGCTGGGTGTTATCCATGGCAGTCTTATATTCGATGATTTCCTGATTTTGCAATGTTACTAGTTTTTTATAAGCTAATTCAATTTGATTTATTATTTTTGAATAATTTTCATATGGAGCAAGACATAATTTTCCTTCATTTTCTATTTTGAATGTTTTATATAGTTCTATTTGTTTCATCAGGTCGCAATGAAGACCTGTATCACCATTCTTAATCTTATCCAGAGAATCTTTCAATGAATCATATGCGTCGATGAGGTTAAGCTTCTTTTCCAGGTCAATTAAGTTAAGAATTTGTTTTTCAATAGTTTTTTTAAAGCTTTTGTCTTTGATGGCTTTATATTCGGGATAACCATTCATTTTCTGTGCGTAACTTTCTATTCCCATTCGGTTTTTCGTGATTCTTGTTTGTGACATGTTATGTACTCCTAATATCTATAGCTTGAAAGAGAGTTATTTTAAAGCAATTTGCGATCAGATTTCTTAAATCAAATTTTGCTATAAATGATTAACTTGGAAGTCATATAGCGGTTGATTCAAATCCAGACACAATAAGCGGGAGTATAATAATGGAATAACGAAGAAAAATAAAATAGAGGAGATATAACCATGGCTGCCATCGTAAAGATGGATGATAAGGCTATACATGGGTTATACGATTTATATCTGACTCGTATGCAAATTGCATGTACGGAAAATATTAAATTTCTGAAAAATACTAGTGAGGGAATGACTGCCGAAGAAGCTGCCCGCCTTGCCTATACCAATCCAGCTTTCGAGACACCTTATAAGAAAGTTCTGGATGCTCAGCAATTCTTTGTCTTGCTGAGGGATTATTGCATACAAAAAAGTATTACAAATGAAAGCATTAAGATACGCAAACAGGAGGAGTTTGATAAGGCTGAATTGTTGTCTGAAATGCTAGCAGATTATTTGCGTGAAAGATGTATGCAATCAGTTTTACCTAATCAAGCTAATAAATCAGAAGATAATAATGAAAAACAAAAACAGTTAGAAATACTGGAATCTGTTATAAAAGAGAGGATTTATAACATTAATGAACAGATAAGAAGAAATAATGTAATGATTGCAAAATTACAAACGGAAATTAACGAATTAAATAAAGAAGCTGATAATAAATTTGCAACTATAAAACAAATGATTTCTGCTAGTTTCACTAATGAAATTATTCTGGATAAAAAATATGAATTGACAGTCGGCGATGACAAAAATGTATCGGCCTTGACAATTGATGCAAACAAAATCAAAGATCTTTTTCATGAAAAGATTATAGATAATATTGATAAAAGAAAAGATAAATATGCTGATTTGTCAGAGGTGGCTCAAAATTATGCCAAGCAATTATTCATGGATAGATACTCTAATCTTCCAGAGAGCGACAAGGTAAGAATTGTTGAGATGAATGTTAAGGAAAATGCAACAGTATTATCAGATATAACGAATGATATTGTAGATAAAATTCAAATAGCTCTTTCTCCAGTAATAGACGTTAAGATTGAAGAATTGAATCAAACTAGATCACAAATAAATGAAAAAAGTGAAGAGATAAATAAATATGAACTTATTAATGAAAATTTAATCAGCGAGAAAGATGGTTTGATGGAAAAGTTAAAAGAAATCAACCCTGACATCTCCGATAAAGAAATTAATAAAGAATTCGACAAGGAAGCAGCAGCATTAGATGATTTATTCGCTGATTTTTTACAAGAAGACCAACCTGCCATCACCGAAGAAAAACAACCCATTAGCCGTTCAACCGAAGCTGACCGATATAGAAAAATCGATCATCATGCAAAAATGTTCACGGAAAAAAAGACCGTTGGCGCAGATAAAACCCAAGCTGAGCAATCAGAGAAACAACTGGAAGACACATCTGAAAACAACCACAAATTCACGCCATAAAATTACTGTGCAGATTCCGCAGCAACAATCGATATTATCTCAACAGAATCCCTTCTCATTCCCAGATAATTTTTGATAATCGAATAAGCAGAAACCCATGCAACTGCTGTCCAGAACCAGAAGCGATAATTGAAAAACAGAAAACCTGATGATGCAGAAATTTCGCTATTAATGATAGCGCACAGGAAGATTTGGTAAATCGCAAGACAAGCAATAATTCCGCTGACAGCAAATATCAAAACATATTTTCCCTGCATGATTATCTCCCTGTTAATTTTAATTCCGTAAGCTGTCCAATTTCAGCGATCCATGTATAATACGGAGAAAAATAATGCTTAGCAAGCAATGTGCCTGGAGTTAACCCCAATGATGATCAAAAAACTTACCACTCTATTTAGCTGTATTTTGTTACTCACATCAGTGTCATCTCATGCTGAAACAAATACAGACCAGTGGATCATCGAGCAAATGAAAACCTATAATATTCCTGGTTGCAGTATTGCTGTGATCAAGAATTATAAAAATAAGTGGGCGAAGGCTTATGGATTACGTGATAAAGCGCATAACAAACCAGTCACAACAGATACATTATTTCAGGCAGCATCCATCAGCAAACCCATTACCGCGTTAGCAACAGTTACTGCTTTTCACGAAAAACATCTTTCACTTAATACGAATATAAATGACATATTAACCAGCTGGAAAATCCCTGCATCAAATTACACAAAACACCAACCTGTCACCATGCGATTATTGCTTGCGCATACTTCTGGTGTAATTGGATTTCGCTATAAGGGATATACCACTCATGACAAACTGCCAACCTTGTTGCAGGAATTAAATGGAATTCCACCTGCCAACACACAACCTGTGACTGTGATACGTAAACCTGGAAGCAAATATGAATATTGTCCTGCGGGTTATACAATCATTCAGCAAGTGCTGGAAGATATTTATAAAAAAACTTTTGCAGATATCATGCAAACATTAATCCTTGATCCTTTGCAAATGCAACACAGCACATTCGATGAACCGTTGCCGCAAAAATGGCTGCAGAACGTTGCGTTGCCTTATTTGCCAAATGGAAAATTAATGCCTGATAGCCCTATTATTTTTATTGCATCAGCTGCGGGTGGTTTGTGGTCAACACCGAGTGATATTGCGAAATTTGTTATTGCTGTGCAAAAAACTCTTGCAGAAAAAACACCATTACAAATTGATGCAAATATCATGCAAATGATTTTAACACCAGCAATCGATCATAATATGGGATTAGGATTTGAAGTAAATATCAATAAATATGGTGAACAAAGTAAAACGCGCGACAATTATTTTCGGCATGGTGGTTTTAATTCAGGATATTTGTCCATGTTTGTTGGCAGTAAAACAAAGGGAAATGGCGTGGTTATCATGATCAATTCCGCACCCTATATGGATGCCAAATCTGTCCCGCAATACGATTTTCTGGCGCAGACCATCAAGTATATTGCCGTCATGGAGAAGTGGCAGGATTGAGTTGTATTGGATTTTAATGGCATCTATTCATATTAATAATCACTTTCAACAACATAGATAGTGTTGACAAAATTGCCCTCCATGAGAATATGATCAATTCATGAACAATATGAACGCATTAATATATGAATTTACACAAAGAATTGAAAATAAATAATGATTTTCATGTCTGTTCTCATCAAGGTGGTGTCAGGTTAGTTGATCCCGCCACTGCCAGGAATTTCACGTCGTACAGTTGAAATGCATATTGCCAATATCAAATGCAAAAACTATTGTTCATCAAAATCAGAGTTGATTGAAAAATATTTTGATCAATTCAAGGCAAATACAGAATAAATAAAATTATCATTTTTTCATTTTTGGGGTTTGTGAGGGTTCTTCTGGTGTTCTTTCCCGATGAAATTGCCTGGCAATCGTATTTTGTGCTTTTGCAAAAAATCCCCTGCCAGATTTATTTTTATTTTCGTTATTAATACCATTATTTGGTTTTCCACCAGCTGGTTGTATCGGGTTTTTTTCCAATCTTTCATATGCAGCCATTAATTTTGCGCGTTCTCTGACCGAATCACGTGCAGATGGCGATAAAGAAATTTCTGATTCATAGTTTGCTTCATTATATAAACGTCCAATTTTTTCCTCAAAATTAGTTTTATCCTGATAATTCTTATGCAACTCCTTGCAATCATATGTAAATACACTTATGAGATTTGTAGTGATCTCACGCAGATTTTTTGCATCGTATCTATTTTGCGGAATATTGCTTCGATGCACATTATTATCCTGGATTTGTTGTAATTTCATTTCACACATTTCAAGTATGGTATTTAAATCCTCTTTTAAATTGTTGTATACGCCCGTGTGGTTATGGATCTTGTCGATGCGTTGTTTTATGTCGTTAATATCAATTTCACGTTCATGCATAAACCACTCCGTTTTTGAGTTATTTCATCTAAGTATAGTAGGTTTTGGGAAAGAAGGTGAACGTTAACCGATTGATGATTATAGATATTTGAAAAATTACTGTTACCCAGCATGATACATTAAATGTAACCTGTGGTAGTATCGCCATCACATAAATATACGATAAAAGTTCAAATTTATGACCTATCTCAATCAGGATGCAAGTGTGCAAATCAATCAATGTATTGATGTGCTCAAAAATATATTTGGCCAACATCTTCTTGGTGCATATTTATATGGATCAGCAATTGTTGGTGGTTTGAAAAAATATAGCGATATTGACTTGCTTATTGTCACTCAGCGCCTTAGCACCGATGAAGAAAAACAAAAGATAATTAATGAACTGTTGAAAATCTCAGGTATTTACATGGCTGGTGGAAAACGGCCAATTGAATTGACGATTGTTGTTAAGTCAGAAATAAATCCATGGAATTATCCTCCAAGTTTTGATTTTCAATATGGTGAATGGTTAAGGAATAAATTTGAAAATGGGATAATAAATCCATGGCCGAATAAATTCATGCCGGATCTTGCAATCATAATCACGCAAGTGTTGCTGGCGAGTGAAACGTTATATGGTGTTTCTCCTCCTCAGTCGTTCGAATCTGTGCCATCTCATGATTTTATATTTGCGATAAAAGATTCGCTTCAACATTTACAATTGGATTTATTTAATGATACACGCAATGTGTTATTAACATATTCGCGAATTTGGGCGACATTGGAAACGTCCATGATTTATTCCAAATCTTCAGCTGCGATGTTGATAATGAATCGATTGCCAGAAGAGTATCAATGTGTTTTACAACGAGCGATTTCAATTTGTAATGGCGAAGCAAATGAATATTGGGATGATATAGCACTTCTCGTTCAATCTTGCGCTGATTTTATGGTGGCGCAAATAAACAAAAAATTAAATAAGGTGTCGCATCTCGACTTCACCCTTTCGGTGTATGAAGGGTGAAGTCGAGATGCGACACCTGGTGTTATTAAACAGGTAGCTTAACCGCGAGTGATTCGAACATTTCAACTACTGGTGGTTGTGAAAAAAGTTCAGGCGCTTGAGCGAAGAGTGCTTCAGCAACTTTACCAGTAAGATGTTGTTGACGGCTTGCTTCATCAGGAAACGTATCAAAAATACCAAATGTTGATGTGCCTAGACGTATTGCAAACCAAACGGTTGTACCAGGTTCTGCCTGTACGATAGACAAACCGCTGCGTAAGAAATTTTCCACCTCTGTTTCCTTTCCCGGCTTGCTTTGCAGGCGAACAAGTAAGCCTAATTTTGCGATATTTTCGTTTTTCATGGAGCTTCCCCTATATTGTATCTATTAGTAGATAGATTAAATGATTAAAAAAAACTAATCCTTGCAATAACGGTTAATAATCTGCTTCCTTGCCACCGTTAGATGTCCTTCATCCTGAAATAGTCTGGCTAATAGCAATGCACCTTCTAATAGCGAAAAAATAAATAATGCTTCATTGTTAATATCATTCTTTTTTAATTTGAATTCATTTTTATTGATGGATTCAGTCAGTAAACGTTTTATCCAGTCTTCTAATCGAGTAAAAAAAAGCCGTACTTCTTTTTGAATCACAGGCGGCAATGTTAATACATCTGACGCAAGCATGCCGCCTAAACACATTTTCTGCCTGTCCAGATAGGTTTTGGCAACTATTCCATCAATGAATTTTTCTAATTTTTTCTTGCAGGATAATTGCTTATTGTTAATAAGTTGTTCCAGTTCTTCGCATAACAAATCGATATGTTTTTTTACAACCGCTTTACCGAGATCAGCCTTGGTTGGGAAATAATAGTGGATGCTGGAGGTTTTCACTCCAACGATCGCCGAGATATCTTTATAACTAAAGGCGTTATATCCCCGGGTTTGGGTTAGATGCTCAGCTACATCCAGAATTTGTTGATAAATGTCATGTTTTTTCATATGAGGCGCATTCTATCTATTGGTAGATAGAATGTCAACGCTTATAATGAATTTGTTTATTGTCGATCTTGTTTTGTCTAAAAGCATCGGCATAATGAGCTATGTCGAGATGCAACCCCATTGTTATATTGTTAAGGATAAATGATGATTGATGAAATAATTTCACATGATCTAGTATTGATAAATGGAGCGCTAGGTACGAGATTGCAATATACCTATAAGTTTAATCTGGGAAAAAATTTGTCAATTTTTGATTTGATTCAATCATGTCAGGGCAAAAATGCTTTAGCAGAAATATACAAGATGGATATTGAGGCTGCGCATGAGTATTCCCTTCCAATAATCATATATGCTCCAACATTCAGGGCGAGCAGGGCGCATTTGAATTTACACAATCAGCAAAAAGACTATATCAATTATGTAAATCAACTTTGTACTGGTTTTATCAAATCAATAAAAGATGAATATACAAATAATCTCTCATCTCCAGTTTATTTTAGTGCTGCATTAGGGTCACGAAATGATGCTTATGATGTTGATTACAATTTGACTGTTGAGCAGGCAAAAGACTATCACCAGGAACAAATCAATATTTTAAAAAAATCTGAAATTTCTCTTATTCATGTGGCTACTCTATCGAGTGTGACAGAAGCACTTGGTATTGCATATGCAGCTCAGGAGGCACATGTAGAGTATACGATCGGTTTTATTTTAGATGAAAACGGATTGCTGCTTGATGGAAACAATCTTTCTGATGCAATACGGAAACTTGATGATCAAGTCGAGTATAAACCAGCAGGATATTTCATAACTTGTACGCATGCATCTGTTGTATTAAAAGTGATATCTGAGCATGGAGATTTTGATCGCATCATCGGTGTTCAGGTAAATGGTTAAACCATGTCACATAAAGAGCTTGTGAATGTGAACATATCAATTTCTGATTCTCCTGCTACAATTGCATCTGATTTACTCGAGTTGAAAAAAATATCAAAAATAAAAATTATTGGTGGTTGCTGTGGCACAACAACAGAACACATTAGAGCATTAGCACAATTGTGGAGAGACCAGAACAGATGATTGATAACCCTCGTCTTCTATTGTCAAAACTACGTAATGGAGATTATGCTCACGCTGGTGAAACAGAAGCGATTGATATCGTGCTCAATAAAATAAAAGAAATAGAAATAAAGAGTGAAAAAAATAAAAAATTACTCGATCTTGGTTGTGGTCTGGGTGGTACTGCGGAGTATATTCGCCTTCACACGGATTATGATCTTTATGGACTGGATATTGATTTTGTAGCAGTGGATTATGCGAGAAAATATTACAATAATGTTAAATTTTTTAACTGTGATATAAATAATCTTTCTGACGAAGTCGTCAACAACAGATTTGATATTATGACCATGTTTAATGTCTTTTATGCTTTACAATGCCAGCGGGATAGCCTGAAAACATTGGCAGAAATCGCAAATCCTGGAGCTATATTGGCAATATTTGACTATACAACCCCGCATCAAAATAAATTTGTTTTTAGGGATCTTTCTGGTACGCCAATGAATCCTGTATCTTTAAATGATTTATTGAGATGGCTTAATGAAACAAGCTGGGAATTAATAGAAACCCATGATATGAGCTCACAGTATTTTAATTGGTATAATGGATTCCTGATAAATTTACGATCTAGAAAAAATTATTTATCAAAAGAATTCACTGAAGAAACGATAAATAAAGTAAATGAGACCTTCTCTTTCCTACTGAGTAAAATTGAAAAAAAAGAAATAGGTGGTCATATAATTTATGCGAAAAAAATATGAGTCAACATTATTCCCTGAATTCGCTATTAACCATGTATAGGTTCCCATTGTTGCAATAACCACGTTTGCAGCTTAACTTGTTTACCCGCAAACGGACCGCTTGTAATCGTAATTTCTTCATGCGTTGAACCACTAAAACTAAACTCAACAACCTTGTCTAATCGATAAGTTGTATTTCTATCAACTAATCCCAGAATTCTATATTCATTACCTTCGAATTTATTAAACAAATCGGTGTTATGCCATGCATACCACGCGTTTTTACTTTGTGAATAATCCTGCAATGAAGGAAACTTATATGGGTATAATCTATTTTTTGAATGAACTGGTTGTAAATGTAAGCCACCAATACCGGGTCGCCAATCGCGGGTTTCATAAACATAAAAAGGTTGATTAAATTGCGACAGCTTATGTAATTGATTTTGATATTCTGGTGGGTTGATTGTTGAGCAACTTGTGAGTAAAAGTGTGATTGTTATTATTAAAAGCAATTTTAAGCGATATTTCATGGTTTTTATCCTTATATTTTAATTTGATTACTCGCAATAAAATCTGATGATATTGTCATAGTATTAAGGAAATATTAATGCACGAAAATTGCCTCATTGCATGAGTTATTGTGCTGATATATTATTTTCAGCCTAACAATGATTACAAGATATCAATAATGGTACACAAAACAGGTATTGCTAATCTTCCGTTGCATTATGGTCAAGTGCCTTTATGGCTCGCTAATCGCATGGCTAAATTAGGTGCGATCATGAGCGAGGCAATTATTTATCATTATGGGCGTGACGAATTTCTGCGTCGTTTGGCGAATCCTTTCTGGTTCCAATCGTTTGGCGCAGTAATGGGAATGGATTGGCATTCATCTGGAATTACCACAAGCGTTATTGGCGCGCTTAAGCGTGGTTTAGCACCGCTTTCCAGAGAGCTTGGTATTTATATTTGTGGAGGCAGAGGAAAATATTCGCGTCAGACGCCGCAGGAATTAACAGCAATCGGATTAAAAGTAGGATTTGATGGCCAACAGCTTGCACAAACCAGTCGACTGGTTGCGAAAGTTGATAGTGCAGCAATTCAGGATGGTTTCGATTTATATCTGCATAGTTTTATTGTGACTGCAGATGGTAATTGGGCTGTGATTCAGCAAGGAATGAACACTGCAAATAAACAAGCGCGTCGTTATCATTGGTTATCTGAAGGATTGAAAAGTTTTGTTGATGCTCCGCATGCTGCAATTGAAGGGAGACATCAGGGAAATATTATTAATCTTACCGATCAGCGAGCGAATTTATCGCGAGCATCGCAAATTGAACTTTTAAAAACATTTTCTCCTGAACGTATTCTTGCGGAAGCGGCAAAACAGGAAATTACAAATAAGCAATCAATTCATGCGCAAGTTGATTTACCGTTTCTGAATATGCCAGCACATCATGATGTTAGATCAGAAAATATTTCATTGCGAAAATTACACGGAAATATTGCAGCTGCAATTGATCGTGGACCAAAAGATTTTTCTGAGCTTCTTTTAACTCCAAAAGTTGGTGCAAGAACCATTCTCGCTCTTGCGATGGTGGCGGAAGTTATACACGGTGCGCCTTGTAGATTCTCAGATCCTGCGCGATTTTCATTAGCGCATGGTGGTAAGGATAAACATCCATTTCCAGTGCCTACGAAGGTTTATGATGAAACAATTAATGTATTAAAAAATGCTGTGCAAAAAGCCAAACTTGGTGCGAATGAAAAACTGGATGCAATTAAACGACTCGATAAGCAAGCGCGCGAACTGGAGCGACATATTATAAAAGGACCTACAGTGGAAGAAATTATTGCGCATGAAAAAGATGTTTCTGCGATATATGGAGGAAGAAGTGTGTTCGGGTTTGAAGAGAGAAAAGAGTAGGGGAGTCATTTAATTATCGATTAATCTTTAATGTAGCGAGATGCATTTCTTTCAAATTCTTGCATTCTTCTTCGCAGGCATTTTTGATTTTATTATTCATGGCAAAAGAAAATAAAGTTACGCCCGAACCGAACAGAATGCCAGGCATGTTAAGTGATCGGATAGAGTCAATTATGATTGCTAAACCTATAAGAATTCCCCAACAATAATTACTAAGCTTATTGCGTCGCTGATAATTTTCAATATGCAAACCGAGGTTATCTCGCAAAAGACAGTTTTTGTCGCGATAATCATTTTGAATGGAAGGGAATTTTTTAATCGCAGATTCACTGGATCGTAACAGCGATAATCTATCATCATCCTCAAGGTATGTTGCGATTTTAATAATTATCTCTAATGGAAGATTATCAAGAAAGGATCGGGTTTTCATGTGATGTGCCTTTAATTGTTTGAATTGAGAATTTCGCATTATTTGCTATTATATTAGGTCGGTTATCGTGATTGCAAATTATAAAAAATTTTTGATCTGTTTTCTGGTTGTAATTATTAAAAACTAAAAATGAAGTTCGATTTGATCAAATATTAATGATTCCGTTTTGCAACTGATCTACATTGGAAAACCGAATAAGTAATTTGTACCTGAAAAATATTGGAGTATTTTTATCAGAAAAATCAAATTGAACGAATAATGCTCACGTGTAATCATCAGCATCACTAGCATATTCACTCAGCGATGGATGTTTTAGAAAACAGCTAAAATATAAGCCTTTGACTATATTTAAATTGTAAGCTGATTTGCTTAATAAGCAGCAATTTTATACTATTGACCATCATTTATAATAAATCAGAGATATTTTTGTGAAATTTTTCGCCAGCTTATTTTTTGTAACTTCAATATTAATGACTATATTTAATTTTAATACCGCCGTCGCTGGTGATAAAACTATTGAGACTGCTTCAATGAATCCACAATTTTACATAGGCAAAAAAATTCTTGCTGGAATAAGCCAATATGACAAAGATGGAAAATTATTATCAAGTAAACAAATCGCAGGAAAAATAGTTTGTGTATCAAAACATGAAATTACAATTCAACTTGAGAATTCAGAAATTAAATATAATTTACCGCGAGATTTTTCTGCATTACACAAGGCGCAACCTGGAATATATAATTTAAAAAATGGAAATGTGAAGTCTTTTGAAGACCCAGATTTTACAGTTATATATCATATTTATCCTCGGGAATATAAATGAGTAATATAAACGCTGCAGATCTGACATCTGCGTTTTAGTGAGGTTATTGTCTAAATGCGTATCTCAAAAATAAATTCTACTCTAGGCGTCATTGCTGGAATAATATCCGCTCTTGTAATCGGTTCAATTATTGGGGTGATCAGATTTATTTTTAAAGAATATTTTGATCAGTGGACTATTTTTGATTGCGATGTTGTTGGCATATTAATCACATTATTGGTAATTATCCCGGTGATATTAATGGGAGGGGTTTTCGGAATAATTACTGGTATTTATAAGGGTGTAAGCGATGGTATGCGTGGCGGAGTAATTGCCGGCTGTAAGGCCGGAGCTTTTGGTCCTTGGCATTTTAAATTTTGGGTGTTTGGTAATTAATAAAAAAGAAATATCTTTCTTTTTGATCATGAAAGGGAAAAAAACAAGGGTCAATGCGATTTAAGCTATTCAAGAGAAGTGTTGTTGGCGAAACTTGATTCGTTATTTATAAGTGCCATCTGGCATTAAATGACAGGTATTGCCACCAACATATGAACCATCTGGGCACATTGTAGCCTGTGTGCCACCGACATATGATCCATCGGGAGCCATAGTTGTGTTATTGCCGCCGACATATGACCCATCTGGAGCCATGGTAGCATTATTACCGCCAACGTATGACCCATCTGGCGCCATCGTACATTCATTCGCATTAACATAACTGCCATCTGGGCACATGGTTGCCTTTGCGGGTAGGGCAAAAAATAGGAACAATATGGCAAAAAATAAGTATTGTTTCTCTTTATTTAGGCGTATGGAATTGTTTATCCAACTATTTTTTTTCATAAAATTAATCATTAATAAGCTCCTCAATTTTTTCTTATTATTTTAATTATAGTTGAATCAGCAGCAAAAAGGTCTCTATAGGCGGTCATTGCTAGTTTATTGTCATTGGAATTTGGGATAGCTTTTATTCAGGTTTATCTCTAAACCAAATAGCCTTTGTGTTTTTTGACTAACTACGAAATACTCTTTGCAGAAAAATCCGGTTCGCCAGTTAAAATCAAGAATGAGCAATATTTTCATGCTTGATGAAAAAATAAAAATTTACGAATATTTGTCCGTCATCCATTAAAAAGTAAAGCAAGGAAAAAAATAGAGGCTAATACCAGAAAAATTAATTTTGCTACAAAAAATACGTGCGTGAGTATGTTCATGTTTGGTTTTTCAACAAGTTTCGATACTTCTGAAATTTCTCCACGGTCAATTTTTTTATCATAGTTTTCGGCTAATTGTTGGAAAGAGTAACCTTGAAACAAATATTGAATAGCATCAGAAATAAAAAACAAAACAACAAATAGCAGAATTGATTTTGCACAACATGAGTTCTGTGTATCAGATTTAGCAAGCCATGCTAGCCCGCCTAACCCTAACCCGAGTTGCCTGCATGTGCTCGATAATGTGGCTGTGTTGTAATGAAATGTACTCCAATAATAATCTTTCACATACTTGTATAAGGATTCCTTTTTTTCTTCCACAGTCATCTTGGTCCTCCTCCGCCACCTGGTGCGCGTTTACGTGAGGGAGCCTTTTTTCGTTTGGGTCGAGTGCGTTTGGTTGTATGTTTCGTGGCTTTGTTCACATTTAATTCCTTTAATGTGAGAGGCTAACATTTTTTATTTTATATGGGATGAATTACCTAAACAACGGTGGTCTTGATTAAGCGCAGTTACAAACCGGTTACATTTTATTGAGAGCAAGTTTAAATGCATCACAAAATTATTTTAACTTATTGATTCTTCTCATGGGCCCACTAGGACTTGAACCTAGGACCAAAGGATTATGAGTCCTCTGCTCTAACCAACTGAGCTATGGGCCCGGCATACGGATTTGAGAGTCGCTATAATAACGGTAAAATAGCCCATTTTCCATAGACAAACCGAGGAAATCGATGAAAAAACTGCCGCGTTCTTTCTATAACCGCGATACCACGCTGGTCGCACAAGAGCTGCTCGGAAAATACCTTGTCCATCAGGTGAACGGTATCACCCGCATCGGTAAAATCGTCGAAACTGAAGCCTATCTGGGCCCGCATGATCTTGCCGCTCATTCCTGCAAAGGCTTGACCTCGCGCACACAAGCCATGTTCGGCCCGCCAGGACATGCTTATATCTACCTGATTTATGGCGTGCACTATTGCATGAATATCGTCACGGAACCAGAAGGTCACGCATCTGCTGTTTTATTGCGTGCGATTGAACCAGTAGAAAATATCGATGGACGCACGCAAGGGCCAGGGTTGCTGACGCGCGCCATGCAGATTGATAAATCGCTATACGCGCACGATTTGACCGGCGATATTTTTTATCTCGCTGATCCAGGCGAAAAAACAAAAATTGAAATTACCAAACGACCAAGAATCGGTGTCGATTATGCAGGTGATTGGGCAAAAAAATTATTACGTTTTTATATCGCCGGAAATAAATATATTTCAAAACGATAATATTGTTAAATTAACTGTTCCAAATGAATGCCAATAATAGACGGACTATTCATATACCAATAAGAACCATATTGATAATCTGTCAAATAATCAAATAACGGCTGCTCTTCCACACGATTACATTCCGTGAAGTTTGTGATGCCAGGTGGTACGTTTGCCGAACAAGCGTAATTTCCATCTGCTTGCTTGTACCAGTGAAATCCATTAGGGCGAGCATCTGTCGCATGCAGAAACATCAATTCGTCACAATGATCTTTCTGACAAATAACAGGTGTAACAGCGCAAATTTTCTGATGTTGATTATCATAATTGCAGGAGACTTTACGATATATCAGATCATCTTGCTGAAACGTTTTACGATAAAGCAATCCCATGTGTGAAATACTTAATTCCGTACCAATGAGGTCTTTAATATTTTTGCCACCCAGATTCCATTTTTTTGTGTCTCTTACAATTTCCACAACGGCTGGAGTTGGAATCATATCAAGTAAAGTTTGATCAGGTTGATAACTGCCATCAGCTTGTCGTACGGCTATTTTTTCTTTGGGAATATAAGTGGTAGCAACCATTTCGCTATCAAAATTCGGATAATCAAGATTGGAATAAATGGTCATGAAACGCTTTGCCATCGCAGAGCCATCAGTTTCGTTAAGCACACGCACATTTGCAGAAAGATTTTTTTGCTGAAACAAAAACCAGTTCTGACGCGTGATAGTAGCGTGTGTGACAGCTGCATAAGCAGATAAATTACTTTTTAACGTCGGATCAGTTAACCAGCCATTACGCTGATTAATGGGATTCCAGTCGGATTCCACAAAATTATTTCGATTATAAAAATGTACAATTTCGCCAGCTGGATTTCCCGCTGCACCATATGAAATTTTCAATATATTCTGATCAAATTCATCAATATTTTTTGAATACAGCAATGCCATCGCAACCTGTACGAAGGTTTGACAATCAAGACCATCGAGGCGATAAGCAGGATCCTGTTTGATGTGCAAAGCGCCAGGTTGATATGTGGAAGAAGCTGGTTGCCAATCACTTTCACCAATAGCTCCTGTAAATATATACGGTATATCCCGCAATTGATCTGCGATAAAAGCAATACGTGCATTTTTATTCTGGTTGTCTTGTAATGCATTTAATATAAATTGAATTTTGGAACGTGAATGCTTGATGGTTTGCTGAGTCAGGAATGCATCCAAAACAGAATAATCGCGATCTGATTTTAAGTGCGCAGAATATTTAGTGATATCAGGTGTGTAACCACTAAAATACATATCGCCGGAATCTGAGTTATTCGCAATAGCCGAAAAAGAATATGTACTTAAATAAATTAATAAGCTTGCTGATATTTTTTTCATGTCATCATCCCTTATTTTTTATCACGCTACTCACCAGCCACCACCACCACCGCCTCCGCCACCACCACCGGATGAGCCGCTGCCGCTTGATGAATCGCTCGCTGATGCAACTGATGATGCGAGCCCCAAACCAATTATCACAGGCAATGCAGAAATATTGCTGCTATTCCACGGTATATCGGATACATACCAGGCAGATTGATATTGCGCAGGATTAATTCCTGCTTTTTGCATCACATCTTCAAAGCGCGCGCGCCACTGACTTTCAACATCAAGTGCAATTGCATAAGGCATATATTTTTCAAATAATTCTGGTGTAACTTCTGGTGCATTCCATTGGTTTAATCGATAACGCTCAGTCGTTGAAAGGAATAAACGAAAGCCTTTTATTTTAGCCATCACTTCACTGCCTTCAGGTGTGGGCGCTTTTAATAAATAATAAAAAATAGCATTGCAAATAAATATCAAAAGAATAAGACTTAATGTGATGAGGGGAAGGCCGCTTACAAGAATTTCCACAATCGATACTATCAACACGATAAAAAATATAATAAAGAGAAATAAATTGAATAATGCAGTGATAATCGTCGCGGAAGTTTTACTCGCACGTGCCAGTTTCAGGCTGAGTATAAGCCGGGGAAAATAAAAATAAACGATGTAACACCAGAATATGATTTGCACGACATCAAGTAATTTATGATTATAAAACAATCCTAATGCCAGCAGCGATAAAACAATACCAGGAATCAAGCGACTAAAATTAGTCATAAAATATTTATTTTTATATGCAGTCGTTAAATATTGTTTTAATTTTTTCTTCGCCTGATTCAATAGGCTGGCGTTTGCAGGTTCGAGTAATATTTCATTGTTTGTTTGAAACAAGACATTCCCTAATGCTGCTTCTTCTGCGGGTAATTGGATATTTTTATCGGTTCGTTTCAGCGTATATTTATTTTCATCATTCACAATCACCAGATATTTTTTTGTTGCCATGCTGACAATGGCCGCTGTGAAAGTTTGTGCATCATATCCCATATTGAGAATATAACGCATCGCCTCTGGTGTCAGATTTTCCGGTGGTTCGAATAAGGGAATGATGGATTTTTGTTTCGGATCTCTTCCATATTTATCCCACATCAACCAATTCACACACAGGATAGCAAGCAAAATTGCCAACAGCATTTGTTCTGTTTTGCCAAAATTTCCGATGATGGATTGCCACCATGTTGGTGGAATAATAATTCCTTTTTGAAAAGATGCGGCTACAGTTAATCCTTCACCAGGCTCCAGTCTTTTTGTAGTTTCAACCACTAGTTTATTATTGGCAGAATTTGCCATGACAAAATCTTTATTCCGCGCGCCCATTCTTCCTGTATAGGCAGCTTCTTTTTCTATGACTGCACCTTCAGGTAATTGAATAACGGCTTGCGCATGCAAAATGGGTATTTGCCATTCATTACCTGTGATATTCCAGTAAATTTCATCGGCATCCTTGAAATAATTAAGCGCATTCTTAACGTGATAGTGAATGGTATAGGAATAACTGCCTGGCGATAACAAATTATCCTTGCTGCCAATATAAACTGAAAGCGCATCAGAATTTTCTTCCGTGTGAAAGGAAGAGGAGAGATCATTAACTAAAATATCACCAAGCTGATAATCCGTATGATGTGAAATTTTATAACTGTCCACATAACGTCGCGGTAATTTTCGCAATAATCCATGACGGAATATATTGCCTTCCGCATTGATCTGAATAACTTCGGTTACATCAATGGAGGCATTTTTATTGACACGAATACCAACGCTAAAATCTGAAATAACTTCTTCAGCGTAAACAGATGGAATAAAAAAAAGGAAAAATAATATCAGAAATTTTTTCATATGATCACATTAGAATTTAACAGCAGGCACTTCGCGTTCCGCTGCATCAGTGATTCCAAAAAATTCTGCTGGTTTGAATTGAAAGATATTTGCGACAATATTGCTGGGAAAAGATTGAATGGTGATATTCAAATCTCTGGTTGTGCCATTGTAATATCTGCGTGCTAACTGTATCTGATTTTCAATGGAAGTGAGTGTCTGTTGTAATTCCATGAAATTCTGGCTGGCTTTTAAATCAGGATAATTTTCTGCTACCGCAAACAACTGTTTTAATGCGGCAGTCAATTGGTTTTCTGTCTCAGCACGTTGTTGCACATTACCAGAGGCGAGTGCTTGTGTGCGAAGAGTCGTGACATTTTCCAGCACGCTGCTTTCGTGTTTCATGTAACCTTTAACGCTTTCAATCAGATTGGGAATGAGGTTCGCACGTTGTTTCAGTTGAACATCAATACCGCTCCAGCCTTCCTGATTCAGATTGCGTAAAGTGACGAGCCGGTTATAAACATAAATAAAATACACAAGGATAAGTAATAGGACGATCGCAAGAGTGATTAACATATTATTCTCCTCATTTAATTGCCCCCGCGTGTTGCGAGGGCATGATGCAAGTTATTCCTGCTCTTCGAGAAAACTACGCAATTGTTCAGCACGCGATGGATGACGCAATTTGCGCAATGCTTTTGCTTCAATCTGACGAATACGTTCACGTGTGACATCAAACTGTTTGCCAACTTCTTCGAGAGTGTGGTCCGTATTCATATTGATACCAAAACGCATACGCAATACTTTTGCTTCACGTGGCGTGAGGGATCCCAATACTTTTTGTACGGCTTCGGACAAACCAAAGTTAGTCGCAGCATCGATAGGCGAAATAGTATTTAAATCTTCGATGAAATCTCCCAAATGTGAATCTTCATCATCACCAATTGGTGTTTCCATGGAGATAGGTTCTTTCGCAATTTTTAAAATCTTGCGAATTTTATCTTCTGGAATACTCATCTTGCGACTTAATTCTTCCGGTGTCGGTTCTTGTCCTGTTTCCTGTAATAATTGTCGCGAAATACGATTCAATTTATTGATGGTTTCAATCATGTGTACTGGAATACGAATGGTACGTGCCTGGTCCGCAATCGAGCGTGTGATCGCCTGGCGAATCCACCAGGTGGCATACGTTGAGAATTTATAACCACGCTGATATTCAAACTTGTCAACGGCTTTCATCAAGCCAATATTACCTTCCTGAATCAAATCGAGAAATTGCAAACCACGATTGGTATATTTTTTCGCGATTGAAATCACGAGACGCAAGTTTGCTTCGACCATTTCTTTTTTTGCACGTCTTGCCTTGGCTTCACCAATGGAAAGTCTGCGATTCACTTCCTTGATTTCAGCAATAGTCATGCGCATCGTTTGTTCCAGAGAAATTAATTTTTTCTGTGAGCGCTGAATATCAGGAATGAATTTTGCTATATCGTCATAATAATTTTTATCTTCATGTTCCTTTGTCCAGTCAATGTTGGTTTCATTATTCAGAAAGGAAGTGATGAAAGCTTTGCGTGGTAATTTACCTTTATTCACACACAAATCCATAATCGAACGTTCCTGCATGCGGATTTCATCAAGCATGCTGCGCATCTTGCGTGATAATTTATTAAATTGTCGTGGAGATAATTTAATATCCATAAAAAACTTTGCTAGCTCATCACGCTTGGCAACCGTCTTCTTATGTTTTTGTCCGTGTTTTTTATCAGCAGAAATAGCTTCATTATAAATTTTACGTAATTCTTCAAAACGTTCTTTTGCTTTTACAGGATCAAGACCTGCATCTTCGTCAAAAGGATCAGCTGCTTCCTCACTTTCTTCTTCATTTTCGGCAGCAGGTGCGGCGGGCGGTTTTGCATTCGCATTCGCTTTGCCATTTGTGGAGCTGCCTTCACCTTCTTCACCTTCATCTTCTTCAACACTTGCAAGATCAGGTTCGATATAACCACTAATGATATCGCTTAAACGTAATTCGCCTTTTTCCATGCGATCAAAATCAGAAAGCACTTCGGCAATCATTTGTGGTTGATAAGCAAGAGTCGTCAACATCTGATTGACGCCTTCCTCGATGCGTTTTGCAATGGCAATTTCACCTTCACGTGATAATAATTCCACGCGTCCCATTTCACGCATATACATGCGCACAGGATCGGTCGTACGACCTAATACATCAACAACAGCCAATGCATTTGTGATTTCTTCTGCTGCAACTTCATCTTCAGCTGCTTCGCCTTCAGCTAATAAAAGTTCATCCATTTCTGGTGGATCTTCCGACACTTTGATACCCATGTCGTTGATCATGCTTATAATGTCTTCTATTTGTTCTGGATCAGTGATGTCAGCAGGCAGGTGATCGTTGACTTCTGCATATGTCAGATAGCCTTGTTCCTTGCCGCGTGTAATGAGATCTTTGAGTCTGGATTTTTGTGTTTCTTTATCGGAATTATGTGATTCTTTCTGGGAATCTTGTTCCATGATGGTTAACCTGTCTGATAATTAATGGTTTTTGGGAAATTGGCCTAGTCAGATTATAGCAAAAAAATACAATTTTACATTATCTATCTTTTTTTTATAAATACTGAGAAAAGTCATGCGGTTGGTGGATTATTAATCATCACTTGCCTGAATTTTACTCAATTAATGACATCAAATTGACATAAATCCTCTCTATTATTTTGGCTTCATCCTAATTGAGGCCGATGCATGATTTACCGTTATTTGCGAAAGACGTATCGTTTTTTCAGAAAGCATTGCAGTTGTTTTGAATATTGTTTTGAAGCCATTGGCCTGATTCTTGGCATTATCACGCCGATTATTTTAATCGTAGCAGGAATTGCTTCCTTGCCATTTACGGGCGGCGCATCCTCGATTCTTTTATGGCTGGGATATATTTGTTTTGCAGCATCCATTTATGTGACATTCGTAAATGCTGCACGTGCGTGGGGAATTTTGCTCGATGCAGTGATTGAAATTAAAAATGGACAACATCCCAATAATGAAAAAATTGCAACTGCGACAGGATTTGTTGTTGGATTAGTATTGGCATTTGTTGCAGTTGCACTAAATTTTGCACCAGTTCCATTTATATCTTCATTAATTCATATTGCTTTGTGGAAAGGTGCATTGCTGATTGTTCCATGGATTATTGGTTTTACTGCAGCTTGTGCACGTGTATCAGGAAGGTTAGTCGATCATTTTCAGGCGCATTTTCCAAAAACCACACTACAGGATTTGCTGTCACCGAACAAAAATGAAGATAAAAATATCATTCCACCGAAGCATATGGATATAGAATCTGCATTAATCGCCAATGGAATCAAAGGTATTTATCAATATCTTGAAACGCGTGATGAAAATAAGCTGAACATCGTATCGAAATGCTTTGACAGGGAGACAGGAAAAAAACGTGCGCTGATGTATTATCATTTGCTACATTTGCCCGGCATTAATTCAGATTTACAAAAAGTTATTTTGTTGTATGTTTTACTTGGCAGTGGACAGGGTGCGACATTGAAAAAATCTGTTTGTCATTCAATGCAGCTAAAAGAGGATGAAGCGCGAAATGTTTTCCGTGATTATATTCAATCGCATGTGGTTGATAAGAATAAAAGAATATTATTGCAGGAAAATGTTATCGATAAATTGAGTTTTTTTGCAGATCGCGGCAAAGGATTGCATCATAAGCGGCGAGCGGATGAGATGAAAATCGATTATCTGAATATTGTGAATTACATGAAGGCTTACCAAAATTAAAATCCCATGACCCTGGGGTCGCATCTCGACTTCACCCATTGAAGGGTTGTAGGGTGAAGTCGAGATGCGACCCCAGAAGACATACCTTTGGAGTTTGATACATTGGCAAAAAAAACATTACTGTTAATTGAAGATGAAAAAGCGATTCGCGATATGTTGCGCTTTTCTTTTTCGCATCATGAATTTGAGTTGATTGATGCAGAAGATATTGCATCAGCAATGAAGGTTTTATCCGTCCAGATTCCTGATCTGATTATTCTCGACTGGATGTTGCCAGATATGAGTGGTATCGAATTCCTGAAAAAAATTCGTAAAATGGAAAACATCAAACATATACCTGTCATCATGCTGACTGCGAAAGCGGAGGAAGAAAATAAAATTATGGGTTTGGTGAGCGGTGCTGATGATTATATTACCAAGCCATTTTCTCCTCATGAACTTGCTGTGCGTATTAGAACTGTATTGCGACGTGGATTAATCAAATCACCAGACGACAAATTAATGCTGGATACTATTTGTGTTGATACAAATACGAAAACAGTTTCCATTAAAGATGAGTTATTACACCTGACTGCCAATGAGTATAAATTATTATATTTTTTTATGACGCACGCCGATAAGGTTTATACGCGTGATCAATTGCTGGATCATGTGCTGGGGAAATCTGCGATGGTTAGTGATCGTACGATTGATGTTTTAATCAAACGGCTACGCGCGAAGTTAAAACCGCATGATTGTCATCGTCATATTAAAACAGTAAGAAACACTGGATATCTTTTTGCGAGGCAATATGAAAATTCATCATCCTGTTGATCTTAGCGTGCTTTCGACAGAATTGCAGGAATATATCCGCCATCTTGAACAAGTACGTAGCGATTTCGTCGCGAATGTTTCGCATGAATTGCGTACGCCGCTGACGGTGATTCGTGGATATCTTGAAGTATTAACGCAACAGCAAACAGTAGAACCTGAAATACTTAATAAAATTCATGAACAAATGTATCAACAGACTTTGCGCATGACAGATATCATTGAAGATTTATTATTACTCGCACATCTTGAGGCGGAAGATCTGACGCTGGAAGAAAAGAAAAAAGTGGATGTCAAAAAAATATTACAGGCTTTATGTCAGGATGCGATGCATATTGGTGCGGATAAACACCATGTAATCGAATTGAAAGCGAATGAAGATTTAACAATTCAGGGTTCAGAAAATGAATTGCGTAGTTTATTTTCCAATCTGATCGTGAATGCGGTGAAATATACACCTGCTGGCGGGAGTATTTTGATTGAGTGGTATAAACAAAATGACAATGCGCATTTTGTCGTGACTGATACCGGAATTGGTATTGCGAAAGAACATATTCCACGTATTACAGAAAGATTTTATCGTGTCGATAAAGCGCGCTCGCGTGAACGTGGCGGCACAGGTTTGGGATTGGCGATTGTGAAGCATGTGCTGTTGCGACATGATGCAAGTCTGGAAATAGAAAGCGAAGTGGGTAAGGGTAGCAGGTTTTGTTGCGTATTTTCAGGCGCTAAACATACTCCTGTTCCTTCATAAAATATAAATTCTGAATTGTTTCAGGAAAAGATGTAAATACACGACTGCCGCTGATCCAGGGATTCAGATTAATGCGTTCGAGTTTGTTGTTAACTTTGCTATTAGCCTCGCAGATATAAACCTGTACACCGCGACAATGGAATGCTTCGATAATTTCGCGAAAGGTTTGTAAGCCTGTCATATCCATGAAAGGCACGTTTCTTAAACGAAAAATAATCACTTCCGGATCAGAATGGGTGGTCGCAAGTGCGCGCTCAATTTTTTCCACAACACCAAAAAAGAAAGGGCCTTGTATGGAGTAAATCACCACACCATCAGGTATCGTCAAATTCTTTTCGCGTAATTCATTGTTTAATGTATCGTGATTTTCTTTCTCCAGCGTAATGAATTGATTCATACGCCGAATAAAAAGTAGCATTGCAAAAATAACACCAATGTTTACTGCAACCACAAGATTGGTAAATATCGTTAATAAAAATGTCGTCAGTAAAACCAGCACATCATTGCGTGGTGCATGTTTTACGATATAAATAAAATGCGGTACATCACTCATGTTGTAGGCAACGACAAACAAAATGGCGGCTAATGCTGCCAGCGGAATATTGGTTGCAAGCGGTGCAAGCACCAAAATAACAAATAGTAAAAAAACAGAATGCACTATCGCTGCAATTGGACAATTGCCACCATTACGAACATTAGTTGCAGTTCTTACAATCGCTCCGGTTGCAGCAAAACCACCAAAAAGTGGCGCCAGAATGTTTGCAAATCCCTGGGCAATTAATTCCTGATTGGAATGATGTTTTGTTTTTGCCATACCATCTGCTGCTGTTGCTGATAATAAAGATTCAATGGCGCCTAACATTGCGATGGTGAAAGCAGGGCCGATTAAACTCAAGGTATGAGTCAGATCCATGAATGGTAAATGAAAGGAGGGTAATGATGATGGAATGCCACCAAACGTAGTGCCAATGGTTGCAACTGTTTTAAAGTGAAAATATGACTGTATAAGTGTCGCAACGATCATGGCGACCAGAGGGCCTGGCATGCGTTTGAAAAATTTGGGTGTCAACCATATCAGCATTAAACTGGATAAAGCTAATGCGGTTGTAGTCATATCCAGATGGGGAAATTCTTTTATTAATGCAAATAATTTATCGTAGAATTTTGCATCTATCGGTAAATGCAGCGACAAACCAAAAAAATCCTTTATTTCACTAACAAGAATAATCACACCGATGCCACTGGTCAATCCAACAATCACTGGATCAGGAATATATTTGATAACACTGCCAAGTTTTATCATTCCCATGAACAATAAAATAAAACCAGCAAGCAAGGTTGCAAGTTGTAAACCCTGTATACCATGTTGTGCGGTGATGCCGGCGAGAATAACAATAAAAGCGCCGGTGGGTCCTGTAATTTGTACGCGACTGCCGCCAAATATTCCAACGATAAAAGCAGCGATAATCGCGGTATATAAACCTTGTTGTGGCGAGACACCGGATGCGATCGCAAATGCCATGGAAAGAGGTATGGCAACCACACCGACGATTAAACCGGCGATGATATTATTCAACCAGTTTTTTGGCTCCAGTAATCCGGCGCGATATGCTTCAACAATTGCAATCATTGCTTAATAATCTCCAGGTAATTCCATTTATGGTATTTGCTAACTTAAACCACTGTCATTTCTTTTTTCTTTAAAATCCATCTTGATAATTCCTGTTTTTCTTCATCAGCCAGTTCACCTTCACTCGCTTTGGATAACAAACGATTGATTTCATCTTCAATAATCAGCAAGTTTAATTGTCTTAATGTGCCTAGAAATTCATGCGTAATGCCGGCTTCAGGAATTGAATGCTCCCAGCAAGCGAGATTTTTTACGAAGTTTTCTTCTTTTTGCCCACGCCATGATTCGATCAATGCAGCGGTATTTATTTCAGGTTGCAAGCTAATGACATCCAGTAAGCGATGCAGAAAATTTAATCCGAGTAAATTACCTTGCGGTAAAGATGTCTTCACTGATTTGGCAAGCTGCGGATTTTGCACCAGCAAGGCGAGTGCGATTTGCATCGCTGGTTTTAATTTAGGTTTGCTAATCTCGGGTTCTGGTATTGCAACAGGAATTTGCAAACTCGCAGCAGGATTTCTGATTTGCTGTTTTAATTCGGTGACATCCACACGTGCGCGTTTGGCTAATTCTTCCAGCAATATTTCCGGCAAGATTGCAGAAGGTACCTGTTTGATAAACGTTAATGCACTGGATGCGAAACGTGCGCGACCTTCAATCGTGCCAAGATCCGATTGACGGCTGAGTGTCAGAAAGAAAAATGCAGATAAGGATGATGCTGAATTAATACGTGCTTCAAATGCTGCTTTTCCTTCCTTGCGCACTAATGAATCTGGGTCTTCACCATCAGGTAAAAATAAAAATCTGATTTGCAGATTATCCTGCATTAATGGAAATAAAACTTGTAATGCACGCCATGCAGCATTGCGGCCTGCTTCATCACCATCAAAACAAAAAATAATTTCTGTTACATAACGTGTTAAACGATTTATATGATGCGCTGTCGTTGCTGTACCCAGTGTTGCAACGGCATAAGTAATTTCATGCTGAAACAAGGCAACGACATCCATATAACCTTCGACGACTAATATTTTATCGAGCTTGCGATTGGCGCGTAATGCTTCAAACAAACCATATAATTCGTGACCTTTCTGAAACAATGCGGTTTCAGGTGAATTTAAATATTTCGGCTCACCTTTCTCGAGTATGCGTCCGCCAAATCCAATAATGCGTCCACGATAATCATGTATTGGAAACATGATGCGATCACGGAATCGATCAAAATAACCACCTTCATCTTTTTTAATGATGAGACCCGTATCGAGTAATTTCTTTTTATCAGCATCAGTTTTACCAAAATGATCGAGGATTTGATGAAAAGATGCAGGTGCATAACCCAATAAAAATTGTTTGGCAATTTGCCCGGAAATACCACGATTTTTTAAATAGGCAATGGCATGTTTTGCGCCGCGTAATTGTTCATGATAATAACGCGTGACTTCAGTCATTAAGGCATATAGCGCTGGCAAGGAGTCATCTTTTTTCGCACCGCCTGCTACTTTTGGAACTTCCATGCCCGCTGTACGAGCCAGTGTTTCGATGGCTTCCGGAAAGCTTAGGCGTTCATGTTGCATCATGAAATCAATGGCATTGCCATGTGCGCCGCAGCCAAAACAATAATAAAATTGCTTTTGCTGGCTAACAGAAAAAGATGCGCTTTTTTCATTATGGAAAGGACAACGCGCGAAATAATTGCTGCCAGATTTTTTGCGTAATGGGATTTGCGTGTTGATCAAATCAACAATGTCAATTTTGGCGAGGAGTAATTCAATAAATTCACGTGGAATATTCACGTTGCGATGACCTCAGGGTTTACGATGACGAGAAAGGTTCAATTTATGCAACGGGAACTAAAATAGCAAGACTACGCCAGCTTTTCCTTGACCTTGGCACTGACCACGGTCATGTCTGCCTTGCCTTGCAGTTTGGCTTTCAGTACGCCCATCACCTTGCCCATGTCCTTGGCAGAACTCGCGCCAGCTTCTGTAATGGCAGCCATGACAGCTTGTTCTACTTCAGCTGCTGACAATTGTGCAGGCAAATATTGCTGAATGATGCGAACTTCTTCGCTTTCCTTTTGCGCAAGATCAGGTCGATTGCCGGCTTCAAACTGGCTAATGGAATCACGTCGCTGCTTGATCATTTTATTGAGCGTGGCAAGGATTTGCTCATCAGACAATTCAATTCGTTCGTCCACTTCACGCTGTTTCAAGGCAGCCAGAATCAGGCGAATCGTCGCCAGACGTTCTTTTTCCTGAGCGCGCATGGCAGTTTTCATGTCTTCAGTAATGTGATTTTTAATAGCGGATGGCATGAATCGTCCTTTTTCAAATGAAAAAAACCCCGCGATTTCGCGGGGTTTCAGGATTGACTAGGCAGCTTCTTTTTCTTTTTCGCGACGGTTGCCAGTACCGGTTGGCTGACGATCACGTTCAAGCGCCATATGTTCGCGCAGGATTTTCTTCTGGTAACGCTTTACCGCAGCAGCTTTCTTGCGCTTACGCTTCCAGGTAGGTTTTTCATAAAATTCATGACGTCTTAAATCAGCAAGAATGCCGGCTTTCTCGCACAGGCGCTTGAAACGGCGCAGGCTGAGTTCAAAATTTTCATTATCTCTTACACGTACGGTTGGCATAGTTAACACTACTTCCTAATTAGTAATCATTTAAAGACCGCCAATTCTAATGCCAGATCAGACGAAATGCAAAGATTTGGTGAGGGTCGGGATAAATCCATATAGAATAGGCCGCTTTTCCATAAGTGTCGGGCAAATATGCGTGTCCTCGGTATAGAAACCTCATGTGATGAAACCGGAATCGCGATTTATGATTCCGAACGCGGTTTGCTTGCGCACACACTGCACAGTCAGACCGATATTCATGCCAAATGGGGTGGTGTGGTGCCCGAACTTGCTTCGCGCGATCATGTGCGTCGCGCAATTCCTCTCATCACTGAAGTGCTTGAAAAAGCACAGCTTACCGGCAAGGACATTCATGGTGTTGCATATACCAAAGGGCCAGGCCTCGTCGGTGCCTTACTGACGGGTGCGATGCTGGGCAGAACACTGGGGTTTGCCTGGAATGTGCCGACCATCGGCGTGCATCATCTGGAAGGGCATTTGCTGGCGCCATTTCTTGAGCCTGATCCGCCGAGTTTCCCCTTTATCGCTTTGCTGGTGTCAGGCGGACATACCGAATTAGTGAAGGTCGAGAAGCAAGGCACATATGAAATTATTGGCGATACCCTCGATGATGCAGCGGGAGAAGCATTCGATAAAACCGCAAAATTACTGGGATTGGGTTATCCAGGCGGAGCGTTATTGGCAAAGCTTGCTCTCCGCGGCAATCCAGATCGGTTTCATTTTCCGCGACCGATGGTGGATAGACCTGGACTTGATTTCAGTTTCAGTGGATTGAAAACATTTGCCTTGCATACGGTCGAAGCAAATCCTCTGGATGAACAAACTCGTGCAGATATCGCGCGTGCATTTGAAGATGCAGTAGTGGCAACGCTTGCAATCAAATGTCGGCGTGCGTTACAGGAAACGGGTTATTCCACATTGGTGATCGCAGGTGGTGTGGGTGCGAATAAATCCTTGCGCCATGCTTTACATGAAATGTGCAAGAAACAGCAGGCATCGCTTTATTTTCCACGCATGGAATTTTGCACGGACAATGGCGCGATGATTGCATATGTCGGTTGTCAGCGATTATTGGCAGGTGAGCGTGAGGATTTGGCTGTGGAAGTGTTCCCACGTTGGGCGCTGGATGAGATTAGCAAATAAAATAAATAGACCACCTAATTTTTTAACAAATATATCTTAAGAAAATGTGTCGTTAAAATTTTGAACTTGCCAATTTTTATTTCTGTAATGCAGAAAAAATCGACTCAGCTGCATGAGACAAACTTTAAAACGGCAGAAGAAGCCTATTATGCTATGAAGCTGGCGGTGGACAAAATAGCGAAACTGGCTGATGCGAATAAAAACTATTTGCTGGCTAAAGCAGAATTAGCGGATGGTTTTACGAACATCATGCAGAATTTTTATCAGCCACAACAGAGTTTGAAAATTGTTTGCAAGTAATTATATTTTATTTTTTGCCAATTTTATTTTCTTCGCCGCATATTAATTTTTTGATATTGCTGTGATGACGAAGGACGAGGATCACGCTCATGCACGCGAGCACCAGTGTCCATGATAATTTACCGGTGAATAGCCAGATGAAAACCGGCGCAAGGACAGAAGCAGCGAGTGCAGCGAGAGAAGAATAACGAAATAAAATAGCCATCATGATCCAGACAATTATCCAGCATAAACTCGTTTGCCAATTTAGAGCGAGCAAACAACCAATTAAAGTCGCGACACCTTTGCCGCCTTCGAAATGAAAATACAATGGAAATAAATGGCCAATGAAGGCAGCGAGTGCAATCAATGCGATGGTGAGATCGGGAAGTCCGAATATTTTTGCGATGAATACAGGAAGAAAGCCTTTGAGTGCATCGCCGAGTAATGTGATTAAAGCCGCTTTTTTCCCGCCGATTCGCAAGACATTCGTTGCTCCAGGATTTCCTGAACCTTGCGTGCGTGGATCAGGCAAGCGCATGAGACGACAAACGATGATCGCACTCGATAGCGATCCGATAAGATAAGCAATAATGATAGCGAGAATGGTCGTTAACATAAGACCGCTTACTTTACAGCAACATACCAGCTAGTACCAGCATGTGCAGATGTGTTAGTTTACGTCCTAATTTGCACTAACCAACAACCAGGAAAATAACCATGTTACCGAACGCCACGAATCTCATCTGGATTGATCTGGAAATGACGGGTTTGAATCCAGATACGGATCGCATTATTGAACTTGCAACCATCGTGACTGATTCTCATCTTAATGTTATTGCAGAAAGTCCTGTGTATGCGATTCATCAATCACAAACCTTGCTTGATCAAATGGATGAGTGGAATACCACGCATCACAATGCATCCGGTTTAGTGCAGCGTGTGCAGGAAAGTGTTTATGACGAATCATCTGCTGCCAAAGCCATGCTGGAATTTTTAAAAAAACATGTGCCGGAAGGAAAGTCACCCATGTGTGGTAATAGCATCTGGCAAGACAGACGTTTTTTGGCGCGTTATATGCCTGAATTAGAAAAATATTTTCATTATCGCATGATAGATGTGAGCACATTAAAAGAGTTGGCCTTGCGCTGGGCACCCAAAATTTACAATGGGGTACAAAAAGAATCGAAGCATCTCGCACTTGATGATATCCGCGACTCCATTAATGAATTGCGCTATTATCGGGAACATTTGTTAAATCAGGGCGTGATGAAAGCTTGAGGAACGTACAATGAATTTCAAATTACTTGGCAGTATTTTGCTCGTGATTGGCACTTCCATTGGTGCTGGCATGCTTGCATTGCCAATTGCCAATGCACAGTTAGGTTTTAGCGGTGCATTGATTTTACTGGTGATTTGCTGGCTGATCATGACATCCGGGGCTTTCCTGTTGCTGGAAGTTAATTTGTGGATGCCGATGAATAGTAATTTGAACACCATGGCACGCAATACGATTGGCGCTGGTGGGCAAATCATTTCCTGGCTCGCGTTTTTACTGCTGCTGTATTCATTACTTTCCGCCTACATCGGCGGTGGCAGTGACTTGCTGCATAATCTGCTGACATTGGCAGGAATAACCGTTCCCATGTCAGTCGCAGCCATTCTGTTTACAGTGATATTCGGATCAGTAGTTTATTTTGGCATTCGTTCCGTTGATTATGTCAATCGTGGTTTGATGTTAGTCAAATTTGCAGCTTATCTGATTGTTGTATTGCTATTAATGCCGCTCATTAATCCGCAACATTTAATGACAGGGCATTTGTTACAAGTACCAGCAGCAACTGCCATTACAGTCACCATCACCTCATTTGGTTTTGGCACCATTGTTCCCAGCTTGCGAATTTATTTTGGCAATGATGTGAAAAGCTTAAAAAAAGCCATTTTTATCGGCAGTCTGATTCCATTGTTTTGTTATATCGCCTGGGACATGGTGATCATGGGCGTATTGCCGCTTGATAGCTTGCGCGAATTATTAAATAGCGAAAACTCCACCAGTGGTCTCGTGAATGGATTAAACGCAGCCGCATCCTCACATTCCATTCATTTTCTCGTGCAATTATTCACATCTATTTGTGTGCTGACTTCTTTTCTCGGCGTATCGTTATGTCTTACTGATTTCTGGGCAGATGCCTTGCAACTGGAAAAGAAAGGAATGAATAGCCTGATCGTGACGCTGGCAACCTTTTTTCCGCCATTGATCATCGTATTATTTTCACCGGGCATCTTTGTTGGCGCGCTGAAATATGCGGGTATTTATTGCATTGTCTTGCTAGTATTCCTGCCTTCGTGGATGGTGTTGGCAGGAAGACGTAAACATCAGGAGATAAGTCACTTCACCATGCCATTGGGCAAGTTGTTGCCGTTTGTCCTGATGGTGTTGTCGGTATTGATGGTGGGACAGGCATTATTATAGTTACATCAACAATAAATCAATAACTTGCAATAAAACAAAAAAATGTACAGAAATGTTAAGTATTACTTAAGAAATGACACGTATTATGTCCAAGAATAATACATAAACAAGAAGGAGAATTCGCATGAATTCCAAATTATTTGGCGGTATTTTGCTAGTGGTTGGCACAACAATCGGCGCGGGTATGTTGGCTTTACCTGTTGCCACGGCTCAGTTGGGCTTTTGGGGATCCTTATTTTTATTGATTGGATGTTGGGCCGTCATGGCAGTGACAGCGTTTCTCTTTCTTGAAGTGAACTTATGGCTGCCGCCGAATACGAATCTGGTTTCCATGGCAGGTGCCACCCTGGGGCGTTCTGGTCAGGCGATTACCTGGGTTGTATATCTGGTATTACTTTATTCCATCATTTGTTCGTATGTTGCTGGTGGTGGTGATTTATTCCATTACGTACTCGCCAAATATGGTGTAGTCATTCCACAAACCGCGGCTTCCATTTTATTCACGACATTATTTGGCATCGTCGTTTACATGGGCATACGCAGTGTTGATTACGTTAATCGTTTTCTCATGTTTGGCAAGATGGGTGCATTATTTTTATTAATCTGTCTGATATTGCCTTTCATCAGCCGCACGAATCTGGATAGCGGTGAATTCATGCATGTACTCACCCGACCATCCAGTTTAAATACCACAGCGGTTGCGTTTGGTTGTTTGATGATTATTCCAAGCTTGCGTACTTATTTTGACAAAGACATTAAGACATTACGCAAGGCTATCTTCATTGGCATGTTTATTCCTTTGATTTGCTACATTTTGTGGGACATGGTGATCATGGGGGTGATTCCACTGGATGGCGTGATTGGTTTGAAATCCATGGATGGTGCAAACAATACCAATAGTGCGTTAGTTTCCGCGCTTGCTACCATGTTGCAGAAAAATAACATCACACGCATTTTTGAATTCTTTACTTCGATTTGCATGGCGACCTCATTCCTTGGCGTATCCCTCAGCCTGTCAGACTTTTTATCTGATGGTTTGAAAATAAAAAAACAGGGCGTGTTGGGTAATGCATTCATACTTGGCGCTACTTTTTTACCGCCAGTAGTGGTTGTGTTGTTTTATCCAAACGCATTTTCACTCGGTTTGAATTTCGCAGGGATTTGTATTTTGATTCTGATGGTTTTATTACCGCCATTGATGCTCTGGGCAGGACGTTATCATCGTAATTTCCAGAGTCTGGAATATCAGTCTAAAGCGAATAAATCGATACTGATTTTTCTCATGTTATTTGCAGTGTTCCTGCTGGTGTTGTCTGGAAAATATGGCATTGTTTCACTCGGCATTTTGAGCCTGGTGTTTGCAGCTGGATATTTCCTCTCAAGAAAACCAAAACCCGCACTTGCAACAGAATAAATAAATTTCTGGAAGATAAAATGGAGCCATCTGGCTCCATTTTTTTATATAAAAGATTTTATATATAATGGTTGTTTCCCATGTTTCCAAGATTTGAGTTGTAGCAAATGTAACGTCGGAGTTTCCTTCCCCCTCCGGGGGAAGGTGTCCGAAGGACGGATGGGGGAATATTAATTGCGGAATTAAATTCCCCCATCCGCCTGTCGGCACCTTCCCCCGGAGGGGGAAGGAAACTCCGACGTTACATTTGCTACAACGCAAAACATGGGAAACTCCTTTATAGTGTCTTCCTTTAAAGGAAACTTCTTACAAGGAATCAGCAGATGCACACCATCAAAACCCTCATCTACCAAACCCAGCAAATCCGCGAGCTTGAGCGACTTGCGATGGAGCGTTTCAATCTCACCGGCTGGATGATGATGCAGCGTGCAGGCAAGGCTGCTTGTGATTATCTGCAACGACGTTGGCCGCAAGCCAAAAATGTTACTGTCTTTTGTGGCAATGGCAACAATGGTGGTGATGGTTATATGCTTGCTGCGAATGCCAAAGAACGAGGTTTAAACGTAAACATATTGCAAGTCGGTCAGATAGAAACCCACAAGGAAGAAGCGCGTCAGGCATTATCAGCCTGCAAAAATGCAAACATTCCCATCTTTCCATTCAATGAAAAAGAAAACCTGCATCATCCCGATGTCATTGTCGATGCGATTTGTGGAATTGGTATACATGATTTATTACGTGATGAAACACTTGCAGCGATCAGAAAAATGCAGCGTATCAAATCACCGATATTATCGCTGGATATACCAACAGGAATTGATGCAGATACTGGCGAGGTGCTAGGCATGGCCGTGCATGCTTCCGCTACTATCACATTTATCGGATTGAAATTAGGTTTGCTCACCGGCAGTGGCATTGCATATACCGGCGATTTGCTTTGCCACGATTTGCAATTACCCATGGATATTTATGCACATGTCGAACCCGTCGCAGAAAAAATTACGCTTTCTGCATACGCAGCATTTTTAAAACCACGCACGCGTGATTGGCATAAAGGATTATCAGGACATGTTGTCGTCGTTGGTGGCGAAATGGGATATTCTGGCGCAGCGCGCATGGCGGCAGAAGCTGCATTACGCGTTGGTGCAGGATTAGTGAGTGTGGCAACACGTGAAGAACATGCGGCTTTATTAAATCAGGATTGTCCTGAAATCATGTGTCATGGAATTGAAACAACAGAACAGCTTGATCAGTTATTACAAAAAGCCACCGTCATAATTTTAGGCACGGGACTTGGACAAACTGAATGGTCGAAAAAAATGTATGAACAAGTCATGAAATATCCGCAACCAAAGATTATTGATGCCGATGGTTTGAATTTGTTAGCCATGCAAAATACACATCAGGAAAACTGGATTTTGACGCCACATCCAGGAGAGGCGGCGCGCTTGCTGCAAACATCATCACAACAAATACAAAAAGATAGATTGCATGCCATTCGTGAAATCAATAAACGTTATGGCGGTGTATGCGTATTGAAAGGAGCTGGCAGTCTTGTATTATCCGCACACACCTTGCCTGGTTTATGCGACAAGGGAAATCCTGGCATGGCAACTGCGGGCATGGGTGATGTATTAAGCGGCGTGATTGGAGGATTAGTCGCGCAAAATATTCCATTATCAGATGCAGCGAAATTAGGTGTTTGTTTGCATGCACTCGCAGGTGATCTTGCTGCAAAAGAAGGCGAGCGTGGTATGCTCGCGATGGATTTAATGCCTTATTTACGCAAATTAAGTAACCAGACATCATGAAAATAAAACATCTTGCAACGGAAAAAGATACAACAGATTTTGCTGCACAGTTGGCAACAATCATCCCCTCGTCAACCATTATTTTTCTTGAAGGTTCATTAGGTGCAGGTAAAACCACTTTTACGCGTGGTTTTTTGCGTGCACTCGGTGTGACCTCGAAAATAAAAAGTCCCACCTATACACTGGTTGAGCCTTACGAAATTGCAGGGAAAAAAATATTTCACTTTGATTTGTATCGTCTCGTCGATGCTAATGAGCTCGAACAAATTGGCATTCGTGATTATTTTGCGCAAGAAGCGATTTGTATTATTGAGTGGCCAGAAAAAGGATCTCCCTTATTACCCGCAGCGGATATTGTATGTCATATTACATTTGCCGCATCGGGACGCAAATTATCCATGCAGGCAACATCAGAAAAAGGTGAACAAATTTTGCAGAGAATAACATGAATAGACGACGCATTTTTTCACTCATATTCTGCATGATTGTATCTGCATTCGTATTGGCTAATGATAAAATTTATCTTTCGCGCGTACTCATTCAGCCATCAGCAACTGCAACACAATTAACATTTTTACTCACCAAAAAAACCTATGGCAAAGTTAGATATATTCCCAATCCAGATCGTGTGGAAGTGGAATTTGCAAATACCTATACCAACGTACAAATGCATCATGCTTCATTACGTCATGCGAATGTGACATCGATTGAAACGGATCATACGCAACCAGGAATATTACGTTTTATTTTACATGTGAATGGTGCAGCACACTGGAAAATAAACTTCATCAAGGAAGGGGAAGGTGCGCGTGTTCAATTAATTATTTATACACGTCCCATCATGCATCATCCGGTGATACGTGCAAATGCAGGATTGCAAAAATCATTTCAGCAAAGTGCACTGGATACATTTGCATTATTATCCAGTGAAGTAAATGAGCGACAGATTGAGCATAAAAAATTACTCGAACCAACAGAAGATGTGCGCCATGAGTCACGCAAGATAAAAAAACCAGAAATTTTTACGATTGTGATAGATGCAGGACATGGTGGTAAGGATCCAGGTGCTGCAGGAAAAAATGGTGCGCGTGAAAAAGATGTTGTGTTGAGTATTGCGAGATTACTCATGAATAAATTAAATACGTTGCCGAATATACAAGCGCATCTAACACGCGATGCAGATGTTTTTGTGCCATTGCGCACGCGTTTGTCGATTGCACGCAAGAAGAAAGCAGATTTATTTATTGCGATTCACGCGGATGCGTATTTTGAAAAAGATGCGACCGGTGCATCGGTGTATGCCTTGTCGCAACGTGGTGCAACGAGTGAAGCGGCGCGCTGGCTGGCGCAGCGGGATAATTATTCTGAATTGGGTGATGTGTCGTTGAGTGCATTATCGGATCGTGATCCGGTGATTCGCTCCGTGCTGGTTGATCTTGCGCAAACTGCGACGATTCAGGATAGCATTCGTGTGGGCAATCATGTGCTGGATGCTTTGGAGCGTATTTCCAGGTTGCATTACACGCATGTCGAGCGAGCACCATTTGTGGTGCTGAAGTCGCCAGATATTCCATCGATTCTGGTGGAGACAGGTTTCATCACCAATCCGCGCGAAGAACGACGCTTGCAGAATCCACGGTATCAGGAACAATTGGCCAATGCGCTGAAAATGGGCGTGGAACGGTATGTGAAGGGGGTGGGGTGAAGTGACACTTGACCTCATCTCCTCTCCCTCTTATCGTTATGCCTTTCCCAAAACGAACGCAGCCATGACAAAACGTATACAAATCCTTACGCCATTACTCGCCAATCAAATCGCAGCGGGTGAAGTTGTTGAACGGCCAGTTTCTGTTGTAAAAGAATTAATCGAAAATAGCCTCGATGCGGGCGCGAGCCAAATTGATATCGATATTGAACAAGGTGGTGTCAAATTAATCCGCGTGCGTGACAATGGCTCCGGCATACACAAGGAAGATTTGCCGCTGGCCTGTAGCCGTCATGCGACGAGTAAAATCGCAGCGCCAGATGATCTTGCAGCTATTCACACGCTGGGATTTCGTGGCGAAGCATTGGCAAGTATTGGCTCGATATCCCGTTTGCAATTAACCTCTGCCATCGAAAAAAATTCAGCCTGGCAAGTTTCAGTCGAAGGTGATATTGCAAGTGATATTCAACCTGCTGCACATCCGCAAGGCACAACGATTGAAGTGCGCGATTTATTTTTTAACACACCTGCACGACGCAAATTTTTACGTGCAGAAAAAACAGAGTTTGATCATATTGATGAATTGATCAAGCGTATGGCTTTGTCATCTTTCCATGTTGGATTCACGTTAAAACATAATCAGCGCATTGCCCGTCAGTATTTTCCTGTGCAACAAAAAGAAAATGAAGAACGTTTATCTGCATTGTGTGGGCCTGCATTTGTGCAGCATGCCTTGCATATTGAAGCAGAAAGTTCGGGCATGAAATTAAGCGGCTGGATTGCGACACCCACTTTTTCGCGTAGTCAGGCAGATTTGCAATATTTTTATGTCAATGGACGAATGGTGCGCGACAAATTAGTGATACATGCATTGAAACAAGCGTATCAGGATGTGTTATATCGTGATCGTTATCCTGCCTATATTTTATTTCTCGATATTTTACCCTCACAAGTCGATGTCAATGTTCATCCAACCAAGCATGAAGTGAGATTTCGTGAAGGCAGAGTCGTGCATGATTTTATTTCGCATGCTGTGCACGATGCCTTGTCGCATGAACATGTTGGTGAGTGTGATCATGATCACACATCGCAAGCAATACCAGCTGCGATTCCTGCCCCGAAAATTCCTGCTGCTGTTAATTATATTTCATCACCGCGACCCGTTAATAAATCTGTCGTGCAGGAACAAATGCAAATTTATCGTGCGCTGCAGGAAGAAACTCACCCACCAATAAAAATTGATGCGCATCCATTGGGTTATGCGTTAGGACAATTGCAAGGCGTTTATATCCTTGCGGAAAATGAACAAGGGTTGGTGATGATCGATATCCATGCTGCGCACGAGCGTATTGTGTATGAAAAAATGAAAGCTTCAATGGCGCAACAACAACTCGCTATTCAAACTTTACTGGTGCCGTTGAATATCGTATTGAGTGAGCGTGAAGCGGATATCATCGAGCAAACACCAGCGATATTTCAGCAATTGGGTTTTAATTTGCAGCGCATGAGTCAGGATACTATCGTCGTGCGAGCTGTACCGCAATTACTGGCACATGCTGCGATCGAGCAACTGGTACGCGATATGATCAGCGATCTGATGGAACATGGAAAATCACAACGCATGGAAGAAACCATCAATCATTTATTGGGAACACTTGCGTGTCGCAGTTCTGTGCGTGCGCATCGTAAATTAGCTTTAGCGGAAATGAATGCATTATTACGTGATATGGAAAAAACCGATCATAGTGGTCAATGCAATCATGGACGTCCGACGTGTGTGAAATTTTCCATGAATGAACTGGATAAATTATTTATGCGTGGACGCTGAATGAAACCATCCATCATTTGTCTAATGGGCGCAACTGCTTCTGGAAAAACACCACTTGCTGTGCAAATGGTGCAGTGTTTTCCCTGCGAAATTATCAGTGTGGATTCTGCAATGGTGTATCGCAATATGGATATTGGTACCGCTAAACCCGATCAGGCGACATTGCAAATTGCACCGCATCGACTGATAGATTTTCTGGATCCAGCAGAACCTTATTCCGCCGGCCAATTTCGTGAAGATGCCTTGCGTGAAATAAAAGATATTCATGCGCAAGGAAAAACTCCGTTATTAGTTGGTGGCACCATGATGTATTTTCGTATTTTGCAGCAAGGCATTGCTGCATTGCCGCCTGCCAATAAAATTATTCGTGATGAATTATCAGCGCGTGCACAACGCGAAGGCTGGGAAAATTTGCATGCAGAGTTGGCGAAGGTGGATAGAATCGCCGCAGAAAAAATTAATCCTCGTGATAGTCAGCGCATACAGCGTGCATTGGAAATTTATTTGCTGACAGGAAAAAATATCACGCAATGGCAACAGGAATCGACTTATCCGCTTGCAGATTATCAGGTACATAATCTTGCGCTTGCTGTTGGAAATAGAAAGCATTTGCACGAACGTATTGCCAGACGTTTCGATCAGATGCTGGCACAAGGTTTGATTGAGGAAGTGAAAAAATTATATCAGCGCGGCGATTTAAATACGGATTTACCGTCCATTCGTTCAGTGGGTTATAGACAAGTGTGGGATTATTTATCGGGAATAATCAGCAAGGAAGTCATGCGTGAACAAGCCATTGCTGCAACACGACAATTAGCAAAAAGACAAATCACCTGGCTGAGATCATGGCCAAATTTAAAATGGCTGGATGCAGAGGCAAGTGATTTGACAGATCAAATGGTGAAGCTATTAAGTTCTTCATAAATTTTTTGCGGACTATCCGGCGCATCTTGTTTGGCAAATAAATTCAGATATTTATTAAAATATTTTCCAGCTGCATGTTTATCGAATTTATACGCGTCGCGATACTGATCATCAATCTCCGTTGCTTCCACAATATTAATATCGGTTTCCTGTCCTTTTTTGTAACCGCTTGTCAATTTGTGTCGCAATGCTTTCATGAGCAAGTTCATGGAATTTGTATCACGCACGATGAATTCTTCACTATCTTTTATTTTTTGCAAAACTGTTCTTCCGTGATTTACAAATGTTTGCACACGTTTGCCATCTTCAATTTTTGGGCTGCCAACGATTGCAGTGATACTCGCGCGTAATAACATTTTGAATGGAACAAACACAAAAGAAGCCATTTGTGTGATGCCTCGCAAAGTGAGGATTGTGCCTTCCAGTAATGCTGAAGTGGCGGCGAGCAAATGATTGCCAACCATTTTATTTAATTCCTTGAAGGATTGTTTGCGTTTGTGCTCAGGTAAACAAAATGTATAAGTTAATGCAGCGATACCGGCATAAACAAGTAATGCGAAATCAAATATAGCAATGTATGGTGTGGCCAATAACAATAATCCCACGCCTTTGACGGTATTGCCTAATCCACGCAAGAATTGCATCGCATCACGATTGATAACCTGATGCAGGGATTTATACCGTCTAGCAGTATTGGCAACATCTTTCCCCGCATCGAGGATCGGTTGAAAAGGGCCTTCAAGTTGCACGCGAAGTTTTGTACGTTTTTTCAAGCCATGTAATTCAGCATATTCATCAGGTGTTAATTCAAGGCCAGCAGGATCAATGGCATTTAATGCCTGTGCTTCTGCGGATTGTTTATTGGGAACAAAGAGTGAATCTGCGATAGAAATATAACCGCGATTTATTTTTGGCATGATGATCTCTAATTATGGAGTGAAGTAATACGGATTTGGCAGTTTGAAGCTTTCATCGGCATAACCACCTTGCAAATCACTTTTCTGATCGCCAATGTTAAGCAAAATATCATAACCTTGTTGTTCAAGTTGCTTGCGTGTTTCTGCTTTGTAAATCGCAGCGGGAAGAGTGCGATATTTACCATCACGAAATATCAATCCATCAAAACCGGTATAACCAGCTTTATGTAAATTTTCTTCGGTAATTTTTCTTTCTTCCGCAAAACGCGCAGTGATAAAAATAACTGCGATATGATGTTCTCTCGCAAAACGAAATAACTTGAGCGTGGAAGGAATGGCATCATCATGTCCCATGTCTTCATAACGCTGAACTTCAGCTTTTGTTCCACCGAAATTAAGTGCAAGCAGATCAGGATAATTGGAAAGCGCAGTTTCATCGATATCCATGACAATAGCTGGTTTACCCTGAAAATCGCCACGTTTGACGCGCAGTTCGAGATAACGCAGTGCTTTCTGAATGACATTGGCAATGTCATTCATATAAGCACCGGAATCATGATATTTCACTAGATTATGTTTAACGATCGCAAGATTTTCTGGCTCTCTGGCAATAGCAAGATTCGCCATCAACAATAACAAAAATGAAACTGAAATTTTTCTCAATCGATTATTCTTCTGTTGGTTCTGTTGGTGTAGAAGAAGATGATTTTTCAGCAGGTGTTTCATCATCATCAATGCTCATATCCATTTTCTCAACCGCAACAACATGCAATTCTGCAGCAGGAGCCGCATGTTCTTCGTGAGTTTCAGTGGTATGGACATTGTGAATGTTGGTGTAACCAGCAGCAATTTCACGTAACGCAACAACTGTTGGTTTGTCATTGTCCCAATCAACTTTGGGTTCTTTGCCGCGCATTAATTGCCGCGCACGTTGTGCAGCGACGATCACTAATTCGAAGCGGTTTTTAACATTTTTCAAACAATCTTCTACCGTCACTCTCGCCATGATGATACCTATTGTTGTAAAGGGTTCAGGAAAAAAGGGCTATCATACAAGAATTCAGCGTAGGTGTCACTGCTTCCCAAATTCTCTCAGCCACTCCGCATGTTTCGCCAACTGACGATTTTTCAGCAACCTGCTTGCTTCAACAATGATTTTTAACTCATTCTTCGCCATCTCAAAATCATCATTAATCACCACATAATCAAATTCCTGCAGATGTGATATCGTTTCGCGCGCATCAGCCAGGCGTTTTTTAATGACATCGGCATGATCCTGATTACGTTTAACCAGACGTTCATGCAATGCTTGCAGGGAAGGCGGCAGGATAAAAATGCTGATGCTTTCCGGGATTAAGCGCTTGATTTGCTGATGACCCTGCCAGTCAATCTCGAGAATCACGTCGAGTCCTTTGGCAAGCGTCTGCATTACCCAGGATTTTGATGTCCCATACAAATTATCGAAAATCGAGGCATATTCCAGAAAATCATGATGCTCGATCATGCGTTCAAATTCAGCCTTGTCGATAAAATAGTAATTCGTTCCATCGATTTCACCCGGCCGTTTGTCGCGTGTGGTATGGGAAATGGAAACCGTCAGCTTTGGCATGGTCTCAACCAGTGCTTTCACGAGACTTGTTTTGCCAGCACCAGAAGGTGCTGCGATAACGAATAAATTGCCTGTATCAGCCATGTTGTCTGGAGCCATCCTGTTCACGCGAAAGATCAATAATACGATTGATAATGTCTGAGCTGGAGGAAATCTTGTCGCCAATAATACGGATTTCACCACCATAGGAACGCACGATATCGGCTCCTACTACCTGATCAACGCTATATTCACCACCCTTGACGAGAACATCTGGTTGCAATAAGCGTAACAGCCGTTCTGGTGTATCGTCTGCAAACGGTATGACCCAATCTACTACACCCAATCCTGCCAGCACGGTCATACGATGTTCGAGGTGATTGACGGGACGTCCTTCACCTTTCAATTTTCTGATCGATTCATCGGTATTAACCGCCACTACCAGAAAATCACCCAATTGTTTTGCCATTTGCAGGCAAGTCACATGACCTGCGTGTATGACATCAAAACAGCCATTGGTAAAGACAATACGTTTACCTTGCGCGCGTGCTTCTGTCATGGCGCCGAGTAATTGTTCTTCATTGACAATGCCGCTGGTGAAACTGGTTTTGCCAGTCAGGGCAACCTGCAATTCTGGAGGTGTGACAATCGCTGCGCCTAATTTTGCGACAGCCAAACTGGCGGCGAGATTAGCAAGCGACATGGCTTCCGGCAGGCTTAAACCCGCAGCAATAGCCGTGCCTAATGTGCTAATGACGGTGTCGCCTGCGCCTGTGACATCGAGCACTTCACGTGCATAAGCTGGCAAGTGCAGGGAAGTATCCTGCTGGATCAGCGTCATGCCATGTTCACCGCGTGTGACCAGCAGGAGATCCATATGATATTGGGCGAGGAGTGCGCGGCCTTTGTCGAGAATATCCTGTTCATTGAGACAGCGTCCGACCACTGTTTCAAATTCCTTGAAATTGGGGGTGATGATATTGGCGTGGGAATAAATACTAAAGTTGGAACCTTTGGGATCGACGATGACTGGTACTTTAGCCTCGCGTGCCATTTTAATCAGGGTTTGCGGATTGGAAAGCGTCCCTTTGCCATAATCCGACAATATCACCAGATTGACTTCTTTCAGGTGTTGCTGAAAACGTTCCAGCAGAATGTCTTCACAAACGGGAATGATTTTTTCCTCGAAATCCATGCGCAGTAATTGTTGATGGCGGCTGATGACGCGTAATTTGATAATCGTGGAATTTTCGTCAGATGCGCAGATATCGTGTTTGACGCCTGCAGCGGCTAATTGTTTTAGCAGCGTAGCGCCTGCTTCATCCTTACCTGCAATGCCGAGGAGGATGGTTTTTGCTCCGAGAGCGGTAATATTGAGCGCGACGTTGCCGGCGCCACCTGGTCTATCGTCAGAGCCGTCGATCTTGACAATGGGAACCGGTGCTTCAGGCGAGATGCGAGAGGTTTCGCCGAACCAGTAACGATCCAGCATCACATCGCCAATGACTAGAACTGATGCGGAACTAAAATCAGGCAAGTGTTTGGGTAAGGGATATTGCATGATGGCTGGTTAAATCCTGGCTAATTAAAATTGTGCGTGATTCTATCATCTTGATGCTGTCTGGGCTAGCGGCGTGACGGCTGACTCAAGTGACGCAAGGGGTCGCATCTCGACTTCGCCCTTTAGAGCAGGGATTGGCCTGGTTAAGGATGCTGGGGTGGCATCTCGACTTCACCCTTTACAGGCAGCAGCGATTGATTCGGTTAGGTTTTTTTGCAAATAAAGCGCAGGAGGCCGGAGGCCGACGAGCCATTGCGAAAAAACCTAACCGAATCAATCGCTGCTGCCTGTAAAGGGTGAAGTCGAGATGCCACCCCAGCATCCTTAACCAGGCCAATCCCTGCTCTAAAGGGCGAAGTCGAGATGCGACCCCTTGCGTCCAAGGGCGAAGTCGAGATGCGACCCCTTGCGTCCAAGGGCGAAGTCGAGATGCGACCCCTTGCGTCCAAGGGCGAAGTCGAGATGCGACCCCTTGCGTCACTTGAGTCAGCCGTCACGCACCGTACTTGACCCCTGTGCTTCATTCGCGCAATATTACCCCCCTTTATTCCTGATCGAGACTTAGGGCGTGCATTTTCTATACACTTTCCTGTTTTATCTTGCGTTGCCTTTTATTTTTATTCGTCTGATGTGGCGCTCCATGTCTCAGCCTGCTTATCGGCAGCGTTTAGGCGAAAGACTGGGCTATTATCCTTTCCAGCTCGATCAATGTATCTGGATACACGCAGTTTCAGTCGGTGAAAGTATCGCCGCAGTTCCTCTGATCAAATCCCTGCAAACCCAATACCCAGGCACGCGTATTCTGGTAACGACCATGACGCCAACCGGTGCGGAGCGTATCCGCCAGGCTTTTGCAGATAGCGTGAGCCATGTTTATATTCCTTATGATTTGCCGTTTGCCATGCAGCGTTTTATCAACAGCATGAATCCGCTGATTTGTCTCATCATGGAAACGGAATTATGGCCTAATCTTCTGGCAGCCTGTCATGCAAACAATATTCCTGTCTGTCTTTTGAATGCACGCTTATCAGAAAAATCTGCACGTGGTTATCAGAAAATTGCCTGGGTGACGCGGAATATGTTGTCAAAACTTGATTTGATCGCAGCTCATGGTGAAGCGGATGCCAATCGTTTCCTTGCATTGGGTGCAATAAAAGAACGTATGCAAGTGACAGGTAATATTAAATTCGATATTCAGATTTCTGCTGATATTAAACAAAAAAGTGTGCAATTACGTGAAGCATTGGGTACAAAGCGATTTATCTGGATAGCAGCCAGCACACACGAAGGTGAAGATGAAATTATATTAGCTGCGCATGCGAAATTACGTGCGCTGGATCCGCAGGCATTATTAATTCTCGTGCCACGTCATCCTGCACGTTTTGATGCAATGGCGAAATTGGCAGGACAAACATTTGTTGTGGCAAGACGCAGTGTTGCGGAAACGTGTACTGATGCAACGGGAGTTTATCTTGGCGATACCATGGGTGAATTGCTGGTGATGTATGGTGCAGCAGATGTTGCATTCGTTGCTGGCAGTCTGATTCCACGTGGTGGCCATAATATGCTGGAACCAGGTGCACTCGCAAAACCAATATTGACTGGGATGCATTTATTTAATTTCGCAGAAATCAGCGAGAAATTTGTAACGGCTCGCGCCATGATAAAAGTAGCGGATGCAGATTCACTCGCTGCTCAATTGATTCAACTCATGCAGCATCCAGATGAACAACAACAAATGGGCGCACGCGCATTACAAGTCGTGATGGAAAATCGCGGTGCACTGGAAAAGCAAGTGAAGCTGGTGAGTGAGTTTATTTGAGAATTACAAATCGGAATGAATAAAAATATGCAAGGTAGTGCTTCATGGATATTAGTCAAGTTACAACGCTGATACATCAGGGTGAATCAAATAACCTTGAATTTAAAAAATCTACTACTCAATTAAAACCAGCATTTGAAACAGCATGTGCATTTTTAAATGGTAACGGCGGTATTGTATTGATCGGTGTTTCTGATGCTGGTCAGTTAATTGGTCAGCATGTTACTGATAATACTCGCCAGGAAATTGCACGTGAAATAAATAAGATTGAACCAACAGCGCAAATTGAAATATTTTATATCCCGCTGAAAGATGAAAAATACGTTATTGCTATCAAGGTTGATTCAAATCACCATGCACCTTATACCTATGATGGTCGTGCGTTTGAGCGCAATCAATCAACCACGTGCAGAATGACACAACACGGTTATGAACAATTGATAGTTGCACGTGGTCAATTAAATCATTCATGGGAAGAATCTATTGCGACAAGCCATTCCATTGACGATCTTGATTTTGATGAAATCAATATGGCTGTTCAGCAAGGTATTGCAGCGGGACGAGTTCCTGCAATTGCAGAAAATGAAACTATTGAAGGTATATTAAAAAGCTGGAATCTGATGGAAGGCGGTCGAATTAATAATGCAGCAGTTGTATTATTTGCCAAAAATGTATTACCACGTTATTCACAATGTCATCTAAAGTTAGGCAGATTCAGCGGAACAGACATGTTAGGTGATTTCATTGATAACAGGGAATATTTTGGCAATGCATTTCAAATGTTGAGAGAAGCTAATAGTTTTATCTCAAGACATTTACCGATAGCCAGTTTTTTTGAAGCCGATCGTTTTGAACGAATTGATAAACCAACGTTACCTGTATTAGCTGTGCGCGAAGCACTGGTGAATGCTATTTGTCATCGTGATTATTCACATCGCTCATCTTCGGTAACACTGGCAATTTTTGATGATCGCATGGAAATCTGGAACAATGGAAAATTACCTGCAAACCTGAAAATAACTGATCTAAAAAAGAAACATAAATCAACACCTGTAAATAAACTTATATCGAAAGTTTTTTATGATAGAAAATATTTTGATGGATGGGGAACCGGTATCATTAAAATTTTCGACTTATGTCGTATCAATGATCTTCCTGAGCCTGGATATGAACAATATTCTGGAGGTATCGAGATTCGATTTAAATTTAGGGAATCAATAGGGTTTGCTAAAACACCAGAGCTTGAATTTTCAGGATATCAATTGACTATGCGCCAAAAAAATATTTTAAAAATTCTTCTCGCAGGTAAAAAGATGACTGTTGGTGAAATAACAGAAACCATGGAAAATCCACCAGCACCACGCACAGTGGGAGATGATTTATCTCATTTGAAGAAATTAGGATTAATTAAGCTCGAAGGTATTGGACGAGGTGCAAGGTGGTTTATGAAATAAAAATGGGGCGGTAATGGGGCGGTAATGGGGCGGTAATGGGGCGGTGATAACGTAAGTAATTGATTTGATATAGGCAGGATTTAGATTGGGCTTCACAGCCCAATCATTGTAGTAATAATTACCAGCAACCACGAAATGACATTTCACTAAGCTGATTTAAATCATGCAGGCATGCTTGTTCATCTTGATTAAGATGAATTTTTGTTCCTGACTTTTTAACATTACTGCCGTCAGCGGAAAAAAAGCAGTCACGTTTATTTACATAATAACCAACGATATGTGGTTGAGCTTCACAGCTTTTTAATGTTTTCTCTGTATGAGCATTTACTTGTTTTGCGTATTCAGCTTTCAGCCTATTACATGTATCTTCATCTATTTTTTTAAGTAACGTGTTAAATAGCATTTTTTAACTTCCTCATCGTTTATAAAAAATTATTGAAGCCCGCATTGTATGACAACAATTTCAATTGTCAAATTCTCACATCACAGTCATGCGTTTAAATTTGGCATAGGAATGATCAGGTTTTTTTGCCAATCTTTTTGCCACATCCTGATAGGATTGTTTTTCATTTTTCATAAATAAAAAGAAAAATTTTCGCCCGGATTCACCATAACTGTTTTCGACTTCCAGTGGAGATAATTGATGACCATCATGCTTTGCTTTTATTTCATCAGGTATCATTTTTCTTAAACGATGTTTATTTGTTTTGGCATAAAGTTCCGGCCAGTTTGGAGGTTGAGGACTTCTTAAATGATCCTTGTTTATTTTATTGTGATATTTTATTTCCTGCTGGACTTCCATTTTTTTTCTATAACGATCATCTTCTAATGATTTGTGTAGCGAAGCATAAGCAGTTACCATTGAATCGCCAATAAATTTTTCCGGATCTTTTTTGCGGATTTCTTTTGGTATATGAACACACATATATTCCTTGTGAGTTTCTGGGATATTTTGATACGCATGAGTGGCATTGATTTCCCATTTCATCAAGAAAAGAAATAATGCGATGAAAGGTTTTGCAAGTGCACCCAGGAAAATACCCAATGAAGTTTCACGATTGCCATAATAACGAGGATCAGGTTTATTTTTATATTGCGGATTGATTTTTGCGCGTATCCAGCCAACCACAACATTGGTTAATGATGAAAATCCATTACGATTAAATGTGCGAATAGGTATTTTTAGATCGTGAAAATATAGAGCCACCGCATCTGCATTCGCCGCACCAAGGGATGCACCAGTAACCGTAATATTCTCCGGTGGAATTTTCATGTCGAGTAAACGTTGCACCTGATAAATGCCATCATTAACAAGACTGCGCGATTTGCCAGCTTTGCGTCCGATGCTCTTGTTTACATTGCGATGATTAAAAGCAATTACATTTTGTCCTGTTGATTCAACTTGATCGATATAGAAATCCATGTTTCTTTCATACAGCGAATTGCTGGCAGGAAAATTGATAATGTATTTATCGCTCAGATCTTGTGGGCTGAGTTGAATCGTATCCATTTTTATACCGCTATAAGTGCGCACATAAAAACGATCGAAATGTAATTTTAATTCGGAATGTTCATCATTAATTTCATTTATTTTTTTGTCTAAAATAGCATCGGCTTCACGTAATTCTTTTTCAGAAATATTTTGTGAAGGCAGGATAATTTTACCTATCAATTTGCCAAAAATTTTATTCGCGATGACTTTAAGTAACTCCCAGACAGGCAATATTGGAAAGATCAGCGATAAAATGCTCAACATTAACTTGTTCATCCAGATACGATGTCTGCGTTTACGTTTGGTGGGAGAAAAAATGGGTTGTATTAATTCTTGTTTAGCTCGATTCGCCATGATGTTTACTCAACGTTTTGTGGATAAATAATAAATCCGCATATGCTTTTTTCTTGTCAGCTGGATTACGCAATAAATAAGCTGGATGGTATGTCACAATTAATGGAATGGAATTTTCCCCATAGACATGAATTTTATTACGCAATGATTCCAGCGATGATTTGGTATTCAATAAATAATGTGATGCAATTCTGCCAACCGCCATTAATAATATTGGTTGCACCAGTGCAATTTGCTGATCGAGAAACGGCGTGCAAGTCGCAACTTCTTCTGCATTGGGATCACGATTATTCGGTGGTCTACATTTCAAAATATTAGCAATGAACACATCTTTTCTGTCAAAGCCTATGGTTTTAATCATGGCGGTTAATAATTGTCCCGCACGACCGACAAATGGTTCACCTTGCTGATCTTCATGAAATCCAGGCGCTTCACCAATGATCATCAATTTTGCTTCGCGATTACCTACGCCAAATACCGTTTGTGTGCGACCCTGATGCAGCGAACAAGCAGTGCAAGCGGCAACACGGGATTGCAGATTATCCCAATCAGGCGTCGTTTGCGCAGTGGGGCAAGTGAGATGACGTCGCTCGAATGATTGAATGCCCAAGGCTTGTAAGTAATGTTCTTGTTGCATATTAATTAACCTGTGGTGAATCCGGGTTATTCTGTCTGCTTTGGCAAGAAGATACAAGGGTTCAATGGGAAACCTTTATTTCATTCCAAATTCACAGATTTGCTGCACAACTTTTTCTGGTAAATTGCCAGGCATGGATTTGTCGTCGGCTTTGTGTGCAAGGAAAAAATTAAATATGCGATGTTTGGTTCTTTCTTGAATAATAGACTGCAGGAAATTATTACAGAGGAAACTGATAACATCCTTTGGCATTATAACAAATGAGTTGTCATCTTTGCTTCCCAGGAAAAAATGAAAGAGCCGATTTGTTATTTTGGCCATTTCTATCTGCACGATAATTTTATCTGCAACAGTTTTAATTTTTTTGATTTCATCTCCATCACATGCTTTTTGTTTTAGATGTCTGGCCTCATTCATTAATTTGATAGTAATTTGTTGCTGATTGGCAATCACGGAAAAACCGCAATATTTGTAAATAAGATTAATTTTGCTGAGCTTGATGAGAATTTTTCGCGCATAAGAATCTCGTGAGGATTGATGATTTAGTATATTATTCACGACCTGATTGCAAATAATATCTCGCTGATGCTGATTGGATTTGTTGTTAATATCAACCAGATTTTTTTCGGGGAAAAACTCCAGCATCTCATCATATGCTGGATTTTGAAGCCCAGCTGTAAAATATAAATCAAAATATGGCGAGAAAATATCAATAACAGTTTTTTCAAGAGCCGGCCAATCCTTGATGACATTTTTCTTTCTTGATATATCCAGAAAGAAATCCAGGGAATGCAGATATTTATTTTTTAATTCAGCAGCAGGTATGTGTTCAAAATAAGTGGTTATAAGCTGGGAAGAAATTGAGTCCGCCTGCAGCATGCTAATGGTGGATTTCAGTTGTTTTAAAAAATCATTCCACTTGTAGAAATCCAAATATCGGGTAATTGGAAGCGAATTAATTTTTTCAAATAAAAAATAAGCCAAAAGTGGGCGATAATTTTTTAATGCGTCAATATAAAGCGCCAGAAAATTTTCATCCGTGAAAGGTAGCTTCTTGTTGTTTATCAAATAACAAGCGCTTTGCTCGTTTGTTTCGCTGATAATTTTAAGCAAATTGTCACTATCTTTAATGCTATCCCAGATAATATTTGTAATTTTATCCGGAGCAGGAAGATAAATGCAGCCTAGATGAAAAGCATTTCCCCAGCTTTTACATTCCTTCGGAATAATTGTCATAAAACTAATATTACGGTAAAGATATTCATTGGTGTTGATATTTGTTTCTTCCTGGATAATCGTCAATATGGTGTTCAAATCTCCATGTGGATTTATGGGGTGATTACGCAAATCCAGTTCACGAGCAAGTTTATTTAATAAACATTCAATCGTGCGCATAAGGGAATCCTGGGGAATGGAATCATAATCCTTGATGAGGCGAGAAACCTCATCTGCATGATTTTTAGTTTTATTTCCTAATTCGACAGTCAAATCCCAAATAAAAAATCCGGAATTCAGATTGCCATAATGGCAATACTTTCTCAGCATGGCCAATGCTTTGTCGAAATTGGTTTTATATTTGTTGTTTTTCCAGATTTCTATATAAGTGTCGTAATCTTTTTCTAGTCTTTTTATAGTGATTTTTTTCCTGTTTTCCATCTTCTTCGCCTCGTAATGTGTAATATTTCGGCGAAGAATAGCATATTTTTGTGAAAAATTTCATTTTGCGCTGTATTTATATGGAAAATAAGCAGGTTCCCATATCGTTTTCCTTATCAGCTCCTGAATATTTTCCTGATCACTTACCTCTGCCAATCCTTGTTTACGCGCTTCTTCGGCAACAGCAATGGCAACACGCATGCTGATCATGCGTGAATCAGATAATTTAGGCAAAATGGGTGCGGTTTTATCTTGTGCGGCAGGTGAGCAAGAAGTGAGAGCGAGTGTTGCTGCATACAGCATTTCATCGGTCACATGTTTTGCTTTCACTGCAATTGCACCTAATCCAATACCAGGAAATGCAAATGCATTATTACTTTGTGCGATACGAAATTCACTGCCTTCATATTTGACAGCAGCAAAAGGACTGCCTGTTGCAATGATGGCTTTGCCTTGCGTCCACTGAATTAAATCTTCAGGATTTGCTTCTGATAATGAATTGGGATTGGAAAGCGGCATGATAATTGGACGATGCGTATATTCCATCATCATGCGCACAATCAATTCATTAAATGCACCAGTCACTGTTGAACAACCAATTAAAATAGTCGCTTTTACATTTTTTACGACATCATGCAAATCAATATATTCAGGATTTTTTAATTGCCACGTGCTTAATTCTGCTGGATCGCGTGCATAGGGTTGTTGAAAGGGTAAAAGCGAAGATTGTTTTGTCAGTAATCCTGATTTATCCAGCAACCATATTTTTGATTTTGCCTGTGTGTGGCTCATGCCTTGCTGTTTGAATGCAGCATAAATCTGATCAGCTATACCCACGCCTGCTGTTCCTGCACCCATAATCACAATGCGATGTTCATGCAATGGTAAACCACTGGCTTGAATACCTGCGAGTACACATGCGAGTGCAACTACACCTGTTCCCTGCATATCACCGTTGAATGTGCAGCAACGATCACGATAATGATAGAGTATGCGTCTTGCATTATCGCGACCAAAATCTTCCCAATGTAAAAAAATACCAGGAAATTTTTTAGTAATAATGCTGACAAAGCTATCGATAAAATCATCATATTCCTGGCCAGTAATGCGTTCATGTCGCCAGCCAAGATACATGGGATCATTTAATAAATTTAAATTATTTGTTCCAACATCTAATTGAATGGGAAGAAAACGCCATGGATTTATGCCACCACATAAGGCATATACCATGAGTTTTGCATTGGAAATATTAATGCCGCCTATACCTTGATCACCAATACCAAGAACCGCTTCACCATCTGTTACGACAGTTAAATCCACTTTCGGCGGCACGCGATTTTCGAGAATTTCTGCGATGCGATGTCTATCGTTATAACTGATATACAAACCTCGTGGTTTACGATGTTCAAGACTGAAATGCTGCACGGCTTCACCAACAGTAGGTGTGTAAATGATGGGAAGCATTTCTTCGAGATGTTCGCTCACGAGTTTATAAAATAAAGTTTCGTTATAGTCATGCAGGACATTCAAATAAATATTTTTACCAAGATTAGTCAGATGACTGCGAAATTGCATGTACATGCGATTACTTTGTTGCTGTAACGTTTCAACACCAGTTGGCAAGAGACCTATCAGATTAAAATCCTCACGCTCTTGCAGGCTGAATGCACAACCTTTATTCAATTTTGATGTGTTCAATAGATCATTCCCTGTAAGGGAAGTTTCTATATGGCTTATCTTTCCGCTGGAATCGCGTATAATCCTGAATTCAAACATAGGGATAACTCTTATATTGTTATTTTTAAATAATATTCTGATTTAATTATTATATTATATCGTATCTATGTATCAAAATTTACAGGTGATTTTAGCCATGAAAAATATCGCAATTTATGCAGGGACTTTTGATCCAGTGACTTATGGTCATATTGATCTGGTGGAACGTGCTACCACGATTTTTGATCATGTCATTGTCGCTGTTGCTGCTTCCACAGCCAAAAAAACCTTGTTTTCACTGGATGAGCGGGTGGCATTAACAAAAGAAGTTTTGCAACACAATAAACAAGTGCAGGTATCAGGTTTCGATAATTTATTGCTGGAATTTGCCAAACAACATCAGGCGAATGTTATTTTACGAGGTTTGCGAACGGTCACTGATTTTGATTATGAATTTCAGTTGGCGAGTATGAATCGTCAATTGAATCCTGAAATAGAAAGTATTTTTTTAATGCCATCAGAAAAATATATGTCTATTTCCTCGAGTCTTGTGCGTGAAATTGCTGCGCTAAAAGGCGAAGTTTCAGCATTCGTTCCGGCGCAAGTGGTGAAAGCATTAAAACAAAAATACGGTAACTAATTATGTCATTGATAATCACTGATGAATGTATCAATTGCGATGTCTGCGAACCGGTATGTCCGAATCAGGCCATTTATCAGGGTGAAATGATTTATGAAATTCATAGACACAAGTGCACCGAATGCGTCGGACATTTCAATGTACCGCAATGCGTGGAAATTTGTCCGGTGAATTGCATCATCAAGGATACGACAAATCCCGAAACAGAAGAGGAATTGCGGGAGAAGTATAAGATGTTGTGTGAGGTGAGTGAGTAAACAGATGTGCATTTGGCAGTGTGCGCATGTTGTAGGTGAGTATGTTGTAGGTGAGTATGTTGTAGGTATGTGTGTTGAAGTGTGTGCAAGCAGCAGGTGTGATGTAGCATATGCAAGCAGCAGGTGTGTCACCCCGGAAAATACGCCGCTCTGTCCTGATTCAGTTAGCTGCTGTTGTTCGGCGTATTTGTCCGGGGCCCGGTCTTTTGCAATAGTGAGAGTTTCAATTTTAATTAGAAGAACTTCTCATTGCCGCAAAAGACCGGGCCCCGGACAAATACGCCGAACAACAGCAGCTAACTGAACTAGGACAGCAGCGGCGTATTTTCCGGGGTGACACACCTGCTGCTTGCATATGCTGCATCACACCTGCTGCTTGCACACACTTCAACACACACCTACAACATGCTCACCTACAACATGCGCACTTTTGCATTATCCCCGCAAAGTTAACACCTGCTCACTACTCACTTTCTCTTCTTCCTGCATTGCCAATTGAACACCCAATCCGCTTATATGATCAATCAGCTCACGAGGTAACTGTTTGAAATTATTATCTAGCGATGAATTAAAAAATCCATGAATATTCGATTGCCAACAATAATGACTAAGTAACTTAGCTGAAAAAATATTTAACTGGTTTTGCTCTTTATTCGCTTGTGCATTGAGTGGATTTAAAAAGATATGCCGATTTTTTTTCAAATAAGGAATGACTGAATTACCCTTGCTATCTTTAACATGGATACAAGCAGGTTGATGATTAATGAATACATCGGCTATTTTGATGAGTACTGCGAATCGATTTATATCAATTTCTTTGTGAAGAATTTCCAATACAGCTTGTAAGGAACTCATTTTAATTTTGTTAGTTATCCAGCGTTCCTTAACCAGATCAATTTTATTTAAAGGCAGCAGTGACTCTGTAATATTAAGCAATGCTTTTTCATTAGCTGTGACAACTTGTAGATATAATTCATTAATCATGAATTTTTCGAAACATTCACCAAATTTTTTATCAATCATATCCCAATTATCAAATAGGCCACGTTTTTCGTGTAAATCAAGATAAAAGATGGTGCAATATCTCAGTTGACGTATATTATCAGTGTCCAATAAATCCTCCTGACGTTCAGAGAAACTCCCGATTAACTCGATCATTGTTGTGCTTTGTATCGATTTTTCTTTTGCATTGCTTATTGCTGTAATAAAAGGATTATTCAAAAACAATCGCTTACCAAATGATATCTCTGAAAAAAACTGATGAGGCAAGGAAAGCGCATCACGCCAAACGATGGATTTTGTATCCAGATCATTCAATCGGCAAAAGAAATATAAGGCAAGATTATATTTTTTCTGCGGTTTCGTAAGTGAAAATTTGTATAAATCCATGGCTTGCTTAACATCAAATGTAAATATGCTAGCAAAATGCTGCAGCAAATCGAAAAATCCCTTGTCCAGATCAGACATACCAATCAATCTTTTGATCTCCTCCATATCTGTCATGCATGTTTCAAGCTCTATTTTTATTAATTTTTCGATTGTTGTCGGCACTGGTAAAAATAGATGATGCTTGCAAATCAGTGTCAGCCATGTGTCATCAGGTTTGGCTTTATTATTAACTGTAATTTGTTTGTTTCTTGAAAAATAATCGTGCACGTTTATATCTGTTTTATCGTGAATAACAGCAAGGACAGCGATGAAATGACAATTCGGGCTAATCAGGTCGAAATTAATTTTATTGGCAAGTGCGCAGAGTAATCCTTCAAGCGTGTAAAAATATCCAGCTTTTTTTACTAATTCTTTTGGATATCGATTATAAACTTCGTAAACATAATCACGGATATGATCCTTGAAATAAGTGAATTCGAGATAGATTGCCAGCATGACTAAAGCTTTGTGAATGGGTTCGCCAATACATTCATTCCATTCTGTTAGATATTGATCGTATTTAACCGGAGATATGCCAGCCTGGTGTTGTTCCAGCATGAGTTGTGCTGCAGGTTTGTCGTGTTCTGTAAAATAGGGATTTTTTTTCAGTTCAGTGATTATTTTTGAGCCTAATTCTGCAATTTCAAAATGAACACGATAATCTAGCGCCTCAATCTTCCTCATCACCCACGCCAAAAAAAACAACCCATTTTCATTACGATTGTTTACCTCAAGCAGTGATTGTGGTTCATGCACCATCAGAAACAATATGATTTTTAACGAACCAGCTAATCTTGGGATTGATTGGTTTTCCAGTGAAAATAAGGCAATGTCTGTAATTATATGTATAAGTTTTTCCAGTTTAGGTTTGTCTTCTGTCTCAAAATGTGTGAGCAATGCTGAAGTATATGACTTTATTATTTTAATAGGTGTGTTTAAGTCGTAATAAGTTTCAGCCAGGATAAATAAGATGCTGATGAAGTTTTCATAAGGACTTCTTTTTCCATAATTTTCTATATCAGGTGTCTGGAAGTTAATGTAATTTTTCTTGCAGAGTAAAAAAATGGCAAATTTATATTGATAATTTTGCAAGGATGTTAAAAATAATCGGTATAATTCTTCATCAGTAAGATTTTTTATCCTGATTTCATCAGCGTATATCAGATCAAATAGTTGAATCAGATTTTCTTCGCTGTATTCTTTCATTTTCCAGGTTTCATTCTTGATGGCAACAATGATTTCATTCGTCAATGATTGATGAATGCTGGTAGATGCTGGTAACTGGATTATCTTTTTGTTAAATGCATCCATCCAGCTATGGCAAAGTGTTATTGCTTCGTCAATTTTAAATGCGGGAGAACTTCCAAAATATTCAAATATATTATTATTAGTTTTTTCATTAACCAATCTTAGCAATTCCAGAAATCGATGGTCAGCATATATTTTTTCTTGCTCGATTTTCTGGCTTAATACATACATTAAATAATCGACGGTGCAAACTGGTGTTTTTCTGTGCTTTTTTATGTATTGATCGGTGAATTTCACGTAAATAATATCATATATGGCGTATTGAATGGATTTATCGTAAGCAAGAGAGGAGGAGTTTTTATAATATTGCTGCAAAACATTTACGGTTTTATCGAAATCATTGCCAATGATATTCCAGCTGTACATCGATTTATTCCTTGTTGTTATAAAAATAAATGGCGCAAGTATATCGGGAAATTAGGTGAGGGGAAATAAGATATGGATACGCAAGAAAGCCTTTCTGCGTGCAACGGAGAACTGTCATCGCAACGGAGAACTGTCCATCGCAACGGAGAACTGTCATCCTGAGCGCGGCTCTTGCTTTTGCGCGAAGGATCTCCGTTGATAAAGCTCGTATCCATCATGAGATCCTTCGCGCAAAAGCAAGAGCCGCGCTCAGGATGACAGTTCTCCGTTGCGATGGACAGTTCTCCGTTGCGATGACAGTTCTCCGTTGCGATGACAGTTCTGCGTTGTACGCAGAAAGGCTTTCCTGCGTAGCTACATTATAATTTGGAATTTATCATCTTAATTTTTTCTATGGACTCAGCTTCTTCGATCATAATTTCTTTCGTCGTTACGTCCACGGCCAATCCTAAGATAATCTTCAGCAATTCCTGTGGTAAATAATATGGATTTGCAGCATAGTTTTCATTTTTGCTGGTACTTAAAAATGTCATCAGGCCTGTCAGGCGATGATTATAATGAGCGATTAATAATTTTTTATATGTCTCTGGCCAGGTTTCTGAAATTAAATTTTTTTCGCTGATTATTTTATCCAGCATTTTGGCGTAAAAAATAGTGTTCACTCCAAGACTATCCAATACTTTTACACAGGACGCATCATATTTCACAAGGTCATTTAATAAATCAAGCCTCAATTTCAATTTCGACATTAGCTGAACAGCATTATTAGCGTCAGGAACCAGCTTCCTGATTGCGAAGATACATAAGGTCATGATGCCTTGAACTGGACTCATGGAAATGATGTGATCTTTAACAAAGGTAAATTGGAATATTTCTTTGGCGACATCGATCAAGTACCATTTGGTATTGATTAAATCCAGTTTTTTTGTCTGGATTAATTCATCCGTCACCTGCTTGTTGATGCCACCCTCTACTTGCGAAAATAATTCCTTATCCAGAATATTTCCGAGGCATTCATGTATTTGCGTATCAACTGTATTCCAATCCACGAAAAGATGACTTAATTTTTTTAGCTGTAAATATAAGTAACCTTCCAGGGTTGAATAAGGTTGATACGTGGATGGTGAGCGGCAATCAGATGCCTTTTTTTTAATTCGCTTAGTGAGAGGAACAATGGAGTTGCTTGTTATGGATGGTTTAAAACCAGCACGTTCATCATCAGTTATTTTTTGTATAAATATATTTATATCATTCGAATAGGGGAAAAAATTATTTGTTTTAAAATCAAGTGTGCGATATTGCAATTTATTTAATCTACAAAATGCGTATAAGGCAATATTAAAATAACAACTATTTTTGAGAGTATTGCTTAATAAACTTTCTAACTCTTCATCATTAAAATTAAAGTCATCGCTAAAGTTCAATAAAGCAGAAAAAACATCTTTCTCATAGTAATTATTAAAATAAAATAATTCAGGTAAAAAACTTTTCTCTTCAGAAGAATGCAATTCATCGCGGATGAATTGCATGATTGAAGGTGGCGCTGGCAAGGTGATTGAACCATACAGTGCGGCATCAATCCATCGAGTATACGTAATAACATTGGGGTTGATTTTAAATTCGATGCGGTTATGAGAAAAAAATTCCAGTAAATCAATATGAGTTTTTTCTTGTATTACCATTAATACAGTTAGTAATTCACTGTCTGGATGGATGGCGTCGAATTGAAAATTTTGTCCGAGATGGCACATCAGAAGATGCAGGTTTCTCGATAAAACGGTCTCCTTGAATAATATATTGTCTTTATTCATGTAGAAACTGAGGGCTGTATGAACAGCATAGTTATTACCATCATAAGGTGCAGAGCGACTGATCCATGTTTGCAGTAATTCAATGGATTTCAGAAAATGAGTTTTTTCATTGCTCTTATTCCATTGAGTAGCATAAAAACGATAATTTTTTAATTTGGCTATGGAATCTGATGTTTTGTCGCAGGCAATATTTTCAGCTGGACTTATATTATTAAGCTGATTCATTTTTAAAAAAATGGGTTTGTAAACATTGTTGGTATAGCCGCTAATTACATCATTTGCAGCGAAAAGATTATTTAATTGTTTCGCATATATCATTGCATTAGCACATATCGGTAGCTTTTCAATGAAAAGTGAAATCCATTTTAGGTATTTATAGTTTGTTTGGGTTCCCTTGAGTTTGCTCTTGGCTTTATGCACATCACCAATCATCAACAAAATAACGCCTTGCAATAATGTGATTTGTCGTTTTTTTCCAGACTCGTTTTCCAGCGATAACTGATTGCGAGTTTCATCATAATACCATTGGTTATCAAGCAATATATGCGGATGCTCGGTCAAAATATTCAGAATAAATGTATGAGTTAATGATTTTTCAAGCGGCAACATTTTATTGAAAGTCTCAACAAACACCATTCTAAAATCAGCAGAGAATTTTTGTGCGTATGTTGAAAGAATATTTTTTGCATCATGTAATTGTTCGTGAATGGAAATAAGATAAAGATAAAAACTTGCCGGATAATTAAGGTTTGGTTCTTTAATAAGGAATTTGTTCAGCATGAATGTGTACTGCGCCATTCCACTGACAATATCCAATATTAACGCACTTTTTTCCAGATAATGATTGTCAATGGCGCCTTCCAGATTAAGCAGCAGCGCAGAAAACCTATAGGTATCTGGATGATTTCCTTGATCCTGCCATTTAGGAATAGCCAGTTTATTCAGATGACAAAAGATTAATAATGCTAATTGATAATGACGTAGTAGCAAGGATGAATGGAAGATTTTCAGTGAGCCATCTTCATCAGTATGCTGTATCCCTTTAATCATTATATCAAAGAGCGTCTTCTCACTTATTTCCTTAAACGCAATGCTATTCTCTTTTTTCGCTTCCTGTATGATTTCCATTATGAGATTGCTGATGATTTTCTCGGGAGCATCGAGATCAAAAACTTTTTTATTAAAAGCCTGCAACCAGCTTGTGCACTCTACAATATTATTGGTAAACGTAAATTCACTCTTGTAATAATCATATATATCAACTGCGGTATTTTTCTTGATGCTATCGAATAAATTTTTCAACTCGCTATCCGTGTAAAATTTCTCCAGCAATATTTCATTTTTTAACTGGTAAACAAGATATTCCACCGTGCAAGCAAGTGAGTTGCGGTGTTGTTTGATGTATGCAGCTGAATATTTTTTAAGAACGAGTTGTATCGATTTTTGAGTATCATTGGCAAAGAGAAAATATGTATTTGCATATTGTTTTAACGCTTGCAATGTTTGATCAAAAGCATTCCCGCTGAGCATTTACCATTTCTCCCTGGTGATGTGTTTTAAGTAAAATTAGGGGCTTCAATCCCGACTTCATCATTGATCACCAGGTTTTCCATTTCCGTTAATCTTTTATTTTGTGGTCTGAATAAAGTGCCATAACATCCGCTCAAGGTGAATTTGGCGACAGGTTTTTTAATTTCTTCCGGTGTCATTTGTGTCGCGTAACGCCCTAAAAGCACGATCAGCGCAGTAGTGATGGTGATAGCCAAACCCGCTGCTTCACCATAAATACCTAAATCAGTAAACAAGGCAAGTGCACCGGTTAACGCCATGCCAAGCACTAATATTGAATTTGAAGTAAGCGTAGGCCAGGTCACATCACCTTTGGCGCGCAATTGTTGCAGTGCATTGAAACGTACGGTATCAAGAATATAAGCAACGGAAAATACAACTATCAGCATAGATAATAAATAACGAATCTCATGATGGTCTTTAAGTGCTGCTGATAATAACCAATCTGATTTCGCTGAAAATAGAATAGGTAATGGCAACATAAAAAGAAGTGAAACTAGCAAACCTTTTTCACCGAATGAACTGGCTTTACGATAATGTTTGAGTCCAGAGTAATAGGCGACTTGTTGCGCACACACTTGCGTGAATGCAAGTGAAAATAAAAAAACAGGTGCATCCACTTGCATGATGAGACTAACGACGGATTGTTCACGCACGCCAACTAATCCTGCGATGATTCCCAGATAAAGATCCATTGACATTTCAACAAATAATCCGACTACCATCGACCAGCCAATGCCAAGAATATTTTTTAATTGTTCAACGACACCTTTAAGATTACAAAAATTAAAAAAACGATAATCCTTGAAATCAGGATGCAAGGCGATATAAAGACTGCAACCAATTGCAGTTAACCAGGTTTCAAGTGCAAATCCTGCAGCAATTCCACGCAATCCCAATGCGGGAATACCGGCATTGCTACGACCTAACCACCAGGCAACACCGGTGCCAATGCTTAAGGAAATGAGACCAATCACCATGGCCGCAATAGTATGTTTCGTACTCACGAGTATTTGATCAGAACACATTCGTGCTGGAAATAAAATCAGGGCAAGAGCTTCTATCTGTAAAAATTCCTGTGCAGCAGCAGCAACTTCCCTGTCTTGTCGAAATACATGATGTAAAATACTTTCAGAAAAAACGAGTGCAGTAATAATGAAAGGTGTAACGCTTGCGCCAATTATCCAGCCTGCTTTATTGACTTGTTCAATCTGGAGTTTTATTTTTTTTAGCACTTCATCTGATTCATCTTTCATCTGTGCTGCTTTTAATTCGCCGAGATATTTGCTTATAACAAGACTCATCGCAAATAAAGGAGAATAACCTACCGCAATAAAATTTTTGACAGCAGCAATCAAAACCGCAGCAGCACGATTCGCTTCATTTTCATCGAGATTAATAAATAAAAGAGTTATTAATATGGAAATACTGGTCGTGTAGGAAAATGCAATCGGAAGCCCAGTTTTGGTAATATCCCAGGCGACTTCAAAAAAACCTAAATAGCGGTCAACATCTTCATCCCTGGGATGTAAAGCAGTTGTTTCCTGTATTGCTTCAGCAGCACTTACGTCTATTGTTTCAGGATTTAAGTCTATTAATTCATCATGTGTTTCGTTTTTAATAGCGGGATCACGTGTAAAAGACATTCCTTTATACCTTTACTTTCTTGCGTCGATGAACTTGTTTCATGGGTTTTCTTTCTTCAATTAACCATGCATTGATAGCACAAAGATCAGTAAAGCTTAATGTGCCAGCCGCTTGTTTCAATGCAAGAATATTATTGACGAAAGCATAGCGATCAATCGCATATTGTTTTTGTGCCTGATACACTTTTTGTTGCTGATTGAGCACATCTACTAATGTTTCTGTTCCCACGCGATAACTGGCTTCCAGTCCTTCAAGCGAACTGATGGTTGATTTAATCGCTTCCTTGTCAGCCTTGACTTGACTGATACCTGCAACCAGGCCGAGATAACTTTGTCTGGTGGTATTCACTGTTGAGCGAATGGTTTGTTCCAGTTGTTGTTGCGCGACTTGAAAATTATATTTTGCCTGATTGGTTTGTGCGACCACTGCACCACCAGAAAAAATAGGGAAATTAACATTTAACATCACATAACGATCGGAAGTTGTGCCAGGGCCTGGACGTTCTGAAAAGGAAATGTAATCGTTGATATTATCTTCAGTAAATTTATTCATCGTAGCCTGCACGGTTGCACTTGGTAAGTGCCCCGCTAATTGCTGATTAATATTTTCACGCGCGGAGGCGACACCGTATCGCGATGATTTGATCGTCCAGTTTTGTACAAGCGAACGTTTTACCCAAGCTTCGATATCATCAGGTTGTGGTGAGATTAATGGAAAGGAATCACTTAATGCAGAAAGATGCGGATAATATACCCCAGTTATTACGCGCAAATTTTCCCTGTCATTCGTCAAGGTGGTTTCTGCACCTATATAAGTCGCTACAGCAGAATCATAAGATGCTTGTGCAGTGTAAACATCCGTTAACGTTTTTAATCCGACATGATATTGTTTGCGAATTTGATCGAGCTGTTCTGCATACGCTTCTTTTGAAGCATTCGCATAACTTAAATTATCTTCATCTTGCAATACAGCAAAATAAGCACTCGCAACACGCACCATCAAATTTTGCAAGGCAGCATTTAATGTGGCATCTGCAGCGCGTGATAATGAAATTTGTTGAGCGACAGTGGAAAATTGTGCAAAGTTAAAAACAGTTTGTGTGAGTGTCAAATTTAATGTGTTATTGCGTTCAGTTAAATTGCGTGGATTCAGATAAGTGGTTGTGCCTGGTTCTGGTACAACCAGAACATAATTTGAACCAGCATAACCAACGCGATGAATGGAAGGCGTGACATTAAATTGTATATTCGGTAACAGTGCGGAGAGTGCAATTGGTACACCAGTTTTGGTGGATAATCGCTGCGCAACAGCTTGTTGAAATATCGGATCACTGCATTGTGCTTGCCTATAAACTTCAATTAAATCAGCAGCCTGGGCAATATTTTGCCAAGCGAAAACCACCAGTAAAAATGAAATGATTTTTTTCATGAGGAACCCGATATAATTCACAACCGAGAAAAGATACGGACTTTGTTTGAGTAAAGCAAGCTAGTCGCTTGTCTTCAATGTGTGGCGTAATTTAAACCTGAAACAGGAATATAGCAATGAAAATTTGGCAAATGAATATTGATCTTGCGATTGTCACCGAGCGTAGTCGAGGCACGATGTCAGAGCATCTTGGAATTGAATTTACAGATGTTGGTGATGATTTTCTCATCGCGCGCATGCCGGTTGATCATCGTACCAAACAACCAGCGGGAATTATGCATGGTGGTGCATCGTGTGTGCTGGCGGAAACGGTGGGTAGTACGGCTGCGCAATTTTGTGTGGATATGGAAAAATTTTATTGTGTTGGACTGGATATTAATACCAATCATATTCGTTCCATGCGTGAAGGTTATGTGATTGGTACAGCAAAACCATTTCATTTAGGCAAGAGCACACAAGTCTGGGGAATTGAAATCAAAAATGAGGAAGGTAAATTAGTTTCTGTGAATCGCCTGACGATGGCGGTGTTGAGGAAGTGATGAGGGTGTGACGTCGTCCGGCGGACAAGCCGCGGGACGACGTCACTTCAAAATAATCATGTGACAATTATTATTTTTTCTGTTTTAATTCGCGTTCTCTTCCCCTCATTTTATTCAATCACGTTCACAGGAAAAATATGTCCGCGATCAGACAAATCATTTTGCTGACAGCATTGTTTTGTTGTCATGCCGCAATTGCAGGCGAGAGTTGCAACATGAATGGTGACTGGTATTTAGTACCAGGCACCCAGGATGCTATTCACTTCAAACAAACTGATACTTCAATTGAAGGTAAAACGGATGATCGCCCGGGTGCCTGTACTTTATCAATGTCAGGCGTTGTGGCAGACAATGAGGTTAACTATTTAATGTCCATGAAAGGTAGTGGCTGCCCTGATTACTTAACTGAGGTAAAAGCATATTTCATGCAAGGTTGTAGCTGGATTAGCGGTACTTATCACGTATTGGTTGCAGGAAATTATACTGGACCAATTATGTTGCATCGTGTGCCAATTAGCATTGTTGCACCGGATATGAGGCAAAACCTCATTATTACGGCTGAACCTAAAATGCCGGAGATAACATTCAAGGCGAAGTTGCTTAGCCAGATGAAAGTAAATCAATTTATCCCGCCATTTACATGGAAGATGGATTTCAGGGATAAAGCTGCTGAAGAATTACATGTGACAACAGATGAGGTTATGACGATGGAGGATACATATACTCCAGATTTTCATAATATGAATGATGTAAGTAATAAAAATAATCTCAGCAGGCACATTGCTAGTGATGTTATGGGAGGTGAGCTGACAGTAAAAGTAATCTATTATCAAAACATGCAGGATGAAAAGAAATATAAATTTAAAGGTACTAATCCAGGGCAAATTGAAATTGAAAAAATGATTACAGATCCAGTACTCAGAAAGATTGCATGCACTGAAAGTCGCTATAAACAATTCAACGCGACAAGAGAAGGTGGGATTGGAATGCCATTAGTCAGTATAAGAGTGGATGATAATGAAAATGTAATTAGAGGCGGTGCAGGTATTATGCAATTATATAAACCTTTGCCTACTCCTGAAGAAGTCTGGAATTGGCGTGAAAATATTAAGGCTGGTATGGAATTGTATCGAGCGAAGCATCGCGAAGCTCTTGTTATGCATAAAGGTGAATTAAAGCGTATGAATGACGAAAGAAAAAAATTGCATCTCCCCGCTTGCGAATCATTGCCACCACTTAATGCTGATCAGATTGAAAGGGAAACTTTGAGGCGTTACAACTGCGGCAGGGAATACAGATGGAAGCCTTGGGATCACCCAGAATGCAAAGGTGAATGGGTAATAGATCCATCCTGCAGGATTGAACATAAAGGTGGATATGATGCTGAATACGTAGATAAAGTGCTAGCTTGTAATATTGATAAATAGCTTATTTTTTGTTGTATTAATTAGTATTGATTAGGAAATAATATGAAAATAACATTAATTGCTTTGCTATTTTTTATATACACGACTACTGCAATGGGATTGGAAGCAGGGGTAGAGATTCAGGGAGATTCTCATACAACAATTTATAAAAATACAGCAGTAAGAATTACTGGTGGTAAATATACAAAACCCGAAGTGATTATTGAGGCCATCAGTACACAAAGTAAAAAAAATCCAGTAGATTTTTCTGAAGTAATTAAGCCTTTTCATAAAATCGTAGATAAAACATTGTGGACGATAACAACTGATCAATTGCCTTTTACAATTCAGGATTGTTATGATTTGGGGCTTATTGTATGTGAGGAAGATACCAAATTCTGCTATAAAAATTGCCTTGTTAGATCGGAGCCTCAAATTGTCGCGTATGATGAGAAAAATAAAAAAATTTATTTGAGTTACGGGACATATGATATTGGTACAGGAGGTGGTCCAGCAATGTTATTTGTCGCAGATATAAATAAAAGAGAAATTAAATTTCTAAAACTTATCGATTGGGAAGTTTCTGGCTCGCTTTCTCCTTCTATGCGCTATTTAGTATTGGATGGCGCAAGTGTTGTTCGTATATACGATACAAAAAACAAAACCTGGTTTGATATGAATGAATCTGAAAATGATTATACCGGTAAAAATTTTAGATATATTTTTCATGGATTAAATTTGAAAAAATGGATAAGCGACACACAATTTATTTATCTTGATGAAGCATATTATTTTTCAGGAATGGCTTTTCCAAAACCTTTTATTAGTGCCAAGGAAGTTGTCTATGATATTTCAGCTAAAAATAGAATAAGAGAAAAAAACATCAGTCAGAAAGAATACAATGAGTTCATCAAGCACATATAATTAATAAACATCGATAATAAAAACAAACCGGCTGAAATTTTCTACCGGTTTAATAACTTGAATAAATGAACTCAATCACAATTCCACTGCCAATTTCACTGCAGCGAGTAAACTACCAGCATCTGCTTTTCCTGTTCCTGCCATATCAAGTGCTGTGCCATGATCAACGGATGTGCGGATGAATGGCAAACCAAGAGTGACATTTACTGCGTGTCCGAAGCCAAGATACTTCACTAATGGTAATGCCTGATCATGATACATGGCGAGCACGACATCCGCTTGTTGCAAAATCGCAGGTGTAAAAATGGTATCAGCTGGCAAAGGACCGATTAATTGAAATTGTTGCGCACGTAATTCATTCAGCGCGGGTGTAATCACATCAATTTCTTCACGACCGAGATGTCCATTTTCTCCTGCATGCGGATTTAAACCACAAACAAGAATGCGTGGATCATTAATATGAAATTTTTTAATTAATTCATTGCGCAAAATAGTGAGAGCGGTTTGCAGTTTGTTTTTGTTAATCGCAGCGGAAACTTTCGCAAGCGGCAAATGAGTTGTCGCTAATGCAACTTTTAATTGATCAACAACAAATAACATGACGGTTTGTGGCACGTGACAATAATCTGCAAAAAATTCAGTATGACCAGAAAAAGCAATGCCAGCATCATTCATTATGCTTTTTTGTACTGGACCTGTGACAATGCCATGCGCTTTGTTTTGCGAGGCAATTTCTGCTGCAATACGCAAGGTTTCCATCACATAAGCCGCATTTTTTTTATCGAGCTTTCCCGCAACAACCGGTGCGTGTAATTTCTGCGGAATAATTTTTAATGTACCGGAACGATTTTTTTCAGGCGCCTGTTGCAAATCGCAAGACAAAAGTTCAATGCTGATTTTTAATTGTTGCGCGCGTGCTAATAATAATTCAGGATCTGCGATCACCACTAATTCTGCAGCAATATCCTGTTCAGCAAGTTGCAAGGTGATGTCTGCACCAATTCCTGCAGGTTCACCTGGCGTAATCAATAATCGTTTTACCGTTGCATTCATGAAGTCATGGTTCTGGAAATAAACGCCTGGCTGCGCATTTTTGATACCCAGTGTTTAACTTTTTCCTGAAACTTTTGCTGCATGAGTAATTGTTCAGCCTGATCACGCTGTGGTGTTTCTACTTTCCCACCCAGTGAACGATCGGCAATCAAACGTATGACATGAAAACCATTTGCTGCGCGTATCGGGCCTGCCACTTCATTGGCTTTGAGATTTGCAACATATTGTGCGAATACACTGGGGATTTCATTCGCTTTACGCCAGCCAAGATCATTACGTTCGGTATCAATTTTTTCACCATTGTTCAAACGTGTCATCAATGTTTTTGCCTGTTTTTCAGCTTGATTGACATCATCAGCGGAAGCGTTTTCAGAAAGTGGTACGAGCATATCTTCCAGATGTACTTCACGTGGTGCATTACTTTGTGTCGGAAGTTTGTGCATAAAATTTTTGATTTCATCCGGTGTCACGACAATATGACTGGCCACTTCCTGTTGCTGCAATTTTTGTACGGTCATTTGTTCCTTGAGTTCATTGCGATACTGATTGGTCGACATGCCTTCATGATTGATACGCTCATATAAATCCGCGACTGTTATATTATTTTTTTCAGCAATATTTTTTATGACGCGATCAATGTCTTCATCAGTAAACTGAATGCCAACCTGTTTTGCAATTTGTAATTGCAATTTTTTATTGATCAAATCATCGAGCACGTTTGATTGCAGTTTGTCATGGGATATTTCCATGCCTTGTTCTTTTGCCTGAATTTTGGCAATCGTCATGGAACGATTTAATTCGGATTTTGTAACAACATCATCATTTACCACGGCAACAATTTTATCCAGCGGCTCTTTTTCTGCATAAGCCAGATCTATGTTGATCAGAAATAATGACAAGGTAAGCAGTATGATTTTTTTCATTTATATTTCCTGTCCAAATTGCGATTTATAACCTGGAATACCACGTAATAATCCCGAAGGATTTCCTGAACCAATATCACCTAATCCTTTTAATGAGAATTGAATATAACCTTCATTGGCGTAATTCGGCACAAGCTTGCTGGGATTACTGGGTTGTTGTATCAATCCTCTAAATGCCCTGCCGCCGACTAAGCGTAGCGTCCAGCAACAAGTGTCGTATTGTAACCCATACACCAGGTTCTGCAAATGTGCGCGGTTCCAGTTCTGGCTCCAGCGTCCAACGACGCTAACATTATGATATAAAGGCCATGCGCCAGAGACATCCGTGACTTTCAGATTGTCGATGGATTGATTGGTTTGTACACCACCCCAGATATCACCACTACGTGCATAGGTATAACCAACGTTGAACAAACGTAATTCATCAGGACGATACTGGAATGCAACTGTGCTATTCGATAACTGTTTTGAAATCGGATCCCAGATAACATTGGTATTAAAATTCCATGCGGGATTGATGTTATAAACTAATACACCGGAAACAGGTGATAATGAATATTTATTGCTGGGATTACCAAAATAATCATTACACACAGCAGGACTGGTACAAAGTGTAATGCGGCGATTGGCAAAATAAATAATATTACCCACACCAATTCGCACTTTTTCCACACCCGTATCACTATCAATCAGACGTGAAGTAATACCCCATGCGAGTTGATTGGTATCGCCAATGCGATCGATGCCAGTGAAACGATTGTAATTAAAAATCTGATCGTAAGTGAGTGTGTTTACCGTGGTATCAAATAGAGGAATGCTGTACTGATTACGATACGGAATATAAGTGTAATAAACTTGCGGCTCCAGTGTTTGCTGATAACTGTGACCAAATAAATTAAATGGTCTATCCATCATGATGCCTGCGACCACATCTATAATTGGCAACGCACGATTTTTATTTCCAGGCGTATTGGTATCTTCAATCTGATGCAAATTATATTGTGTCATGGCAAATTGCACGCGTGGGGCAATATAAAATGCAGAACGATAAATCGGTAAACTGATGCCGGGTTGAAAATGTAAACGTGTACCTACAGGATTACTAATAGGCGAACCTGGTGTTTTTAATTGCGTAAAGTTCGCTGCTTCACTACTCATAAAATAATCCAGACCAAAGATTTGATCAGGATAATCTGCATTTAAAATGAATTGCGGAAAACGACGATATTGATTGGCAACGGGTGCTTCCTGTATCGGATGCAAGGTTTGATAAGTTTGCAAACGCGACGTGAAATTCCAGTTCTGGTTTTTATAATAAAGCGCACCTTCCTGTAATAATTGATTGGATGAAATTTCATTTAATGTCTGACCGAAATCACGTAAATAATAATCATCACCGGCATAATTAAAATCAACATGCGATGACCAGTTATCGTTATAACGTGAATCATTACGCCAGATAAAACTTTTGCGCGTATCACTGGAATTAAGCAGGCGATTTAATTCAGCGCTAGTCACAGCTGCAGGTTGTGTTTTGGTATCGATAGGATTGGTGTAATCCGTATTATTTGCTGCAGATTGCTGGAACTCATGAAAGAAACGATCATTGGGCAAAACGCTAAACATGAAATCACCGGAACTGGTGGGTGTCAGATAACGAAATTTATCGTTGAATTGAAAACCACGTTTGCTTAAATAACCTGGTGTAATCGTCATGTCATAATTGGGTGCCATGTTCCAGTAAAATGGCGTGAGAATAAACGGCCCCCAGCGATTGGAAGGACCAAGTTGTGGCCATAAAAAACCACTCTTGCGTTGTTTGTCGATAGAAAAATTGAGATATGGCATGTAAAGCACGGGAACATTTTTTACTTCCAGACGTGCATGTGTGGCATAACCACGACCTGTATTTTTATTTAAAACAATATGACTGGCTCTCACTTTCCATGCAGGTATTGCAACTGGCGGACAAGTGGTGAAACTCGCGCGATATAATTCATAAACATTTTTTTCCTTTTGCGAAAATTCTGCTGCACTGCCAATGGCAATCAGTTTTTTTGTTTCATTGGCATTGGTTTTTGCGACATCGACTTTTTTACTATCGATGGGCGTGCGATAAATAATATCGAGTAAGGATTTTGCTTTGGTGTCAAAATTGTAACGACCTTTTTTTCCAAGCACGAGACTATTTTCTTCGCGCAAATGCACATCGCCAATCATATCTACGGCATTTAATTTACCAGTCACCGGATCGCGATAAAGATAAGCCTTGTTGGCAATAATTTGCTGATCAGCACGTGTGATGGTGACTCTCCCTTCGAGGGTGGATGTCGAACGCTGGGATAATAAACCACCAGCAGAGGTGATGGTGACGGCTTCCTTGTTTTCTGTCGTGACAGCAATGGGTTCGTCGTAATAATAACCACCGCATAATAAATCTGCATCTGGTATCCAGCCCAGATGTTTAGCGACGCTTTGTGCAGCGAGTGTGTTGATGTAGGACGCCGGATATTCAGCCAGACAAATGCATGGCAGACAAATGGTGATGGTTATAAAAAAATGCATTAATCGTTTGCGTAATCGCTTGTCATCACTCATTTTAAACACCTAAAATGTCATCTTTCTTCAAACTGCCGAGTGTAGCGAAAAGGGGTAAACAATGGAATCCACGCTTGAAGCAAAAATTTCGGAAAAAGTGGTGAGAAAAAAAGCTATGGAACAATGGCTTGCTTCGGTTTGTCGGCTGGAACCGGATTCCCTTGCGCTCATGACGGGTGATGCGAGTTTCCGCCGCTATTTTCGGCTGCATGCCAAACAACAAAGTTATGTTGTCATGGATGCGCCACCACAGCTTGAGAATTGTCGTCCTTTTATTGCCATCAGCAAGACATTGCGCAATATGGGTTTGCATACGCCAGAAGTCATTCATGCTGATCCTGAAAAAGGTTTTTTGCTGCTCACAGATTTTGGCGATGCGACTTACCTGCGCACATTGATGCCAGAAAATATGGATCATTTATATGGAATTGCACTGGACGCATTGACGAACCTGCAAGCTTGTCGCTATGTGGAAGGCTATATCATTCCACCTTTCACTGCCGATTTTATGCGACAGGAATGGGCATGGCACAAGGATTGGGTGTGGTGTAAATGGTTAGGTTTGTCATTGCCACTCGCAGAACCTGAACTGGATGCGTGTTATGAATTATTAGTTAATTCCGCAATTTCCCAGCCACAAGTTTTTATGCATCGTGATTATCATTCCGCCAACTTGATGGTATTGCCCAATAATGAAGTGGGTATTCTCGATTTTCAGGATGCTTTCATTGGGCCAGTTACTTATGATCTTGCTTCATTATTACGTGATTGTTATATCGATTGGCCAAGAGAAAAAGTAATTGCACTGGCAGTTTCATATTTACAACGATTGCAGGAACGCGGCGAATTGGCTGGAATATCATCGGAAGTTTTTCTGCGCTGGTTTGACTGGATGGGCATGCAGCGTCATCTGAAAGCTATGCTGACCTTTGCACGCAAGCAAGTGCGTGATCATCAATCGCGTTATTTGCGCTATATGCCACGCGCATTAAATTACCTGATTCAGGTCAGCCATCATTATCCTGAGTTAACACGTTTGCATGATTATTTGCGTATCACCATTCAACCTGCAATGGAGCGAGTCAATAAATGAAAGCGATGATACTGGCAGCAGGACGTGGTGAACGCATGGGTGCATTAACCACTCACACGCCAAAATGTTTATTAAAAGTAGGCGGCCGTTATTTGATTGAATACACGCTGGATACATTAAAAAAAGCGAACATTCACGATATCGTTATCAATATTTCCTGGCAGCGTGAACAAGTGAAACAAGTGTTGGGGAATGGTGAAAAATATGATGTGCGTATTCAATACTCAGAAGAACCAGAACGTCTGGAAACAGGTGGCGGTATTGTTCAGGCGTTACCATTATTAGGTGATGCACCGTTTATTGTGATTAGCAGCGATATCATTACACATTTTCCACTCGCAACATTACCGATATTTCCCGATGGATTAGCGCATATTGTGATGGTGAATAATCCTCCCTATCATCCGCAAGGTGATTATGGGTTGCATGCAGGCAAGGTTTTATTAACAGCAGATGAAAAATTTAATCTCGGTGGTATGGGTGTATACTCGCCGGAATTATTTGCAGGCAGCAAGATTGAATATTTCCGTTTGACCAGTGTATTAAATCCTGCAATCGCTGCAGGAAAAGTGACAGGCGAAATTTATCAGGGTTGCTGGCACAATATCGGCACACCAGAAGATATAAAAATTTTCGA